>CAYPSI010000056.1:0-33030 GCA_964413375.1 uncultured Spirochaetales bacterium | reverse complement strand
TCGGACCCCGCGTACCTGCGCTACCCGCCGCTCCCGGTGCTCCGTTGTCTCGGCTTCGAGGAGGCGGGTAAGCTCGGTCCCGGGGGAGCCGGCTCCGACCCGAGGGCGCCGGCACGCGAGCGAGGCGAGCGATGAGGCGCTGGTTCATCCTGTCCGCGATCGGCACGGACCGCCCCGGGCTGGTGGCCGAGCTCGCGCAGCTGATCTACGACTGCGACGCGAACCTCGAGGACTCGCGGATGACGATCCTCGGGAGCGACTTCGCGGTGATCCTGCTCTGCTCGACGGGCGCCCCCGACAGCGCGGACCGGCTCGCGATCGGCGCCAAACGCCTCGAACGGGAGCACGGCCTCACGATCCTGCTGCGGACGCTCGAAGCGGGGCGTCGCCCCTCCGTCCCCGCTCCCGGAACGAAGCTCTACCGCGTCGAGGCGGTCGGCGAGGACCGCGCCGGCATCGTCGCCGGGCTGTGTCGCGTGATCGCCGACTCGGGCGTCAACATCTGCGAGCTCACCACGCGCAATCGCCCCGGGCCCGGCGGCGCGCCGCACTACGAGCTCGCGATCCTCGCCGAGGTGCCGGAGAACGCGGACGTGCGCGCGCTGCGAGAGGCCCTCGAGGCTGTCGGCGAGCGCCTCGTGATCGACGTGACGCTGCTTCAGGTCTGACTGACTCCGCTCGGCTTCGCCTCGCTGCGCGCGCTTCGCGCTTGCTATTCCAGGAGCTCGGCGCGCAGGCGTTCCAGCGTAGGGGCGTCGATGCCGAGGCCGCGTTCCACGTAGGCGTCGAAGCTCCCGAAGTGCTCGGTCGCCGCGTCGAGTGCGGATCGCGCGTAGTCGGCGCGCACCTCGAGGAAGGGGCGGATCCACTCGGGATCCATGCCCTCGCGCGGGTTCGCGAGCAGCTGCTCGTTCTCGTCGCGACGGTGCAGGTTCGAGAGGAGGTAGTGCTCGATCACCTCGCCTTCGGCGACGCCGAGCACCAGGAGCACCAGAGAGGCAGCCCAGCCCGTGCGGTCCTTCCCCGCCGAGCAGTGCATCAATGCGGGCAGCGGGTGCTGGGCCGCGAGGCCGCGCAGTAGCGCGCCGAACTCCGCGCAGCGCTCCGTCACGAGACCCGCCGCGGCCTGGCACATCATCCTCTCGGACCCGCCCCTGCCCAGGATCCGCTCGAGCCCGGCTGCGTCGCTCCGGTAGAGCAGGCCGCGGATGTCGTTCGCCGAGGCCGGATCGCCCATCGGGATCCGCACCAGGCGCGCTCCATCCGGAAGGCGTCCACGGCCGTCGGCATCCTCGTCTTGTGGACCCCGGAAGTCGATCACCGTGCGGATGCCCAGGTCGGTGAGTCGCGTGAGATCGTCGTCACTCGCAGCGCCGAGGTGGCCGCTGCGGAAGAGTCTCCCGGAGCGCACACGACGCCCGTCGCGCGTGAACGAGCCGCCGACGTCGCGAAAGTTGCTGATCGTGCGGATCTGCGGGGGCGCCAAGTTCCATCTCCTTGCAAGCGGCAACGGGACGGCTCGAGCGCTGCGAGACGCTGCGCCTCGCAGCGCGGATCCCTACTCGACGAGCTCCGGGCGCCATTCGGGCGGCATCTGCATGCTGCGCTCGGGGAGCGGACGGCCGAGCGCCGCGAGCAAGACCTCGAGGAAGCGGTAGGTGAGGCCCCAGACGACGTGGCGGTCGGGGTCGCCGACGAGAATGCCCGGAAGGCAGTACTCGCGCGCCGGACCGAAGCGGTAGTCGACGTGGCGCCGCGGGTCGTGGAGCTCGGCGAGCGGAAACCAGAAGGCCTGCTTCACCTCGTCGGAGAGCACGAGCGGAGGCGGCGAGGGCACGTGATAGACAAACGCGGAGATCACGAGCGCTGGGGGACCCGCCGCGTGGTGGCCGCGCATGTCGTCGAGGCGGCCGAGAGCCTCGGCCCCCACGAGGCTGATGCCGACCTCCTCGAAGGTCTCGCGCTCGGCCGCCCGCCGAAACGAGCGGTCGCCGGGCTCGACGCGCCCGCCCGGAAAGGCCATGTGTCCGGACCACGGGTCGCCCTCCCGCTCGGCGCGCTCGATGAAGAGCAGCTCTGCCGCACCCCGGCGCTCGCGCAGGCAGACGGCGACCGCCGCCGCCCGGCGGGTGACGCGTTCGCTCGATGCGGAGAGCACCTCCGGCGCATGCGGCGCGAGCGCCCGGCGGATCTCATCGATGGCGGCGAGGGAATGCA
Organism: uncultured Spirochaetales bacterium; assembly: GCA_964413375.1. Classification (GTDB taxonomy): domain Bacteria; phylum Myxococcota_A; class UBA9160; order UBA9160; family SMWR01; genus CAZUYC01. The sequence continues at coordinate 30,813 of CAYPSI010000056.1, read as the reverse complement.
TCCGGCCGGGATGATACCGTCTCGCCGATGCCCGACCGCAGGCTTCCGGTCGACCCCCTCCGCGACCTGCTCGAGCTGGCCCGTCGGGACCGCGTGGCCGCGGGCAAACGCGTGGCCGCGCTGCCTCTCGAGGAGCAGCTCGCACTCGTCTGCGATGCGCCCGTCTCCCGGCGCCGCCAGATCCTCGACCTGCTTCCGGCCCCCGAGCAGGTCGTCCCGCTGATTCCCGAGGCCGAGCTCGTCTTCACGTTGAAGGCGATCGGCCTCGACGAGACGGCGTGGATCCTCGAGGTGGCGACGTCCGACCAGGTGACTGCCTGCCTCGATCTCGACGCGTGGAAGGGCACCTCGCTCGATCTGAACACGCTCGACCAGTGGATGGCCGCGCTGGCGGAGATCGAAGACGAGCCGCTCGTGCGCCACCTGCAGGCGATCGATCCCGAACTCACGGTCCTGTATCTGAAGGACCATGCCGAGGTCGTGCTCAAGCCGCCCGATTCGGAGGATCCCGACTTCCAACCCCCGCCGGGCGCCCAGACCCTCGACGGACAGTTCTTCCTCGCAGCGAAGCGAGAGGGCGACGATCTGGCCCCCCTGCTGCGCATGCTGCACGCGCTCTTCCAGGGCGATTACTGGGCATACTTCCGCCTGCTCCAGGGAGCGATCTGGGAGCTCCCGACGGAGTCCGAGGAGTGGGCGCAGCGCTGGCGCTCCGGGCGCCTCGAGGACCTGGGCTTCCCACCCTGGGATGAGGCGATGGCGATCTACCGCTTCGTTCCGGCCGCCGAACGCGACCGGCTCCCCGCGGAAGCGACGGTGCGCGAGATCGATGTCTGGCGCATGCCGGTGTGGATCCCCTCTCTTCCGGCGGGGCGCGACGCTTCCTACCTCGTGTTCCGCGCGATCGGCGATCTCGAAGAAGGGGCGCGGCGCGCCGCGTTCCACGAGCTCGTCGCGCTCGCCAACAAGGTGGCGGTAGCGGATCGCATGGACCTCGCCGACGCCGCGTCGACCCCGACCGCGATCGAAAAGGCCGCACGCTGGGTGAGCCGCGGCATCGAGCACGTCGCCGCTGCGAATGAGCGGAGCGCCGCGGAGGTGCTGCGGCGACTTCCGATGGAGCGCCTGTTCCGGGTGGGAGCGAGCCTCGACCCGAAGACGGCGAAGGGCCCGCCGAGAGATCCCGACGGGCCCTCCGATCGGAACGGGTCCTAGATATCGACGGCCCTGAGCGTCTTGCGCTTGTTGCCGTGCGCGCGCTCTTCGGCACCTGCGATCATCTTGCGGACGGCTGCATCGAGGGCGCCGTAGAACTCGCCACCCACGTTGCACTTCTTCGCAGCGGCCTTGGTGCGCGACTTGGAGATGATCAGCTCCCCGCCTGCACCGCTCTTCTTCTTGCCCGCTGCCTTGACCTTCTTCTTCGCTGCCATGTTTCCTCCCACTTGCCGGATCCATCCGGCGTTTTCCGGCAGCGGATCATAGGAGTTTTCCGGAAGGGTTCCAATCGAAAATTGCCGAATTCGGCACCCTGGAGCCCGGAAACCCTATAATCCGGTTTGCCCGTGGCGCGCTCCGAACGCTTCACGACGCCCGCTCTCGACGGCGTCACGTTGAACGCCATCCAGCATGGCGACCCCTCCCGGCCGAAGCTCGTCCTGCTCCATGGGGGCGGGGCCAACGCCCACTGGTGGGACGACGTGGCAGCGGCCCTCGCCGGCGATTACCACGTGATCGCGCTGGACTTCCGCGGCCATGGCGATTCCGACCAGCCCGAGCCGCGGCCTGGCGCCTTCCAGCGGGATCTGGTGGGCCTGCTCGAGCACCTCGGGGCACCCGAGGCCTCGCTGCTCGGACACTCGATGGGCGGCCACATCGCGCTCGAGCACGCGGCCCGGCACGCTGGTGCAAGGCGGCCCCGCGCGCTGGTGGTGGTCGATGTCGCTCGCGGGGTCGGCGGGCGGACCCGCCGCCTGATGCGTCTCGCCCTCGCAGCGCGGCGCAGCTACCGCACCCGCGAGGAGGCGATCTCCCGCTTCCGCTTCCTGCCGCCGGCACCGGGCGCTCGGGAGGAGCTGCGAGAACGCATCGCGGCAGCGTCGGTTCGGGAGGAGCCGGACGGGCGCTTCGCGTTCAAATTCGACCCGCGCTGGTTCGCACTCCCGTCCGCGGAGGGACCCCTTCTCGAGCACGTCAGCGCGCCGACCCTGATCGTGCGCGGCGGCGAGAGCCCGATCCTGTCGCGGGAGGGCGCCCTGTCCCTCGTCCGGGAGATCCGCAATGCCCGGCTCGTCGAGATCGCGGGCGCCGAGCACAACGTGCATCTCGAGCAGCCCGAGAAATTCCTGGAAGCGGTCGGCGGCTTCCTCGCCGAGGTACACTCTCCGCAGTGAGGCAGATCGACCTTCGCAGCGACACCGTGACGCGTCCCACGCCGGCGATGCGCGAGGCCATGGCGCGGGCCGAAGTCGGCGACGACGTCTACGCCGAGGATCCCACCGCGAAACGCCTCGAGGCGACGGCGGCGAGGCTCGTCGGCAAGCAGGCGGCCCTCTTCGTCCCCTCGGGCACGATGGGAAATCAAGCCTCGCTGTGGGCCGCCACGCGCCCCGGAGACGTGGTCCTCGCGGGCGAGGGGGCCCACCTGCTCCACTACGAATCGGGGGCGGCAGCCGCGCTGTCCGGCTTGCAGGTGAAGACCATCGGTGTGGGCGGCTTCTTCGCCGGGTCCGACGTCGCCGCCGCGCTCCAGCCCGAAGACGTGCACTACGCCCCGACGCGGGTCGTCGCGCTCGAGAACACGCACACCCGTTCCGGCGGCCGGATCTTTCCGATCGATTGGATCGAGGACGTGGCAGGGGTCGCGCGCGAGCGTGGCCTGCACCTGCATCTGGACGGAGCGCGCATGTGGAACGCGGTCATCGCGACCGGAATTCCCGCGACACGCTGGGCAGCACCCTTCGATACGTTGACCTTCTGCCTCTCGAAGGGCCTCGGAGCGCCCGTCGGCTCGATCGTCTGCGGGTCGGAAGCATGGATCCGGCGCATCCACCGCGCCCGCAAGATGATGGGCGGGGGCATGCGGCAGGTGGGAATCCTCGCAGCCGCAGGCCTGTACGCGCTCGAGCACCATCTGGAGAGACTGGCCCGGGACCACGAGAATGCCCGTCGGCTCGCCGCTGGACTCGAGACACAGGGCTTCCGCGTCGAAGCGCGGCCCGAGACCAACATGGTGATGTTCGGCGTCTCCGACATGGCTGGCTTCCTGCGCGCGACCGCTGCCAGGGAGCTCCTCGTCGATGCGATCGACCCGAAGCGATGCCGCCTGGTGACGCACCTCGACGTCTCGGAGCCCGACGTCGACGATGCCCTCGGCCGCATCGAAGAGGTCGCCAAGGGGGGCATCCGATGAGCGGTGTGAGCGCAACGCTGGTTCCCCAGGAGTCCGCGCACGTCCCGCCGGTGCGGCGGGCCTCCTACCCGCTGCGGACGGGCAACGCCGTCCGCCCGCTGGTCGACGGCGAGCCCGCGTTCCGGCGCATCTGCGAGGCCGTGGAGGCCGCGCGCGAGAGCGTCTGGCTCACGGTGGCGTACCTGGACCGCGACGTGGCGATGCCGGACGGGCGAGGGTCGCTCTTCGAGGTCCTCGAGCGCGCCGCGCTGCGGCGCGTCGACGTCCGCATGCTCTTCTGGCGCGAGCCGCGCCTTCACGAGCTCGAGCCGGAGTCGACGCACTTCCCCGGCGACGCGAGCGAGCGCGCCTGGCTCGCGGAGCGCGCACCGACGCTGAAGGCGCGCTGGGATCGCCATCCGCAGGAGTTCTGCCACCACCAGAAGAGCTGGATCGTCGACGCCGGCCGCAGCGGCGAGGTCGCCTTCGTCGGCGGGATCAACCTGCTCCACAGCTCCGTCTGCCGGCCCGGCCATCCGCCGCACCCGGGCGGCCAGGATCACGACGTCTACGTCGAGGTGGCCGGTCCGGCAGCGAGCGACGTGCATCACAACTTCGTGCAGCGCTGGAACGAGGCCAGCGAGCGCGCACGCGCAGACGGCGTCTGGCCCGACGCGACGCGGGCCGCAGATCTCGAGTTCCCGGCCTTCCTGTCGCCCGCGCTAGGGGAGATCCCCGTACAGATCACCCGGACCATCGCGGCCGGCCTGTATCGGACCGACGCGGCGCCGCCCGGCGGCAAGCCCTTTCCGATCGCGAGTGGGGAGCAGAGCGTCCTCGATCAGTATCTCGCTGCGATCGCCGCGGCGCGCAACTCGATCTATCTCGAGGACCAGGCGATCGGCTCGCCCGCGATCGTCGACGCCCTCCAGGCGGCGGCGGAGCGCGGCGTCGAGGTCGTGTTCCTCGTGCCCGGCAACGCGCACCCCGCCTTCGTGGCCGCGCGCCACAACCCGGACGCGGGCTTCTTCTTCGACAAGCTCGCCAGGCTCGGCGCGCACGAGCGCTTCACCCTCGCCGCGATCGCTGCGAGCCGGCCCGGGGGCGGCTACGACGAGATCTACGTGCACGCGAAGATCATGCTGATCGACGACGCATGGGGGACGATCGGCTCGACCAACGTCGCCGACCGTTCCTTCCGGAGCGACACGGAAATGAACGCGTCCTTCTGGCACCCGCCAACGGTGCTAGGCCTGCGCGAAGCGCTGCTCAGCGAGCACCTCGGCGTCGACACCGGCGGTTGGGACGACCGCAAGGGCCTGCGTCTCTTCCGGGAGATCGCACTCGCGAACCGCGCACGGCGCGGGCGGCGTGCGCCGCTCGCCGGGCTCGCCTACGCGGTCGACGCGACGACCTACGGCGTCACTCGTCCGTGACGCAGCCCTCGGACGCCGGACGCACGTTCTTGATGTACTTGTAGAGCGTTCCGCGCGTGGCCTTGAGCGGTGGCGGCGTGAACGCCGCTCGCCGCCGCGCGAGCTCGGCCGCATCGACGCAGAGCTCGATGCTATTGCGCTTCGCGTCGATCTCGATCGGGTCGCCGTCGCGCACGAGTGCGATCGGCCCGCCCTCCTGCGCCTCGGGCGTCACGTGGCCGATCAGGAAGCCGTGCGAGCCGCCGGAGAAGCGGCCGTCGGTCACCAGCGCCACCGCATCGCCGAGCCCGGCCCCCATGATCGCCGACGTCGGCGTCAGCATCTCCGGCATGCCGGGGCCGCCCTTGGGACCCTCGTAGCGGATGACCACCACCATCCCGCGGCGGATCCGATCCTGCTCGAGGGCGCGCAGCATCTCCTCCTCGCTGTCGAAGACGGCGGCCGCACCCGCAAAGCTCATGCCTTCCTTGCCGGTGAGCTTCGCGACGGCGCCGTCGGGCGCCAGGCTGCCGCGCAGGATCTGGATGTGACCGGTGGCCTTGATCGGATCCTCCCAGGGGCGGATCACCTGCTGGCCAGGCGCGAGCCCCGGGAAATCGGCCAGGTTCTCGGCGAGGGTCCGGCCCGTGACCGTCCTGCAGTCGCCGTGGAGCACGCCGCGCTCGAGCAGCAGCTTGAGCACGCCGGGGGTCCCCCCGACGCGGTGGAGATCCTCCATCACGTAGAGGCCCGACGGCTTCAGGTCCGCGAGATAGGGCACCCGGTCGCTCACGCGCTGGAAGTCGTCGATCGAGAGCGGCACGTCGACGGCGCGCGCCATCGCGATCAGGTGCAGCACGGCGTTGGTCGACCCTCCGAGCACCGTGACCACGGCCATCGCGTTCTCGAAGGCCTCGCGGGTCATGATGTCGCGGGGTCGCAGGTCGAGCTCGAGCAGCTTCCAGATCGCGCTGCCCGCGCGCAGACACTCGTCCTGCTTCGCGGGATCCTCGGCCGGGGTCGAGGAGCTGCCCGGGAGCGACATGCCGAGCGCCTCGATCGCGGAAGCCATCGTGTTCGCGGTGTACATCCCGCCGCAGGCTCCGGCGCCCGGACAGGCGAAGCGCACGATCTCGGCGCGTTTGCCCTCGTCGATGCGCCCCGCCACGTACTCGCCGTAGGACTGGAAGGCCGAGACGATGTCGAGCTTGTCGAAGTGCTCGCTGCGTCCCGCGCGGATGGTCCCCCCGTAGACCATCAGCGAGGGAACGTTCACGCGCCCCATCGCAATCACGCAGCCGGGCATGTTCTTGTCGCAGCCGGGGATCGAGATGTTCGCGTCGTACCACTGGGCGCGCATCACGGTCTCGATCGAATCTGCGATGAGATCGCGCGACTGGAGCGAGTAGCTCATGCCCTCGGTGCCCATCGAGATCCCGTCCGAGACACCGATGGTGTTGAAGCGCATGCCGACGAGGCCCGCGGCCTGCACGCCCTGCTTCACCTGGGCGGAGAGCTCGAGCAGGTGCATGTTGCAGGGATTGCCCTCGAACCAGCACGACGCAATCCCGACCTGGGCCTTGGCGAGATCGTCCAGGGAGAGCCCGGTCGCCAGCAGCATCGCCTGCGAAGCGCCCTGCGACTTCGGAAGCGTGATCCTCTCGCTGGTGCGGTTGAGCTTCGCCATGCTCACTCCCTGGGATGCAGGTGCATGATCTTCGGACGCGAGCCGCGGATCCACGAGACGGCCCAGTCCGAGAAGCCGTACTTCTCGCGGAAGGCCTCTGCGATGCGCTGGCGCTCGGCGTCGTCCTCGACGAACTCGACGCGCATCGGATGGGTCGCTCCGGCGTCGCGCAGCTCGAGCTCCGGGCTGCGCACGACGTTGTCCCCCCAGGTGCTGCTACCGGTCCGCACGTAGCCGGCGCCGGCGACCACCGCGAGCCACACGGTCGTTTCGCGGGTCGCACCGTCCTCGTCCGTGGTCAGGACCTCGACCGTCTCGACGTCGCGCAGGCGGGCCCAGTCCAGCGCCTCGGCGGCGGCGGGGCCGCAGACGAGCAGGCCGAGCGCGACCCCTGCCCAGCGGAAGCTTCCCGGCATGATCTCCTCCACTCGGGCGCGTGCGTGGACGATAGCCCAGGAGCGAGGCCTGGAGTTCGGACCACGCGGCCGGTCTCGGCCGCGAAGGAGGTGTCATGGAGCAGGAGCGCAACGAGGAGCCGCTCGAGAAGCCGGAGCAGGCCGGCGACGCAGAGTCCGGGCGGGTCGCCCGACTCGAGCGTTCGGTCCGCCTGCTGTGGATCGCCGTCGTCGTGCTGTCGCTCGCCGGTGGCGCGCTGGCGCTGCGGGCCGGGATGGCGAGCTCGCGGGTCACCGTACAGGAGCTCGCCGTCACCGACGCCGAGGGCAGGGTTCGCATCGCGCTCTCGGCCGCCGCGAGCGGCGGCTCCATCGATCACTTCGATGCGGAGGGTCGCCGGCGCATCTCCCAGGGAATCGAGCCCGACGGAAAGGCGAGCCTGACACTGCTCGATTCGGCCGGCGCGCGGCGGATCGGAGCGGCCGCGTTCGCCGACGGAGACGCAGGCATCGCGGTCCTCGACCGCAGCGGCAAGGTGCGCATCCAGCTGATCTCGGAGGCGGACGGGCTCGCCGGAAGCGTGCTTCTGGACCCGCAGGGTCGCAAACGGATCGAGACCTTCGCAGCGGCCGATGGCAGGGTGCTGCAGAGCTTCCTGGATCCCTCGGGAGACGTGCGCCTCCAGCTCGGCACGCGACCGGACGGCAGCGCGGTGTCGTCCCTGATCTCGTCTCAGCCGGACGAGGAGGAGGCCGCCCCGGACGAAGACGGCGGCTAGCGCGAGGAGCTTCGCTCGGCTGCGCCTCGCTGCGCGGCGCCCGACGAAGCGTCGGGCGCCTTGCTCCCCGCTCAGCTGCCGCGCAGGCGCAGACCCGCCTTGCGGTAGATCGCATCGATCACCGTCATGTTGGCGACACCGTGCGCGGCGTCCGTGGGGACGGGTTCCCCCTGCTGTACCGCGCGCGCGAAGGCGCGGAGCTGGTGCGTATAGCTGGCTTCGCCAGCCACCCGTTCGACCGAGCGCCCCGCCTGCGTGCGCACGCGGAGACGGTGGAAGAGCTGCGGCGCGATCGGGTTCAAGACGCGCATCTCGCCCGCGTCTCCGACGACCAGCGCCTCGACGCGCAGCAGCGAGGTCGAGAAGAGCGAGCAGGTGATGCGCCCGCTGCGGCCGTCCTCGAAGCGCAGCTCGGCACGCATCCAGCGGTCCACCTGCGCAGACGCGAGCCGCGCCGTCGCGGAGACCACCTCGGGTTCGGCGCCCGCGAGGTGGCGCACGATGCTCACCGGGTAGCAGCCCGCATCCATCGTCGCGCCTCCCGCGAGGTCGAAGCGGTAGCGGATGTCGCCGGGGAGTGGCATCGGGATGCAGAAGCTCGCCTCGACATGACGCACGCGGCCGAGCGTTCCGGAGGCGACGACGCTCTTCATCCGCTCGGCCAGCGGGTGGTAGCGCCAGTGGAAGGCCTCGACGAGGACGCGGCCCGCCTTCTCGGCGGCCAGCGCCATGCGACGCGCCTCGTCGGCATTGGAGGCGAGGGGCTTCTCGCAGAGCACGTGCTTCCCGGCCTCGAGCGCGCGGATCGTCCACTCGCAGTGCAGCGCGTTCGGGAGCGGGTTGTAGATGGCGTCGATCTCGGGATCGGCGAGCAGCGCTGCGTAGCCGGAATGGACGCGAGCGATGCCGTGGCGGGCGGCGAAGCGTCGAGCGCGTCCCTCGTCGCGGGCGGCCACCGCCAGCACCTCCACCTCCGAAACGCCGCGTGCGGGTCGCAGCAATGCCATCGGCGTGATGCGCGCGGCGCCGAGCGCGCCGATCCGGAGTCTCGCGTTGCTCGCCACGCCTCTACCTATCACGGATCGAGGCCGGTTGACATCCCCGCAACAGATGTGCGGACGCAATGGTGAACAACGCCGGGATCGGAAGCGTCGGTCAGGCGCCCGACCTCGCGCTCGACGACTGGCGGCGCACGCTCGCCGTCGACCTCGACTCGGTCTTCTACGGCTGCCGCGCAGCGAGCCGCAGGCGAGCGGAGTCCATCGGGCTAGTTCTCTTTCTCGGGCGAGGAGACCAGCAGCACGACGAATGCCAGCGCGAGACATGCGGCAGAGGCGAAGAAGACCGGCGGATAGCCCGCCCGCTCGGCGAGCAGGCCGAGCGCGAAGGGGCCCGCCGCACCGCCGGCCTGAAAGGCGGCCTGATAGAGCGCCATGACCTTTCCGCGCTCGCGCGCTCCGCTCCGCTCGAGCGCGACGGCATTGAAGGCCGGATAGAAGACACCGTGGGCGAGGCCGAGCGCGGCGCCGAGCAGCGCGAGACCCACGCGCGGGATCTCGCTCGCCAGCAGCGCCACCACCACGTAGAGGCCGAGGGCCGCGAGCGCGGAGCGCCGATGCCCGAAACGGTCGATCCACGAGCCGAAGCCGACCCGAACCCCGATGGCGACGGCGGCGTACGCGACAAAGAACGCGCGGACGCGCTCCATCCCGGCTTCGAGCGCGAAGGGCTGGTGGAAGTTGAAAATCGACGAGAACGCGATCCCGACGAGCGCGACGACGGCCATCACCTGCAGCAGATTCGGGCGCGTCGCCACCGCGATCAGCCCGAGAAGCGGCTCGCTCTGCCCACCCGGGACGGCGCGCTCCCGCAGACGCAGCGACAGCAGCGCGCAGAGTAGGGAACCGGCGGCCGCGAGCCCGAAGGCGGTGGGCCAGCCTGCGCGCACCGAGACTTCCTCCACGACGAGGGGCGCCACCGCGTTCATCGACAGGAAGGTCAACCCGAAGAGCCCGATGGCTTGTGCCACCCGCTCGGGCGGCGCCTCGTCGACCGCGAGCGCCGAGCCCGCAGCAAAGGCCATCGCGAACGCGAGCGCCTGGACGCCGCGCAGCACGAAGATCGCCGGCCCGAAGGAATCGATCGCGCTAAACGAGAGCGACGCGGCCGCCATCAACAGTGCGCCGGCGGTGAGGAAGTGGCGGCGCCCGAAACGGTCGACCAACGCTCCCATCAAAGGCATCAGCGCGAACACCGCCGCGTTGTGGACGGCGGTCAGCAGCCCGATCTCGCGCGCTCCTCCGTCGAGCGCGACGACGATGAACTTCGGCAGCAGGAAGTAGCTCGAGAACGCGTAGCCGAAGCCGACCTGGGCGAGCAGCAGCGACGCGAAATCCCGCGTCAGCAGCCGATCCGAAGCGCCCGGGGTCATCAGCGAAAAGAGGCTACCCCGGCGGGCCGGACCGGGCCGCTCTCCCCCGGGGGATTCTCCCCGCGGGCAATGGAACCCATCGCGGCGGCCCAGTGTCGAACTTGGCGATTGCTCGATGGTGCCTAGCTTTCTCGAGTGCTGGCTCTCTGGGGCAATGCCGGGAACCCCCGCGGGGATACAAAACTGCTGGGACACCGGGCACTAGCCCGACGCGGGCGGGAGCGGCGTACAGGCCCCCCTGGACGCGGGGGCATACGGCGCGCAGCAGGGGCAAGCAGTCGGCGCAGACGGAACTCGCAAAGTGGACTGGAAGGCTGGAACTGACGTGGACACGAATCTCTTCGACCTCTCGACCGACTCGGACGTCCGTCCCGCTCGCGAAGCGGCTCGGAGCCACGCCGAGGAGTCCTCGCGAAGCTCACTCGACCGCTACATCCGCTCGATCGGGCATATCCGGGTTCTTTCGCGCGAGGAGACGGCGCAGCTCGCGAGCATCCTCGAAGCGGAGGAGGCCGAAATTCGCGCGGCCATCCTCGCAATCCCTCGCACGGCGGACGTGCTGCTCGAACGCTGGCACGAGCTTCGCCGCGCAGGGCGCGTGACCGCTTCGTTGGCTGCGGGCCATCGCGACGGCAGCGGTGTCGATTGGGGGCGCCGCGTCGACATCTGCATGGCCGCCGTCGAGCGCCTGATCGCCGAGCGGGACTCGATTCGTCCGCGCGCGGCGGACGGGCCCGCGCGCCGCAAGGGCATCGAGGACCGCATCGCCGGACGCCTCGCGCGCGTTCGCATCGACCTGCGCGAGCTGCTCGCGATCCACGAGCGCTTCCGCGCGCTCGTCGCTTCGGCGGACCCGCTCGAGCAGGGCGAGGCCGATCGCCTCGGAATCGACAGCACCCGGGTACGCGGCCAGATCGAGCGGACCGACGCTGCACTCGCCCGGCTGCACGCGGCGAAGCAGACCTTCGCACGCCACAACCTCCGTCTCGTCGTGAAGATCGCCAAGCGCTACCGGAACCTCGGCGTTCCCTACCTGGACTTGATCCAGGAGGGGAACCTCGGCCTGATCCGGGCCGTCGAGAAGTTCGAGCACCAGCGCGGCTTCCACTTCTCGACCTACGCGGTCTGGTGGATCGCCCAGGCGATGGTGCGCGCGATCCAGAACCATTCGCGGACGGTCCGCGTCCCCTCGCACATGTACGACCACCAGCTCCGCTACAAGCGGCTCGAGCGCGAGCTCCGCCAGCGGCTCGGCCGCGATCCCGAGACCGATGACCTCGCGCAGGCCCTCGACCTTCCGCTCGAGATCGTCGATCAGGTCGAGGCGACGCTTCGCCCCAACGTCTCGACGCAGAGCCCCCTGCCCGGCACCGAGGATCTGACGCTCGAGAACGCGCTGTCCGATCCGGATGCGGAGCACCCGGGCGAAGCAGTCGGGCGCGAGCAGCTCCGCGATGCGCTCGGCGGCGCGCTCGGTTCCCTCAAGGATCGCGAACGGCAGATCCTGTCCTGGCGCTTCGGGATCGGAGGCGACGAGCCCCAGAGCTATGCCGCGATCGGCGAGCGCCTCGGGCTCTCCCGCGAGCGGGTCCGCCAGCTCGCAGAGCGCGGCCTCCGCCAGCTCTCCGCCCACGAGCCGGTTCGTCGCCTGGCGCACGTCGCCGCCGCTCCTGGCTGGTAGAGACGCCCCTCCCAGCACGGCGGCCAGGCCAGCTCGCTCGAACCTGCAAGCCGATTACCATCGGGGCGCAGAGCTTCAGGCCAGGCTCTCGATGACCGATCCGGAACGGTGCAACCAACGACCCCTTGCGAGGTCCCTTGGAGCATCGACCGGCGGTCCTGCTGACCCACGATGGGGAGCTCTCCGAGCTGGCCCATGTCTTGGCCGGCCTCGGGGTCGACCTCCACGAACGCGTCGGCGCGCCGAGCGAGAGCGAGTCCGCCTGGAGCTGGGACCTCGTCGTCGGGACGCCGCGGCGCTTGATCGAGCTCGACGCTGGATCCGGGAACGCGGTCGACAGGATCGCCGTGCTCGACGGGGATACCCGAACCGCTCGCGCGCTCGTGGCGCGCGCCGGGATCCGCCGGGTGGTGCGCCTGCCGGTCCACCCAGCGGCGCTGCGACTACTCGTCCTCCATTCCCTGTACCGAGGTCCCGAACGGAGAAGGACGTCGAGGGTCGGCATCGGAGCCGCGATCCGCTTCCGAAGCGGGCTTCGGCGCCGCACGGCCATCCTGGTCGATCTCTCTCGGCGCGGCTGCCGGCTCCTCACGACCGACGCCGTGGCCGAGGGCCGCCGGCTCTCGCTCGCGCTTCCCGCCGAGATCGCAGGCGGGAGACCCCTCTCACTGATGGGCGTGGCCGGACGCGTCCTCGACACCGATCCGCGCATGCCGGGCGTCCAGTCGATGGTGATCCACTTCGAGAGTACTTCCGCTCGTGACCTCCGCCGGCTCGACGAGATCGTCGCGGCGCACGCCAGCAGCCCGGCCCTGTGTCCTGCGGATACAGGGGCCCCCTTCGCCGATCCCGCCGCATGGCCGGCCGGTCCGGCTGCGAGCCCGGACGGCGAGGCGGCGCCGGAGCTCGAGGTGGATGAGCCGAGCGACGATCGGCGGGCCGGCCCGCGCCACGCGTTCACGGATCCGGTGATCGCGCTCGGCGACGAAGCCGCGCGGGTCCTGCTCGGGCGCGATCTGTCCGCAGGCGGCATGCGTGTCGACCCGCACCCGGATCTCCAGGCAGGCGACGAGGTGCGGCTCGCGCTCCATCTCGGCGTCTGCCCCGAGTCGCTCCTCGTGCGTGCCCGAGTCGAGCGCGACGACGGCGAGGACGGGCTCGTCCTCGTCTTCCACGAGCACGCTCCCGAGGAGCGGGCCGGGCTCGAGCGCGCGCTCTCGCTACTGCCGGTGGTCGAGATGCCCGACTCCGGAGAGGAGATGAGTGGCCTCGTCGTCTCCGAGATCGTGAGTCGCCACTCGAGCAGCGCGGAGGCCGTCTAGGCGCCGGTGCTACGAAGGCGCCGGGCACGCCGCGGCAGTCATACCTCCGCTACGCCCAGTCAGACCTCCGCTATGCCCAGGTAGGCAACCAGCAGGCGCACGAGCTCCGCCGCGAGATCGTCGTCGCTCGGCGACAGGGCTCCCGAGCGCAGGCGGTCGAAGAGGACCGCGCTCTCGACGGTGCTCCAGACCACCGCCAGCCCGAAGACGACCGCGCGGTCCGGGTGGTGATGGCCGATCGCACCCGCGCGCCCGCGCACGAAGCCGGCGAGCCGGCCGCCTGCGTCCTGGAAGAGGCGGTCGCGACGGGCCTGGAAGACGGGATCGCGCTGCCCTTCCACGACGAAGGCGCGGGCGAGCCCGCGGCGCTGCCGGTGCAGCTCGATCAACGTGCGCACGAGCCCGTTCAGGCAGCGCGGCAGCGGCTCGTTCGACCAGCGCGCGGGGTCGAGGCTCGCAGCGATCCGCACGGACGCCTCGGCAGCAAAGCGGTCGTACAAGGCGACGAGCAGGTCCTGCTTGTCCCGGAAGCGGGAATAGAAGGCACCCACCGAACAGCCGGCGCGCCGCACCACCAGCGACACGCCGGCCCCCTCGAAGCCGCGGCCAGCGACGATCGCCTCGGCGGCATCGAGGATCCGGGCCTGCGTCGCGCGGCTTCGGGCTTGACGAGGGACTCTGGCGGGCACTCCGACCTCCCTGGACCCGAATCGGAATTCTGGTTCGTGGCTTTAGGCCACAGTTCGAGGACGGTGCGAGGATCTGGACGGTGGTGCTCGCCTCCGCTCGCCTCCGCTCGCCTGCGTCTCGCTGCGCGCGCTTCGCGCTTGCCGGCTGAGAGCCTCAGGGGCTAACTGGAGACCAGCTGGGCGTCGCCGGAGGCGTCGACCAGGACGCGCGGAGCCGGGGCGAGGCGCAGGCCGCGTCCGTCCGCGCTGGCCCCCGTGCGCACGTCGAAGCGGTACCCGTGCCACGGACAGCGCACGCAGCCGTCCTCGAGCGGGGCGTCCTCGAGCGGTCCGAGCCAGTGGGGGCAGCGCGTGGAGTGCGCGACGATCTCGTCGCCGATCTGCACCAGCCGCACCCTCTCTGCTCCGATCTCGAGCACGAGCGGAAGCCTCTCCCGCAGCCGGGCGAGCGGCCCGAGTGCTATGCGCGCGGCGGACGCGGCGGGCTCCCTGGGCCGGGAGAGTTCCTGCGTGCGCCGCTGCATCATCGCCTCGTCCTCGTCCCACAGCCGCGCGTAGAGCCGCTCGAAGGCCGCGCCGACGCCCGCGACGTGCTGCGATGCCACGCCGGGCACGCAGAAGGCGACCTCGATCCCGGTGTGGGTACCGCGCGACTCGAGCTGGGTCCAGATCTCCGTTCCCGCGCCGGGTCCTTCGAGAGTGCGCGACACGTAGCGGCCCGCCTCGCGCTCGGTCCGCAGCTCGAGCAGGATCACCTGGCCCTTCTGCTTCGCTGCGAGGCCGACACGAGCGCGCCACCCCCAGGAACCCCGGTCGACGAGCTCGATCTGCGAGAAGGCGGCGTGGTGCAGCCAGGGCAGGTGCTCCCAGTCGTACACGTTCTCCCACACGCGAGGAAGATCCGCGCGCACCTCACGGCGATAGACTCCCACACGCGTCGTCGACACCGGATCCACGCGCACAGAATAGCCCCGGATGCGCGTCGGGAGCCCGGGGCCGCTTCGGGCTATGCTGCGGCCGGAACGAGTCCACCCGGAGGAGCCAGATGAGCGAAGTCCTCGTCGAGCGCGACGCTCACGTCGCCGTCGTCACGCTGAACCGACCCGAGCGGCTGAATGCGATCTCGGGTCCGATGCTCGAGCAGCTCTCCAACGAGCTCGTCGCGCTCGACCGCGACGCGGAGGTCCGGGTGATCGTACTGACGGGTGCCGGTCGCGGCTTCTGCGCCGGGCTCGATCTCAAGGACGCTGCGTCGGGATCCGGCATCGGCGGGCTCGCCGGCCTCCCGGCGAGCCTCGAGCTGCGCAACGCACCGCCGGTGGTGCTCCACGGCATGGACAAGCCGACGATCTGCGCGCTCAACGGCGCCGCCGCAGGCTACGGGATGGACCTGGCACTCGGCTGCGACCTGCGCATCGCGAGCGAGAACGGGAAGCTCGCCGCCGCCTTCACGCGCCGCGGCGTGTTGCCGGAGAGCGGCGGAACCTGGCTGCTGCCGCGTCTGGTCGGCTGGTCGCGCGCCGCAGAGATCATCTTCACGGGCCGCACCCTGTCCGCGCCGGACTGTCTCGAGCTGGGCCTCGTGAATCGGGTCGTACCCGCCGAGCGACTCCGCGACGAGGCCCTCGCGGTGGCCAGGGAGATCGCGAAGAACGCGCCCCTCGCGGTGCAGGCCAGCAAGCGCATGATGCGCATGGGCCTCTCGGAGGAGTTCTCCGACCACGTGCACCATGTCTACCTCCAGCTGCTGCCGCTCTTCCGCAGCAAGGACTTCCGCGAGGGCCTCAGCGCCTTCCTCCAGAAGCGCGACCCGGACTTCGAAGGGCAGTAGACCTCCGCGGCGCCTGGCGCGTCGCCGCTGCCGGCCGCCTGCCGTGACCCGACGCACACATTCCGGCGTCGGGGAGTCCGACGCTCCATCGTCGGGCGACTCTCGCGTCGCCGGGAGGGGCGTCATGGAGTCGATGTACATCTGGCCGCAGAATCCGGCGGTCTCGCTGCTGCTTCTCTGGGTGCTCTCCACGCTCTTCCTCTGGGCGGCGCGCGAGCCGATGCTCCAGGTGCTGCGCGGCATCTTCCGCGGCCTCGAAAGCGGCCTGTCGGGGGTCGCGCAAGGGTGCCGGAGCGCAGCCGAGCGGCAGGAGCGACACAGCCGGGAGGCCCTGCTCGCGGCCGGCGAGATCGAGCTGCGCGCCCGGATGGAGCGCGAGCTGCATCGCGTCGACGCGAGCTTCTCCGAGAAGCTCGGCCAGTACGCGAACCTGCAGCGCCGCCTCGACGATCTGCTGCTGCGCGTCGATGGCGACTACCAGCGCTGCGGCGACTCGCCGCCCGAGGTCCCTGGCTGGACCTCCGCAGTCGAGGCGGTCTCGGCGATTCCCGCCGCTTCGGACCCGAACGTCCAGAAGGTGCTCGACGGCATCCACGAGTCGCTCGAGGAGGCGGGAAAACGCGCGCTCGCTCACTACCGCGAGGAGAGCTCGAAGCGCCACAAGCTGCTCGGCCGCATGCGCCATGACTGGAAGGAGCTGCGGGGCCTCCTCACCCGGATGAAGGAGATCGTCGCGAGGAGCCTCCAGGCGACCACGCGCATCGACCGCTGCGTCGACGAGTTCCAGGCGCTCACGGCCGCGCGCGGCGCCGAGACGCAGGCGCTCGCCTTCTCCCCGGTCAAGACCTTCCTGGTTTCGCTCGTCGTGCTGGCGGTCGCGCTGGGAGGCGCCTTCATCAACTTCCAGCTGATCGCGCTCCCGATGTCCGAGCTCGTTCCGGCCGGCGCGCGCATCGGCGGCGTCCCGGTCGCAACCGTGTCGGCGCTCGTGATCGTGTTGATGGAGACGGCGATCGGGATCTTCGTGATGGACATGCTCGAGATCACAGACCTCTTCCCGAAGCTCGCCACCGCCTCGCTCGGACGCCGACGCCTGATCCTCGGGCTCGGGCTCGCCGGACTCTTCTTCCTCGCCGCGGTCGAGAGCTCCCTCGCAGTGCTGCGCGAGCAGATCGTCGAGGCCGATGCAGCGCTCAAGCTCTCGCTCGCCGGCTCGACCGAGGCCAGGGTGCAGGCGCCGGCGCACTCGTCGATCCCCGTGATCGGGCAGGCCGTGCTCGGCTTCGTGCTGCCGTGGATCCTCGCGATGGTCGCGATCCCGCTCGAGAGCTTGCTCGACAGCGGGCGGCACGTCGTTTGGAGGCTCTCCGTCGCCGGACTCCACGGGCTCGGTCACCTCGCCCAGGCGTTCGCCCACGGCGCACGGACGCTCATTTCGGCCGGACCGAGTCTCTACGACGTGTACGTCGCGATCCCGCTGCGCGTCGAGCGCGCACTACGCGGCGAGGATCCTCCGCGGCGCAGCGCGGGGAGCCTCGCGAGCGCGGCCGAGCGGCGGGCCGAGTCGGGAGTCGCGTGATGACCCGGGCTCTCGCCGCACTCGGACTTCTGCTGGCCTGGTCTTCCCTCGCCGGCTGCAGCGACGGCCGCCGCTACGACCAGGCGATCGGAGTGCTGATCGACGTGTCGGGGACCTACGCCGATGAGCGTCAGGAGACGGTGCGCGTGGTCAAGCGGGAGATCCTGCCGCAGATGGTGCCGGGCGACACGCTGCTCGTCGCGAGCATCGACTCGGAGAGCTACGACCGCGAGAACGTCCTCGCGCTGCTCACGCTCGACCGGCGCCCATCGCACGCGAACGCGCAGAAGCTCGAGATGGCTCGCCTGCTCGACACCTTCGCCACGCGACCGACCCGCTCCGCCCACACGGACATTCCCGGCGCGATCATGCTCGCGTCGGAGTACCTCGGCGAGACGGGGGCCGGCAGCCGCGTGCTGTTGATCTTCAGCGACATGCAGGAGGACCTCCCGATCGGCTCGAGGCGACAGCTCGACGCAGACGAGCTCGCAGGGACGCGGGTCGTCGCGTTGAACGTGAAGCGTCTCGGGCGCGACCAGGCCGACCCCGCCCTCTTCCGCGGACGCCTCGAGGGCTGGGGCGAGCGGGTCGCAGCGGCCGGCGCGGCGGAGTTTCGAACCCTGCTGGACCCGACGAAGCTGCCCGAGTACCTCGAAGCCGCTCGCTGAGCGCGCAAGTGAAACATATCGGGTCTTTTTAACCCCAATTGGCCATACAACTTCCGTTGACATCCTGTCGGCGGGCGGTCATCCTCCGCCTTTCCCAAAAAAGTGACTGTTGGTCACTTCATCGAACTCGGGCGCGCCTCGCCTCGCTGCCCGGGGGTGGGTCGCCTACCCTCGGCGCGTCGCCCTCCTGCGGCCCGTGAGGGGTTTCGATTGACGCTGTGGCTCCACGGTCTCGGACATTTCCACCCCGAGAACGAGATCACGAACCGCTTCCTGGAAGAGCTCGACATCGGCACGAACGATCAGTGGATCCTCGACCGCGTCGGGATCCGCTCGCGCCGCACCTGCCTCCCGCTCGACTACCTGCGCGAGACCCGCAACCGCGACATCCGCGCCGCGGGCGAAGCGACCCTTTACACGACCGGGGAGCTCGGCGCCCGCGCGGCGGAGCTGGCGATCGCCCGCGCGGGGATCGGGCGCGAGCAGATCGGCCTCGTGATCAGCGGGAGCTCTGCACCCGATTTCGTTTCGCCGGCCGACGCCTGCAACGTCGCTCGGCGGCTCGGCATCGACGTTCCGGCCTTCGACGTGAACTCGGCCTGCACCAGCTTTCTCGCCGGGATCCACCTGCTCTTCCTGATGGACCCCGCGAAGGTGCCGGACTTCGTCCTGCTCGTGGCGCCCGACAGCCTGACCAAGACCGTCGACTACGCCGACCGCGCGGCCGCCGTGCTCTGGGGCGACGCGGCCGCAGCGGCGGTGATCTCGACCCGCGTTCCCGGCCGGGCGCGGATCCTCGACACGAGCCTCGACAGCCGGCCCTCGGGCGGCAACAAGGTGGTAGTGCCGCGCACGGGCTGGTTCGCGCAGGAGGGCCGCACCGTGCAGGCCTTCGCAATCCGCCAGACCATCGGATGCTACGAGCGCATGCGCGCCGCGCACGCCCGCGCGGATCGCCCCCTTCACTTCGTCGGCCACCAGGCAAATCTGCGCATGCTCGAAAACGTGTGCGAGCGCTGCGAGATTCCGCCCGAGCGACACCACAGCAACGTCGAGTGGTACGGCAACACCGGCGCTGCGAGCTCGGCCTCGGTGCTCTCGATGAACTGGGAGAAGTGGCAGCCCCCGGACGACATCGTCGTAGTGGGCGTCGGCGCGGGGCTCAGCTGGGCGAGCTATTGGCTGCGCTTCGAGGACCGGGCGTGAAGTACGACGAGTTCCGCGCACGCGAGCGCTTCGAGCAGAGCGAGCTCCTCGCCTTCGGCCACGGCACGCTCGTGGACGATCCGCCGGAAGGCTTCACCGCCCGGCTGCCGGTTCCACCGATGCTGATGCTCGACCGCGTCGTCGAGATCTCGCGTCAGGGGAATCGAGGCCGCGTGGTGGGCGAACGCGACGTCAAGCTCGACGACTGGTTCTTCCAGTGTCACTTCCTCGGCGACCCCGTTCAGCCCGGTTGTCTCGGTGTCGACGCCGTGTGGCAGCTGCTCGGCTTCTTCTGCAATTGGGCGGGAGGCCTGGGCTCGGGCCGCGCCCTCGGCTGCGGCGAGATCGAGTTCTTCGGACAGATCCGCCCGCACGACCGACTCGTGCGCGTGGAGATCGACGTCAGGCGCTACACCGAGCTTCCCGAATCCGGCTCCGCGATCGCGATCGGGGATGCGACGCTGCTCGTCGACGGAGAGCCCATCTACAGCGTGAAGCGCGCGAAGACCGGCCTCTTCCGCGACATCGCCTACCGAGGCTACCCGAACCCGACGGAGCGCTCGCGCGGCGGGAGGATGGAGCGATGAGCGCCGGGCTCTCGCCCGCCGAGCTGCTCTCGCGCCTGCCGCAGCAGGAGCCCTTTCGCTTCGTCGACGAGATCCTCGAGATCGACGACGAGCATGTCCTCGCCGCCTACACCTGGCGAGCCGCTTCGGATTTCTACCGCGGACACTTTCCCGGAAATCCCGTCACACCCGGCGTACTGCTCGTGGAGTCGATGGCGCAGGTCGCGGTCGTGGCGCTGGGCCTCTACCTGCTCGACAAGGAGTCGCCCGACGAGGCCCGCAAGCTCGTCACCCTCTTCACCGACGTGAACGTCGAGTTCAGCGGCGTCGTCCGGCCGGGGCAACGCGTCCTGATCCGCGGCCGGAAGCTCTTCTTCCGCCGCCGCAAGCTGCGCTCGGAAGCGGAGATGTGCCTCGAGGATGGGACGCTCGTATGCTCGGGGACGCTCTCGGGCATGGGGGTATCGCAATGACCCGACGCGTCGTCGTCACCGGTCTCGGCGTCGTGGCGCCGAACGGGAACGGGATTGCCGAGTTCGAACGCGCGTTGCGCGAGGGGCGCTCCGGGATCCGCGCGAACGTCGCGATGGAGAAGTCCGGCTTCGGCTGCCGGGTGGCCGGCGTGCCGCAGGGCACCGACGAGCTCGCCGCCGCCGCCTTCGACGCGGACGAGCTCCTCGCGATGAACTCGAGCCACCGCTACTGCAGCCTCGCCGCGGTCGAGGCGTGGCAGGACGCGGGACTCTCGCGACCCGAACGCGGGGACGACCGCGTCGACTGGGAAAGCGGAGCGATCCTCGGCACCGGGATCGGCGGCATGGACACGGTCGCCGAGAAGATCGTGCCCCTCGTGAACGAGGGCAGGGTCCGCCGACTCGGCAGCACCGCCGTCGAGCAGTCCATGGCGAGCGGTGTTTCGGCCCGCGTCTCGGGTCTGCTCGCGCTCGGCAACCAGGTGACGACGAACTCGAGCGCGTGCAGCACCGGCGTCGAGGCGATCGCGATGGGGGCCGATCGGATCCGGCGCGGCCAGGCGAGCCGCATGCTCTGCGGCGGCGCCGAGGGGGCGAGCCACTACATCTGGGCGGGCTTCGACTCGATGCGGGTGCTCTGCCGTACCTGGAACGAGGAGCCCGAGAAGGCCTCGCGACCGCTCTCCGCGAGCGCGGGCGGCTTCGTGCCGGGCGCCGGCGCCGGAGTGCTCGTGCTCGAGAGCCTCGAGAGCGCGGAGGCCCGCGGCGCCCGGATCCACGCCGAGGTGCTCGGCTCTGCGATCAACTGCGGCGGCCATCGCGGCGGGGGCAGCATGACCGCTCCCAACCCGACCGCCGTGCGCCGTTGCATCCGTGAGGCGCTCGCCGATGCCGCCGTCGACGGCGACGCCGTGGACCTCGTGAACGGGCACCTCACCGCCACCGGGGCCGACCCCTCCGAGGTGGCGTCCTGGTCCGCCGCGCTCGGCCGCGAGCCCGGGAACTTCCCGACGCTCACGGCGACGAAGTCGCTGGTCGGGCATACTCTCGGTGCAGCGGGCGCCCTGGAGTCCGTCGCTACCGTCCTGATGCTCGTCGGACGCTTCGCGCACCCCTGCCTGAACAGCGAGGATCTGCACCCGGCGATCCAGCCCTTCGCGGCGTCGATCCCGCACTCCGTGCGCGATCTCCCCGAAGCACGGGTCGCCATCAAGGCCGGCTTCGGGTTCGGGGACGTGAACGCAGCGGTCGTATTCCGGACCTGGAACGCATGAGCGGCTCTGCCGCAGGAGGAGTGGACATGGAACGCAAGGAAGTCTTCGAGAAGGTGGTGAAGATCCTGACGCCGCACGTCAAGAACCAGACCGCCCTGGCGGGCGTCAGCGACGCCACGCACATCCTCGACGACCTCAAGGTGAACTCGGCGCGTCTCGTCGACGTGGTGCTCGCCTTCGAGGACGAGTTCGACATCGAGATCCCGGACGACGACGTCGATTCCGTGAATACGGTCGGCGACTGCGTGGGTCTCGTCCTCTCGAAGCTGGGCTAGCACGCGACTTGGCGACGCAGGAGCTCCGCCTTCGCGATCGCGCGGCGCTCCTCCTCCAGCGCGAGGTGGGGCGCCTGCTCTCTCCGCTCTGGATCCCGGTCGTCGTGGCCCTGATGCGTTTCGGCATGGGATGGCGCATCGAGGGGAAGCGGGAGGCTCGGGAGCATTTCCGGAGACTTCGGCGGAGCTCGTCGGGCGGGCTCCTCGTCTGTGCCAACCACCTGACGATGGTGGATTCCTTCGTGATCGCGTGGGCGCTCGCCCCACCGTGGTGGTACGTGCTCCATTTCGGCTCGGTCGTCTGGAACACTCCCGAGCGGGAGAACTTCGCCCGCACCTGGCCGATGCGCGCCCTCAGCTACGTGATGAAGTGCATCCCGGTCAGCCGCGGCGGGGATCGCCGCGAGGTGGGCCGGGTGCTTGCCCGCTTCACCTGGCTGGTCTCGCGCGGCGAGGTCGGCCTGATGTTCCCGGAGGGGGGGCGCAGCCGCACGAGCCGCGTCGACACGGGGGCCACCACCTACGGAGTGGGCCGCATCGTCCGAGCGCTCCCGGGAACCCGAGTGCTCTGCGTCTATCTGCGCGGCAGCGGTCAGCAGACCTGGTCGGATCTGCCCGCACACGGCGAGCGTTTCCGGATGCGCGTCGCCGAGCTCGAGCCGAAGAGCGAGCGCAACGGCCTGCGAGGCTCGCTCGACGTGAGCCGGCAGGTGCTGGGCAAGCTCGCGGAGATGGAGCAGGAGCACTTCCATGCTCGTGCGTGACCTCGCCTGCCAGGAGCGCAGCTCGCGCGTGGTGGAGGGGCGATGAGCACGCGGCACGCGCTGCGCCGGCTCGCCATCGTGAACCGCGGCGAGGCCGCGATGCGATGCATCCGGGCAGTCAAGGCCCTGCGCGCCGAGGAGGGCTCGGAGCTCCAGGTGATCGCGCTCTACACGGCATCGGATCGAGACGCGCCCTTCGTGCGTCACGCCGACCTGGCGATCGAGATCTCATCCGAGCGCGGCGAAGTCGCGGCCTATCTAGACCACGATCGCGTGCTCGCGGCGCTGCGCCGCTGCCACGCCGATGCGGTCTGGCCCGGCTGGGGCTTCGTGGCCGAGGACCCGGTCTTCGTCGAGCGCCTCGGCGGAGCCGGGATCCGCTTCCTCGGACCCGATCCCTCGGCCATGCGCCGGCTCGGAGACAAGATCTCGTCCAAGGAGCTGGCGGAGCGCGAGGGAGTTCCGGTCACGCCCTGGAGCGGGAAGGCCGTCGCGGACGCCGAGGAGGCGCTCGCACACGGACGCCGGATCGGCTTCCCGATCGTCGTCAAGGCCTCGGCGGGCGGCGGCGGACGCGGCATCCGCATCGTCGAGACTCCGGAGGGACTTGCAGAGGCCTTTCGAGCCGCCCGCTCCGAGGCGGCTGCGGCCTTCGGCGATGATCGGCTCTTCGTCGAGCGCAAGGTAACGGGCGGGCGACACGTCGAAGTGCAGATCGCCGGCGATCTGCACGGCAACGTCCTCGCGCTCGGCTGCCGGGACTGCTCGGTGCAACGACGCCACCAGAAGGTTCTCGAAGAGGCGCCGCCGCCGGGAATGGCGCGCGAACGCATCGCGGAGCTCCAGAGCGCAGCCGTCCGCCTCGCGCGGGGAGTCGACTATAGCGGCGTCGGCACGGTCGAGTTCCTGGTGACGAGCTCCCAGTTCTTCTTCCTCGAGATGAACCCCCGCCTCCAGGTAGAGCACGGCATCACGGAAGAGACGACCGGGCTCGATCTCGTCAGGCTCCAGATCCGGATTGCGCGCGGGGAGTCGCTCGCGAACCTCGCCTTCGAGGAGCATGGGGTATCCATCGAGGCGCGCGTTTGTGCCGAGGATCCCGACGCGGGCTTCTGCCCCTCTCCCGGCAAGATCACCTGCTTCGATCCCTCGCTCGGACCCCGCGTGCGCGTCGACAGCGGCGTCAACGCCGGGAGCTCCGTATCGCCAGCCTTCGACTCCCTGGTCGCGAAGGTGATCGCTTCGGGAGACACCCGCGAGGAGGCGCGCGCCCGGCTGCGCTGCGCGCTCGCGGATTTCGATCTCGTGATCGCTGGCGGCGCGACGAACAAGGGCTTCCTGCTCGAGATCCTCGATTCGAAGGAGTTCCGGGACGGCGGAGTCGACACGGCCTGGCTCGACCGCTTCAGCGCCGCGGCCGGCGGGGAGCGGGAGCACGCCGTCGAGGCACTGATTGCGGCGGGGATCCTGGCCTATCAGGCATCGCGCGCCGCCGCGCGGCTCAACTTCTTCTCCGACACCACGAACATCTCGCCGTCGCGGGTGACTCCCTCCCTCGGCCAGCAGATCGACCTCTCCTACCGGGGGGAGAGCTACCGCCTCGACGTCTACACCGTCGGCTCCTGGCGTTATCGCGTGCATCTCGACGAGCGAGTCGTTTCCGCGACGCTGCGGGAGGAGGGCGCGCACACGGCGCGGCTCGTGCTCGGAGACCGCTCGCTGCGCATCGTTCACGACCTGACCGAGGCCGGTCTGCGCGTCGAGGTGGAGGGCCACCCGCACCGCTTCGGCGGCCAGTCCGCGGGACAGGTCCGCGCCGGAACCCCGGCGATGGTGGTGGCAATCCACGTGGAGCCGGGTCAAAAGGTCACCGCCGGCCAGCCCCTCGGCGTGCTCGAGGCGATGAAGACCGAGATCGGCTTCGAGGCTCCGGTCTCTGGCATCGTGACCGAGGTGCGCGCGCGGCGCGGCCAGCAGGTCGCTGCCGGCGACGTGATGCTCGTGATCGACCCGGCCCTGGACGCACCCGGCTCGGGGCCCGCGCTCGGCCGGCTCGTCCTCTTCGGCATGGACGATCCGCTCGAGGCGCTCTTCACAAGCGCGGCCACGGGCGGGCTCGGCGACCCGGACCTCGCCGCTGCCGACGTGGCGCCCTTCGAGGCGCGCCAGGCGGCGCTCGAGGCAGCGCGCGAGGAAGTCCGACGGGTACTTCTCGGCTATGACGCGAGCGGAGAGCGGACCGAGTGCCTCGCCGCCTTTTTGAACGCGCCGCTTCCCGATGGCCTTTCGGAGACCTTCCGGGCCGAGCTCGCGGCCGTTCGCGAGGAGATCTCGCTCTTCGCCGACGTCGATCAGCTCTTCATTCGCGCGCCGCGGGCCTCCGTGGGCGGAGAGCTCGGGCCCTCGAACAGCGCTCGCTTCCGGATGTACGTGCGGCGGATGCGCGCCGGTGGCGCCGGCATCAACGAGGACTTCCTCGGACTCGTGCGCGCGGCGCTCGGCCGCTACGGCGTGCAGACGCTCGAGCACTCGGACGCGCTCGAGCGGGCGGTGATGCGACTGCTCGCCACCCAGCACACCTCCCTGATGCGCCAGCGCCTCGTCCTCGCGCTGCTGCGCCGCGTGACGGACCTCGCTCGCAGCCCGATCCATCTCGCGGAGGACCGCGCGCTCGAGAACGCCCTCTCGCGCATCTCCGGGATGCGCGGGCTCGTGACCGACGCGGTAGCCGACGCCGCCGCCGATGCGAGCTACGTGATCTTCGAGCGGCCGCGCATGGAACGGCTCGCCGAGCGCACCAGCACCGAGCTCGAGCAGTGGCTGGCGACCGCGGAGGCGCGGCCGAGCGAACCGCCGGACGAGGTGCTCGCGCACCTCGCCGACGCGCCCCGACCCATCTTCGACCGCATCGGCCGCTGGCTCGCGGATCCCGACCCGCGTCGGAGGGCGATCGCCGCCGCCGCCCACCTGCGTCGGCTCTACTCGCCCGAGCAGCCCGTTCGGCACGCTTCGTCGCTCACGGCGGAAGGCTGGTTCGACCGTATCGAGCTCGCCGGCGGGCGCATGATCCTGGGCACCACTTGCGGACCGCTCCAGCTCGCCTCGCGAACGGCGCGCCTGCTCGAGCTCGCAACGCTGGGCCTCGACAGCGACGAGTGGCCCACGGTCGAGGCGATCGAGATCCTGGTGCCGCTCGAGGCGGAGGCGGACCTCGCCTCGCTGCTCGCCGCCCTCGAAGCCGTGGACGTCGCCGGCGCTCCCTCGCTCCGGCTCACCGTGACGGCGGTCGATCCCGACGGCAACTGCGTGCATCGCACTTTCGTCCCGGCCGAGGGCGGGCTCCGGCCCGCCGGCGACTATCACGGGATCCACCCGGAGGCGGCCGGCCGCGTCGATCTCGGCCGCCTCGACAACTTCGAGCTGGAGCGACTCCCGGTGGGAGGCGACGGGGTCTTCTGCTTCCACGGACGCAGCCGCACACTCCAGGCGGATGAGCGCATCTTCGTGCTGGCCGACGCCCGGGTCCGTTCCTCGGGCGACGGGCGCGATGCGGCGCTCTTCGTGCCCGCCTTCGAGCACTCCTTCACAGAGGCGACCCGCGCGCTCCGCACGGTCGTGAACCTCCGCGATCCGAAGCGACGCTTCCAGTGGAACCGCATCGCGCTCTACGTCGCGCCCGCGATCTTCCTCGACGCCGACATCGCCTGGACGCTCGCCCGACGGCTCGCGCCGGCGACCCGAAACCTGGGTCTCGAGAAGGTGGTAGTCCGTCTCGAGGTGCTCGACCGGGAGGCCCCGACACAGCCCGCGCGACCCATCGAGCTCGTGATCAGCGACCTCACCGGCTCGAGCATGGAGATCCACCAGCGCGATCCCCACACCGAGCCGCTCGAACCTCGCAGCGATTACGAGCGCAAGGTGGTCGAGGCCCGCCGGCGACGCCTCGTCTACCCCTATGAGATCGTTCGCATGCTGACCGGGAGCGGGCGCGGTTCCGCCCCGGCCGCGCTCGGCCCGGGTCCCTTGCTGCCGGTCGGGAGCTTCGAGGAATACGACCTCGCAGCGGGCGCGGATCACCCGAGCGCCGTCTCCGTCTCCGGCAGGCCCTTCGGCCAGAACACGAGCTCCATCGTCTTCGGGATCATGAGCACGCCGACGGACAAGATTCCGGAGGGGATGCGCCGCGTGCTCCTGCTCTCGGATCCGACCCTCGACATGGGAGCCCTCGCCGCCCGCGAGTGCGATCGGATCCAGGCCGCCCTCGATCTCGCATCGGATCAGGGACTCCCGATCGAGTGGATCCCGATCTCGAGCGGCGCTCGCATCGCGATGGACAGCGGGACGGAGAACCTCGATGCGACCGCCCGGGTCGTGAAACGCATCGTCGAGTTCACGCAGGCGGGGGGTGCCATCCACCTGATCGTGACCGGCGTGAACGTCGGCGCGCAGAGCTACTTCGACGCACTCGCGACCATGCTGATGCACACGCGCGGCACGCTGATCATGACGCCGCGCGCCTCGATGGTCCTGACCGGGCGCGCGGCCCTCGAGGCCTCGGGTGCCGTCTCCGGCGAGGACGAGGTCGCGATCGGCGGCTTCGAGCGCATCATGGGACCGAACGGCCAGGCGCAGTACTTCGCGAACGACCTGACCGACGCCTACCGGATCCTCTACGAGCACTACCGCTACACCTACGTCGTCCCGGGCGAGGCCGGCCCCCGCCGCTTCGAGAGCTGCGATCCGGCCCAGCGTTCGGTTCGCGAGTTCCCCTGCGGCCCCGGCGAGGGCGAAGGCTTCGCGACCGTCGGCGAGATCTTCGACGACCGCACGAACCCCGGACGCAAGCGCCCCTTCCCGATGCGCCCGGTGATGGAGGCGACGATCGACCAGGACGGCGGGCACCTCGAGCGCTGGCGCGCGATGGCGGGCGCCGAGACGGCGATCGTCTGGGACGCCCACCTCGGCGGGATGCCGGTCTCCCTGATCGGGATCGAGAGCCGCGGCGTCGAGCGCGAGGGCTACCGCCCGCTCGACGGACCGCAGAGCTGGACCGCCGGCACGCTCTTCCCGCTCTCCTCGAAGAAAGTCGCGCGCGCGATCAACGCCGCGAGCGGGAATCGGCCGATCGTCGTGCTCGCGAATCTCTCGGGCTTCGACGGCTCCCCGGAATCGATGCGCAAGCTCCAGCTCGAGTACGGGGCGGAGATCGCCCGGGCGGTCGTGAACTTCGCGGGCCCGATCCTCTTCCTGATCGTCTCGCGCTACCACGGCGGCGCCTACGTCGTCTTCTCACAGGAGCTGAACGCGGGGCTCGAGGCCTCGGCCCTCGAGGGCTCCTTTGCGTCGGTGATCGGCGGCGGGCCCGCGGCCGCGGTCGTCTTCGGTCGCGAGGTACGTGCGCGCGCACTCGCCGACGCCCAGGTCGCCGATCTGGAAAAGGCGATGCGCAGCAGCCGCGCGCCCGGATCGCGCGAGCGCTACGAGCGCGCGCTGGCCGACGCCGTGCTCGAGCACCAGAACCAGCTCGCCACCGAGTTCGACGCGATCCACAGCGTCGAGCGCGCGAAGCGCGTGGGATCGCTCTCGGCGATCGTCGATCCCGACCGGATGCGCGCCTTCCTGATCGAGCGCCTCGAGCGCGCCCGCCCCGCCTAGGCGCCCGGCGCGCTCCCCTGCGACGAGCTTGCCCTCAGGGGCTGCGCGGGGCCCCGTCTCCGGCGAGCGAGCGGTCGACGAAGAGCGCCTGCTCGAGGGTGCGGAAGAACTTCTGGTAGGGCTCGGGGTCCTCGATCGGGCGCAGATAGAACTGCGCCGCAGCGCGAACGATCAGCTGCGACGCATTTCGCTCGCGCACCGTGACCGTGAGCCGGACCAGGTTGCTCCTGTGCCAGAAGGGTCCCCAGCTGCGAAAGGCCCGGGTGAAGACGACGAGGTCTTCCTCGTCGTAGAGGGTGTAATAGGGGTCGACGCCGACGGAAGGCTTCTCGAGGGTTACGAACTTCTTTCCCGATACGATGCCGAGTTCCTCGTCGAGCACCTCCACCTGGAAATCGAGGTCCTGAAAGGTGCTGACGACGGCCTCGAGGGTCCGCAGGCTGTCGGAGCCGTCGAAGATGCGACTCTGCGCCGCGCGCACCTTCACCTGACTCGCCTCGGCCCGCCAGATCTGGTCGCGCGCGTCCCACTGGATCGGGTGCCTCCCCTCGTAGGCGCACGCCGTCGCGAGTGCTGCCACCGTCAGTACGAGCGAGGCCCGGGCTCGCATCGCCTCAATTCCGCTCGATGAAGAGCGAGCGCTCGAGGGTTGCGAAGAAGTTCTGATAGACCTTCGGGTCGGTCACGGGCTCGTTGTTGTAGATCGCATTGGCCCGAACCAGCATCGCGCCTTCCGGCTGCGGGCGCACGGTCACGGTGACGCCGACCACGTCGAAGTAGCGCGGCTCCGCGAAGCGCGCGGCCGTCACGAGGCCCAGCGGCTCGTTGGCGCGCTCGATGATGAAGCCCAGGTCCTGCAGCGCGGCGATTACCGCGCGGATGACCTCGCTGCGGTCTCTCACGTCGAAGCTGCGCGTCTGGAAGTTGCGCAGCTTCAGCTGCTCCTCGGTGGGAGCGAGCAGGTCGGCCTGGGGTGTCGGTGCCGCGCAGGCCGTCACCATGTAGCCGAGCAGCGCCATCGCCAGCCAGGGGATTCCGCTTCCAGGACGCATGGCACCCGCCTTCAGATCTTGTGCGCTTCGAGGAAGATGGCCTTCGACAGCCGCGCGAAGAACTGCTGATAGATCTCCGCGTCGCGAATCATCTCCATCTTCTGCTGGCCGGGCGCGATCACCTGGCTTCCTGACGAACCGCCCCCCTTCCAGACGAGCCGGTAGAAGAGGATCCGCACCTCGTAGCGCGAAGCGTCGAGGGAAGAGGCAAGGTCCTCGCTTCCGACCCGCGCGGCGCTGCGGGGCTACACTGCGCGGCGGGCAGGACCCACGAGGAGGAGTCGGATGAGGGAGGACCCCCGGAAGGATCTGCGCGCGGCCTGGGACGAGATGATCGCGAGCCTCGAGCAGGCGCGCGACGCCATCGATCACCCCGAGCTGATGCCGCCGCCGCAGGGCGAGCGCAACCTCGCCGAGGGCTATCGCTATCTGATGGGCTTCGTACACAGCGCCGTCGAGCGGGCCTTCCACGAGGACCCGGTCCGTCCCGCGTTCCGCAATGCGCTGAGCATCATCAACCGCGCAACCATCGACAACGCGGACGCCATCTACTTCTACGCGCCCATCGACGGGCGCGAGCACACCCTGATCCGCGGCGAGATCGCCGACTGGCGCCATTGGCGCGGAGAAGACCCGGCGCCCGGCGGGCGCAAGGCGCCCCATTACGTGATCTTCGAGGCCAGCGCGGGCGTGCTGGCCGGAGATTCGGGCAACCTGCGCGAGCTGCGCCCGGGGGTCAAGACGCAGACCGGGCGGCTCGATTCGAGCACGCTCGAGGTCGGGGCGGACGGCCGCTTCGAGATCCTGCTCGCGCCGGAGCGGCCGGCGGGACACACCGGAAACTTCATCCGCACCTTGAAGATCGTCGACCGGCCGCACCCCGACGATCCGAGCCTGCCGCCCGAGCGCTACGCCAATTACATCAGCGGCCGCCAGCTCTTCTACGACTGGGAGCGCGAGGACGCGATCTACCTGTCGATCACGCAGCCAGGCGCCGAAGGAAGCCACCCCGCGGCGTACGATGCCCCGGCCGCCGCCGCACAGCTTCGGCGCTTCGGCGAGCTGGTGCGCGGCCAGATGCACTTCTGGAACGCGTTCTGGACGATCCTGCTGGGGGCCTACGGGGAGCGGCCGGGCACGCTTCCGGGGGTCGGCTTCCCGCGCAACGCCTTCAACAAGATGAACGCCGCCTCGGGCGCCACCGGCGGCGGCATGAGCACGAACCTCTACGCTGGCGGCATCTACGAGCTCGGCCCCGACGAGGCGCTGATCGTCGAGAACCGCGTCCTGCTCGCGCCCCAGTACATCGGCTTCCAGCTCAGCAATCTCTGGGGCGAATCGATCGAGTACGCGAACCAGCTCGGAAGCCTGAACGGCCGCCAGTCCGAGGTCGATCCGGACGGTGTCATCCGGCTCGTGATCGCGCATCGCGACCCCGGCGTGCCGAACTGGCTCGACACGACCGGGCACCCCGAGGGCTTCATGTCGCCGCGCTGGGCCTACAGCCAGACCCCGCCGCCGGATCAGTGGCCCAGCATCGCGGCGAAGAAGGTGCCCCTGGGCGAGATCCGCAAGCACCTTCCCGAAGGCACGCGCAGCGTCTCACCCGCTGAGCGGCGCGAGCAGATCCGCATCCGCCAGGCGCACGTACTGAAGCGCTTCCGCTCCTTCTAGCGACGG
>CAYPSI010000055.1:0-27153 GCA_964413375.1 uncultured Spirochaetales bacterium | reverse complement strand
CGTCGACGTGGAGCGGGCGAAGCGCGAGAGCCCCTTCGGGACCCCCATCGCTCACGGCTTCCTCACGCTCGCGTTGCTGCCGCGGATCGGCCGCGGCGCGCGCGAGCGGTCCGACTTCGAGGTCGTGGGCCACGCCAGCGTCGTGAACTACGGCTCCGACAAGCTGCGCTTCCTGAGCCCCGTCCCCGCCGGCTCGAAGCTCTGCTCGCGCTCGCGCCTCGTCTCCGTCGAGGCCGCGGAGAAGGGCACGAGGCTGGTGCGCGAGATCGCGGTACACGTCGCGGGCAGCGATCGCCCGGCGCTCCTCTACCAGATGATCGTCCTCTATCAGCCGAAGCGCGGCTGAAGCAACGGGATCGGCGGGCCGCCGCCGGGTTCGGGTGCCTCGTCGCAATCGCCCGCCCTGCGGGGATCCCGAGGCTTGCCCGCGTGCTAGGCAGGTGCTGCCCGTTGCCTGGGCAGCTCGAGGCGCAGCGACCCTCTGCGAGGGCCCGGGCAGCCGCGAGACGCCGCGAGCCGGCGAGCCGCTCTTGGCACAGTCATTGCTCAAGGGGCCAGGGACTGCACGGGCTTCACAGCCGTCGTGCGAATGGAGGGTCCCCGATGGCATTCGTGGCTCGGCTCGCTGGATCCCGCAAGCATCCGCGCTGGACAGCTCTCCTACCGCTCATGGCGGCGCTGCTCGCTGCGGGCGCCGCTTCGGCAGAGGGTGAGCCGGCTGCGCCGGACACCGGGAACACCGCGTGGATGCTCACGAGCTCTGCGCTGGTGTTGATGATGACCCTTCCGGGACTCGCGCTCTTCTACGCAGGCCTCGTACGCGCGAAGAACGCCCTCTCGCTCTTCATGCAGTGCCTGGTGTCGGCGGGCGTCGTCGGAGTGTTGTGGATCCTCATCGGCTACAGCCTCGCCTTCGCGCCGGGAAACGCGGTGATCGGAGGCCTGTCGAAGCTGGGCCTCGCCGGGATCACGCCGGACACGCTCTGGGAGGGCTACACCATCCCCGAGTACGTCTTCGTGATGTTCCAGGCGATGTTCGCGATCATCACGCCCGCGCTGATGATCGGAGCCTTCGCCGAGCGCATGCGCTTCGGTCCCTACCTGGCGTTCATCACCATCTGGGTACTCGTCGTCTACTGCCCGCTCGCGCACATGGTCTGGGGAGGCGGCTTCCTGGCCTCACTGGGTGCCAAGGACTTCGCCGGCGGTCTCGTGGTCCACATGTCGAGCGGCTACTCCGCGCTCGCCGCCGCTCTCTTCCTCGGCAAGCGCCGCGGCTTCGGCAAGGAGCCGATGCCGCCGCACAACCTGCCCTTCGCGGTGGTGGGTGCGGGCCTGCTCTGGGTGGGCTGGTTCGGCTTCAACGCCGGCAGCCAGCTCGCCGCCGACGGCATTGCCGGTCTCGCCTTCCTCACCACGAGCACCGCGGCCTCGACCGCGCTCGTGACCTGGGTGGCGATCGAATGGTTGCACCGCGGAAATCCGACGGTGCTCGGCGCCGCCACCGCCTGCGTCGCGGGCCTCGTGGCGATCACGCCGGCCTGCGCCTTCGTGACTCCGCTCGGCGCCATCGGGATCGGCATCGGCGTATCGGTGCTCTGCTACGCAGCGGTGACCTTCCTGAAGCCCATGCTCGGCTTCGACGACTCGCTCGACGTCTTCGGCGTTCACGGCATCGGCGGCACCTGGGGGGCGATCGCGACCGGGCTCTTCATCGCCGACTTCGCGCTGCCCGAGGGCATGACTCGCGGCGGCCAGATCGCGATCCAGCTCCAGAGCGTGCTGCTGACGGCGATCTTCGCGCCGCTCGCAACGATCGCGATCCTGTTGCTGCTGCGCGCGCTGATGGGTGACTTGCGGGTTGGCGAAGAGGCGGAGTTCGCAGGCCTCGACCTCTCCGAGCACCGCGAGAGCGCCTACGTGTTCGGATCGACGAGCGGCACCTCGCCCTCGCACGCCGCCCCGAGCTCCTTCAGCTCGGCGGCAGTGGGGCACGGCGAAGCGCGGGAAAGCACCGCCTAGCGCTGCGGCGCTCGGCTACCGCCGTCGGCGGGGCGGATCACACCGCGCTTCACCAGCGCCGAGTAGAGCGTCTCCGCCTCGAGGACGTGACCGCCCTCGGTCGGATGAGGGATGTCCGTCGGCAGGAAGACGGGTGTACCGGGGTGGCGCGCGTAGACCACCGCCATGTCCACGACGAGCGCGTTCATCTCGCGTCCCACCCGGCGCACGGCTTCGTTGTACAGCTCGTGGATCCGCATCAGCTCGTCGAAGCCGAGCCGATTGGTGACGCTCATCAGCTCCGCAGCCTCCTCGCCCGGCGCGGGGTTGCCGGGCGAAGTGAGCAGCCACACCTCCGCAGCGCGAGAGCGGCCGATTTCGACGATGCGGCGCAGGTTGTGCTCGTAGCGCTCGATCGGAATCGTCGGTTCCCAGGTCTCTTGCTCGACGAAGGCGCGGAGCGCCTGGTCCGCCACCGGGCGGCGCAGCGCGCGCAGCTCCATCGCGAGGCGGCGCGCGAAGGGGTAGAGCCGGGTGCGAAGGGCGAGGTCCTGAAGCAAGAGTCCGAGCGCGCTCTCCGGCTCGCGGAAGAGGGCCTCCCCTTCACCCGCTGCCGACAAGAACTGGTCGTTCCATCCGTAGCGGACCGTGATGAGGTCCGGATCGAGGTCGCGCAGCCGGGTGCGCAGCAGCATCACTCCATGAAAGCTGTTGTAGCCCGGGACCCCCGCGTTCAGCGCCTCCACGCGCCCCTTGCCGATGCGGCGTTCGACCAGGCGCTGGAGCTTGATGGGATAGGGCTGCTTCACGAAGCCGAAACTTTCGCGCGCGATCAGGCCGAAGGTGCAGGAATCCCCGAGTGCGAGGATCCGGTAGACCCCGGGCGCCTTGGCCCGCCATTCCTCCCCTCGGAAGCCCTCGCTGTTGAGTGGCCCCTGGTTTCTCTGAAGCACCGGGTTGAGCTTGAAGTGGAGGATCGGGTCGCAGACCCAGATCTTGGAGTCGCTGAAGCGGTTGGGACAGCGCTCGGCGAGGTCCGTCGCGCGCAGGACGAGCTCCGCGATGCCCAGCAGCACGAGCAGCGGAAGGCTCGCGAAGACGATCCGCTTGCTCGCGCCGATCCTTGCCATCTTGCCTCAGAACTGCCGCTTGCAGCGCTCCGGGTCCGTCGGAATCCGCTGCTTCGGAAGGGCGAAGCCATCTCCTCGGGCCCGACGCAGCTCGAGCAGGTCGGCGCGTCCGAGGAGTCGCAGCAGCAGCGCCATCGGCGCGATGAGCATGGTGTAGACCAGCGTCAGGATCACGACGGTCTGCACCTCTCCCAGTCGCTGGGCGATCCGCAGCCATCCCGACTCGAGGCGCGCGAGCGGCGTCATGCGCGATCAGTCCTCGGCGAAGGCCGGCGGCAGCTCGCCGGCTGACTCGAGCAGCGGCTGCTCCGCCTTGCGCAACACGAAGCGATCGATCACCAGCCGGTCCATGCCGGTGGTGCGGAAGCAGGCGAGGGCATCCGCCGGCGTGCAGACGATCGGCTCGCCGCGCACGTTCATCGAAGTATTGATCAGCACCGGGGTCCCGGTCGCATCGCCGAAGGCCCGCAGCAGATCGTGGAAGAGGGGATTCGTCTCCCGGTCGACCGTCTGCACCCGTGCCGAGCCGTCGACGTGGGTGGTGGCGGGGAGTCGCGATCGGCCATCGCGGGCCTGGGCGACGAGGAGCATGAAGGGGCTCTCGCGTTCGAGCTCGAAGAACTCGCCAGCGCGTTCCGCCAGCACGGCCGGGGCAAAGGGGCGGAAGCTCTCGCGGAACTTGATCTTCCGGTTCACGCGCTCCTGGTTCTCGGGGTTGCGCGGATCCGCGAGGATGCTGCGCGATCCGAGCGCGCGAGGCCCGAACTCCATCCGCCCCTGGAACCAGCCCACGACCTCCTGCTCCGCGATCGCCCTCGCGGTGGAGCTGAGGAGGGCCTCGCGATCCATCTCCTCGAAGACGGCGCCCTTCACCTCGAGCAGTGCGCGGATCTCCTCGCTTCCGAAGCCGGGGCCCAGGAAGGCGTGGCGCATCACGAAGCGGCGCGGCTCTCCGAACACGTGGTTCTGGAGGTAGGCCGCGACGCCCAGCGCCCCTCCGGCGTCTCCCGCGGCGGGCTGCACGAAGATCCCCTCGAAGGGGCCTTCCCGCGCGATCCGGCCGTTCGCCACGCAGTTGAGCGCCACGCCGCCCGCGAGGCAGAGGTTCGGAAGCCCCGTCTCCCGGTGCAGCTGGACCGCCATCCGCAGCATCACGTCCTCGGTGACGCGTTGCACGCTCGCCGCAATGTCCTTGTGTCGCTGCTCGAGCGCTGAGGCGGGGTCGCGGGGCTCGCCGCCGAAGAGGCGGTGAAAGCGCGGGCTCGTCATCTGCAAGCCATGGTGATACGCGAAGTAGTCCATGTCGAGGCGGAAGCTTCCGTCCGGGGCAACGTCGATCAGCTGGCGCACTTCGCGCTCGAAACGGGGCGTACCGTAGGGGGCGAGGCCCATCACCTTGTACTCGGCGCTGTTGATCTTGAAGCCGAGATAGCCCGTCACGGCGGTGTAGAGCAGGCCGAGCGAGTGCGGGAAGCGGATCTCCTTGAAGAGGTCGATGTCGGCGTCGCGGCCGCGGCCCCAGGTCGTCGTCGCCCACTCGCCCACGCCGTCCACCGTGAGCAGGGCGGCCTCGCGGAAGGGTGACACCAGGAAGGCGCTCGCCGCATGGGAGAGGTGGTGCTCGATCATCAAGACCGGCCCGTCGAACTGGAGCTCCTCGGCGACGAGCGCCGGGATCGCGAGCTTCTGATGCAGCCAGGAAGGGATCGCTCGCAGGAAGGCGGAGTAGGAGCGGGGGACGGTCGCGATCTGGGAGAAGAGGATGCGCTTGAACTTGAGGAAGGGCTTCTCGTAGAAACCGATGCAGTCGAGGTCGTCGACGAGCAAGCGGCCTTCGCTGAGGCAGTACTCGATCGCGTGGAGCGGAAAGCGCTCGTCGTGCTTCTTGCGCGTGAAGCGCTCCTCCGACGCGGCGGCCACCACCTCGCCGTCGCGGATCAGGCAGGCGGCCGCGTCGTGGTAGAAGCCTGAGATCCCGAGGACGTTCATGGCGTCTTGCGGCCGATCAGCACGAAGTATCCGCCGCCTGCATTCTGCGTGAGGATCCAGGAGAGCTGCACCAGCAGGTGCGCGATGCGGCCCCGGCGCCAGCGCGCCACTTTTCGCGCGCGGAAGATCCGCTTCGGCGCCGAGCCGAGGAGCTCGATCTTGGGGAAGGACGCTACGTACTCGAGCCCATTCGCGCGGAACCAGCCGAGCACCTCGTCGACGCTGTGCACCGATTCGTGGGGGTGTTCGTACTGGTCCGCGTACCAGGTGCGTCGCTTCTCCGCATCGTCGTCGAGCTCGACGAGCTGCTTCTCGATGGCCCGGTCCTTCGCCCGGGGATCGAAGCGGGAAAGCAGCCTCACGACGTGGCGTCGCACTCCGAGCAGGAGACGTCCGTAGCGGTTGTAGAGGCCCACGATCAGGTATCCGCCGGGCCTCGCGATCTGCACCAGGTTCCGGAATCCGCCTTCGGGATCGCTGGTGTGATGCAGCACGCCGTTGCAGAACACGAAGTCGAAGGATTCCGCGGAGAGGTCCCACGCGAGGATGTTCGCGCGACGGAAATCCACGCGATCGAGCGCGAGGCGCCGCTTCAGTCGCTGCGCCAGCGCGAGGGAGTGTTCGGAGTAGTCGACCCCGACGACGCCGCGCTCCTTGAGGGCGAGCAGGCAGGCGAGCTGCCCGGTGCCGCAGCCCACGTCGATCACCGTGGACCCGAAGGGGATCTCGGCGTCGAGCCTGCGGGCGTACCAGCTCGCGCGCTCCACCAGGTCCTGGCGCGTCTCGTACTTGCCAGGGTCGAAGCCCGGAAAGGGGTTCGCTTCATAGAACTCGTTGACGGCGACGAGCACGCGTTCGCCGCTCCGCTCGTCGCCCGGCGTCGCCAGCGACCCTGCGTCGGGCGAGGGGCTCACGTCGCGACGCACCCCATCAGAAGAGCGCGTAGATGAAGGGCGCGAGCGCCGACCCCTGCGTGAAGACGATGAACGCACCGAGGCCGAGCAGTGCGACGAAGATCGGAGCCAGCCACCAGGTCCGATCCTCTTTCATGAAGAGCACGAACTCGCGCACGAGCCCGCTGACTACCCGGAGTCGGCCCATCGGGGGCCCCTTGTGCTCGAGGTCTCGTGAGGATAGCAGTCGGCT
The DNA here is from genome assembly GCA_964413375.1 of uncultured Spirochaetales bacterium. Taxonomy (GTDB): domain Bacteria; phylum Myxococcota_A; class UBA9160; order UBA9160; family SMWR01; genus CAZUYC01. Next base: position 20,887 of record CAYPSI010000055.1, on the reverse strand, counting down.
CCACGCCGAGATAGCGCGGCATCCCTCCCGGAGACACGCGAGCGACGGTCCGCGGGCGCCCCCGAGAGGCTACGCGCCGAGCCCGTAGATGCGCATCGCGTTGCCCACGAGGATCTGGTGCCGCTCGGCCTGGGGGACGCCGATCATCATCTCGCTCACGACCTTGCGGCTGTAGGGCCAGTCGCAGCCATGGTGGGGGAAGTCGGTGGACCAGGCCATGTTGTCGACGCCCACGTCGTGGCGCAGCTGGATCCCGATCGCGTCCTTGATGAAGGTGCACACGAAGTTCGAGTGGAAGTAGTCGCTGGGGAGGTGGCGCAGCACGAGGCCGGTGCGCGTGCGGTTGCGCCAGTAGAAGTTGTCGAGCTGCTCGAGCGCCTCGGGGATCCAGCCAACCTCCGTCTCGACGCCCACGATCGTGAGCTTCGGGTAGCGGTCGAAGAGGCCCGACAGGATCAGCTCGCTCATGATCGGGGGGAAGTTGAGGAGCCCGGCGAGTGCCATCGACGCGATCGAGGCCACGCCCTCGAGGGTGGGCTTCGGGTTGCGCCGGCGCTGGATCGAGATGTGGATGCTGACCGGCATCCCGAGCTCCTGCGCGGCTGCGAAGAAGCGGTCGTCGTCGCTCGAGAGGTCGTCCTTGCCCGAGGGCCAGGTGGTGATCACGACGCCGCGGTAGCCCTGCTCGCGGCAGCGCTTCATCTCCTCGATGGCCGTGTCGACACCGAGATTCGGCATCTGCGCGAGCCCGAAGAGGCGCTGCGGATCGACGGCGCAGAACTCCTGCGCCAGCCAGTCGTTGTAGGCGCGTACGCCCGCCAGGTGGAACTCGCGGTCCTGGTTGCCCATGAAGGTGTACATGGTGCGCTGCGAGGGGTAGAGGAAGGCGGCGTCGATGCCATCGAAGTCCATGTCCTCGAGGCGCGCCTTGGGCTCGAAGCAGGACTTGCGGATCGTCTCGTAGCTGTAGCCGGTCCACTTGATGTCTTCGTAGCGGCGCCCCGGCGTCGTCACGAGCCCGATCTCCATCGGCTTCGTCCCCGGCGCGAAGAGCCACGCGTCTCCCCCGTCGGCGTCCTTCACGAGCTGCGGTGCGCGGTCGTGGAAGCGCTTCGGGAGCCAGGTCGTCCAGATGTGCGCGGGCTCGAGCGTGTGGCAGTCGGCGTCGATCAGGCGATAGTCGCGCACCGGGGGGCCCTCCTGGGCGAATGCTGAATATCTGACGATCCGTCAGATCCCAGTCTATCGCCGGCCCTCCGGCCGAGCAAGCGCGCAGGGCGTGCGCGCATCCCCCTTTGCTTGACACCCCGCGCGGCGCCGGGGGATGCTTGCGGCGTGGGGCTCCCCGCGACGATGCGCGCCGTGCTCTGTCGCGGTCCCGGCCCGGCGCCCCGGGCCCGGCCGGAGCGCTGAGCGCGTGGACTGGCGCGGGAAGGTCGTCGTCGTCACAGGAGCCTCTTCGGGCATCGGTCGCGTGACGGCCCGTGCCTTCGCCCGGCGCGGGAGTCGCGTCGTCGCCGTAGCGCGGCGCGAGGCGCTCCTCGCGAGCCTCGTCGAGGAGTGCAGGGAGAGTTCGCCTACCTCCTGCTACCTCGCGGGCGACCTCGGCCTGCGCGGCTTCGCGGAGCACGCGATCGACGAGACCGTCCGCCGCTACGGCCGCATCGATGTCCTGATCAACAACGCCGCGATCTCCAAGCACAAGCAGATCTACCACGTCTCGGCCGATGAGGTCGCGCGCGTGCTGGAGGTGAATTTTCTCTCCTGCGTGTGGACCATCCTCGCTGCGCTCCCCAGCATGCTGAAGCAGGGTGGGGGGCACATCGTGAACGTTTCCTCCTTCGCGAGCCGCGTGGTGCCGCCGCGGGAGAGCGTGTACGCGGCCTCGAAGGCCGCGATGAACGCCTTCACCGAGGGGCTCTGGAACGACCTTGCAGGCTCGCAGATCTTCGTGTCGCTGGTGATCCCGGGCGCCATCGATACGGAGATCTGGAGCAAGGGCGACGAGGCGATGGCCTACCGCGGACCCAGGCTGCCTCCCGAGCGCGTAGCGGATGCGATCTTCGAGGCGATCGAGAAGCGGCGCAGCGAGCTGCAGGTGCCGAAGCGCCGCATCGATCTCTGGCTGGCGCGTTGGCTCCGCTTCGCTGCACCGTCGCTGCTGCGCCTGGGCATGCGCCGGATGGACCCCGTGCCCCCGGAGGTGATCGAACGCGCGCGCGAGCGGGCGAGCCGCGGCAAGCGGCTCGGCGATCTCTCCGAAGGCTAGGGAAGGGGTGGGAGTGCCGTCGCGCGCGGTCGTCGCCCTCTGCATCGCGCTGCTGGGCGCTGCGCTCTACGCCCCCGTCCGGCACCACGCCTTCGTCGACTACGACGACGACCGATACATCGTCGAGAACCCAAACCTGCGCCTGCCGCTCGATGCGTCGGCGCTGCGACGCGCCTTCGAGCCCTACGAGACCAACTGGATCCCGCTGACCTGGCTCTCCCTGCACCTCGACTATCGGCTCTGGGGCGGACGGCCCGCGGCCAGCCTGCTCGAGAACGCCGCGCTGCACGCGCTCGCCGCGGCAATCCTCTTCGTGGCGCTGGCGCAGCTCACCGGCGCCGTGGGGCGCAGCGCCTTCGTGGCCGCGGTCTTCGCGATGCACCCGCTGCATGTGGAGTCCGTGGCCTGGGCCTCCGAGCGAAAGGACGTGCTCTCGGGCGTCTTCTGGATGCTCGGCCTGCTCGCCTACGCCCACTACGCCGCCAGGCCTACGCGCATCCGCTTCGCACTGGTCTTCGCATCGCTGCTGCTCGGGCTCCTCGCTAAGCCGAGCCTCGTGACCTTTCCCTTCGTGCTCTGGCTGCTCGACGTCTGGCCGCTCGGCCGTCTCCGCCGCGCCGCGGCCTCGGACGCAAGGGCGCGTCGCGAGGCGCGACGGGCGATCGTCGAGAAGATCCCGATGCTCGTGCTCGTGGTGGCCGCTTCAGCGCTCACCTTCGTGGTGCAGCGCGCGCGGGGCGCGATGACGGAGCTCGCCGACTACCCGCTGCTCTACCGCCTGATGAACGCGGCCGAGTCCGCGCTGGCCTACCTCGGGGACGCGTTCTGGCCGACAGGGCTCAGCGTCTTCCATCCGCATCCGGGCCTCGCGATCTCGCCGTGGCGGGCCGCCGCCTGCGCGCTCGCACTCGTCGCGCTCACTGCCGCCGCACTCAGGCTCCGCCGCACTCGCCCCTACCTCGCGGTCGGCTGGCTCTGGTACCTGGTGACGCTCGTCCCGGTGATCGGGATCGTGCAGGTGGGGCTCCAGGCGCGCGCCGACCGCTACACCTACATCCCCCTGGTCGGGCTCTCGATCGCGTTTGCGTGGGGAGCCGTCGATCTCGCCCACGCATGGCGCCTGCCCCGTCGCGCCCTCGCTGCGCTCGCAGGCGTCGCCCTCGCTGCGCTGGCCGTCGGGACCCGGCTCCAGCTGCGCCACTGGCGCGACACCGTGACGCTCTTCGAACGCGCGGTCGCAATGGCACCGGAGAGCGCGGTCGCGAACCATCACCTCGGGCTCGCCCTCGTGAATGCAGGACGCGCCCTCGACGCGCGCCCCCATCTCGAGCGCGCGATCCTGCTTGGCGCCGAGTCGGCCGAGGCGCGCGCCGGTCTCGCGGTGGCCTACGAGGAGCTCGGCCACTATCCGGAGTCGATCGAGAGCGATCGGATTGCGTTGCGCCTCGAGCCGGGCCAGCTCTATGCGACGCTCCACCTGACGCGGGTCCTGGCGACCTGCCCGGATCCGGCGCTGCGCGACCCGGCCGAGGCGGTGCGTCTCGCCGAGTCCGCCCGCGACCGCGTCGCCGCGCCCGACGCCGATCTTCTCGACCTGCTCGCGACCGCCTATTCGTCGGCGGGCCGGCGCGCGGAGGCGCTGCGCGCCGCGGAGCAGGCCTTGATGCACGCGGAGGTCGCGGGCGACGCCCGGCGTGCCGCCACCCTGCGCGAACGCCTCGCCACGCTGCGCAAGCGATGACCGAGGGCGACACCCAGGCAGCGCAAGCGAAGCGCGCAGCGAGCCGCAGGCGAGCGGAGAGAGCTTCGAGCGCCCAGATCCTCGCAAGGTCCTCGAGCCAGCTCGCGGTTCTCCTGCTCACGGCGCTGACCGGCTTCAGCGGCCTCGTCTACGAGGTCGCCTGGGAAAAGGTCCTCGCCACCCTCCTCGGCTCGCACAGCGAGGCTACCGCCGCGGTACTCGGCCTCTTCCTCGGCGGGCTCGCGCTCGGTTATGCGCTGTTCGGAAGGTTCACGCGCTTGCTGGTCGCGCGCGCCCGGGCCCGCGGCCGTCCGGCACGCGTGCTCCTCGCCTACGGATGCGTCGAGGCCTCGATCGGTGTGTGGGCTCTCGCCTTCCCCGCGCTCTTCCGTGCCGCGCAGACCGCGTCGCTCGCGGTGCCGAGCGGGGCCGCGGCGGGCTTCGCCTTCGACGTGCTGCTCTCGGCCTGCCTCGTGCTGCCGCCGGCGCTGCTGATGGGTGGCACGATCCCGATGCTGACGCAGGCCCTCTCCCGGGGCCTCGCCGACGCGACGCGCCTGCACGCCCTCGTCTACGCTTCGAACACGCTGGGGGCCTTCGCCGGGGCGCTCGCGGCGGGCTACTGGCTGCTGCCGACGCTCGGTCTCGTCGGTGCGCTGCGCGCGATGGCGATCGTGAACCTCGCGGCGGGAGCCGCCCTCGCCGCCGTCGGCTGGCGCGGGGAGAGTGCCCTCGCGGAGTCGGAGGATCCCGGGGCGCCGGTGCGGGGCCTTGCGGTCTTCGCTGCGGTCGCGCTGCTCCTGGGCTTCGCGATGATGACGCTCCAGACCGTCTTGATCCGCCTGGGCGCGCTCGCCTTCGGGGCCTCGCAGTTCACCTTCTCGCTGGTGGTCTCCGTCTTCGTGCTGTCGATCGCACTCGGGAGCTTCGCCGTATCGGCGCTGCGAAGGATCCCCGAGTGGCTCCTCGTCGCGAACCTGTGGACCCTCGTCGTGCTGCTCGCGCTGCTCTATCTCGGGCTCGGGGATGCAACCTACTGGGCGCATCGCCTGCGCACCCTCTTCGCGCCCCACGACGAGACGGCCTTCGCCGCCTTCCAGCTAGCGACCTTCGCGTCGGTGCTGGCCGTGATCGCCCTTCCGGTGGCCGCCTCGGGCGCGACGCTCCCGCTGATCTTCCACCGCCTGCGCCGGGAGCAGGGCGACCTCGGCCACGCGGCCGGGCTGCTCTACGGCTGGAATACCAGCGGCTCCCTGCTGGGTGCGCTCCTCGGCGGCTACGCGCTGCTGCACTGGCTCGATCTCCACGCGATCTATCGTCTGGGGCTCGCGGCGCTCGCCAGCGCCGCCGCGCTGGCGATGCTGCGTGTGCTCGGAGCGAGCGCGCGCGGGGCGGCGGGTGCATCCCTGGCCGCCGCGTGGGTGCTCTTCGCGCTGCTGCCCGCCTGGTCCGGCGAGCGGCTCGCCGCCGGTCTCTTCCGCGAGCGCAGTCCGTCGGCTGCGACGCGGCTCTCGCCCGACGCATTCTTCGCGGCGCGGCGCGGCATCTCGCTGCTCTTCTATGAGGACGACCCCTCGGCCTCGATCGCAGCGAAAGAGTGGCCGCTCCCCGGTGGCGGGGTCGAGCGAAGCATCGTGACCAACGGCAAGCCCGACGCGGGGGTCGTCGGGGACCAGGTTACGATGGCGCTGGCCGGGCTCGTTCCCGCGCTGCTCGCGCGCGAGCCGAGACGCGCCTTCGTCGTGGGCTACGGCACGGGCATGAGTGCGGGCGCGCTCGGCTCGCTCGACTCGATCGAATCCGTCGAGGTGGCCGAGATCTCGCCGGCGATCCTGCGTGCCGCACCGCTCTTCGACTTCGCGAACGGCGGCGCGTCGCGCAATCCGAAGCTCCAGATCGTGCGCGGCGATGCCTACCGGATGCTCTCGAGGAGCGAGGAGCGATTCGACGTGATCGTCTCCGTTCCGAGCAATCCGTGGGTGAGCGGGATCGAGATGCTCTACAGCGTCGAGTTCCTGAGCGCGGCACGCGACCATCTCTCGGCCGGAGGCGTACACGCGCAGTGGTTCCACGTCTACGAGACCAACGCCGAGTCGATCGCGACCGTGCTGCGCAACTACGCCGCGGTCTTCGATCACGTCTCCGTCTGGTACGGTCGGGGTGCGGACCTCATCCTGCTGGGGCTCCGCGACCCCGAGTCGGCCCTCGACCTGCGCCGGATCGAAGCGCGTCTGGCGCAGCCCGACTTCGCGCGCGCTCTCGCGCGCATCGGAATCCCTTCGCTCCCGGCGCTCCTCGCGCACGAGCTCCTTCCGCTCGGAGTGGTGCACGCGACGCCGCTTCCCGGGGAGCTCCACACGCTCCTGCATCCGCGCCTCGGCTACAGCGCCGCGCGCGGCTTCTTCGCCGGCCGCGAGGGGCGGCTCCCGATCACGGCGGCGAGGGAGGCGGCCCTCGCCGGGCGGCGCGGCTCGCTCGTCGCTCGACTCGGCGTGCTGCGCGGCGGGGCGCTCTCCGAGGCGGATCGCGAGGCGCTCGTCTCGGAGACCTGCCGCTGGCGCCCGGTCGAGTGCACGACCCTCCTCGCCGCGTGGCTGCACGAGGCGCCGGGCTCGCCGGCTTTCGCGAGCTTGTTGCAACGCGTCGGGTCGCTCCCTGCCGAGGGCGCCCCGCCCGACTCCGCCATGCTCGCGCCGATCGCACGCCTCTTCGGCAACCGGGGGACGGCGCCGGTGACTCCCCTCGAAGCACTCGAGGCGGCCGAGCACTTCTCCCGCTACTACCACCACTCGGCCCCCTTCTCGCGGTCGGCGCTCGCCGCGCTCTTCGAGCGCTGCGCACGCGACGCGAAGCGCCGCCTCGCGTGCAAGCGTGGCCTCGCCCTCGCCGAGGAGCTCCTCGGCCCGCTGCGCAGCGAGCGCGGGGCGCCGCAGGACTGACGCTTCCGGCCCACAGCGATCGAAGCGCGGTGGTAGAATCAGCGCGCGATGGCGGCGCTTCACTTCGATGCACAGCACGCGTGAGCGACGGGAAGACGTGGATGCTCGAGGGCATTCGCGTCCTCGACCTCTCCGGGGAGCCGGGCTTCCTCGCCGGGAAGATCCTCGCGGAGCTCGGGGCAGACGTCGTGAAGCTGGAGCCGCCCGGGGGCGACCTCAAAGCCCGTCGCGGACCCTGGCTCGGCGAGATCCCGGATCCCGAGCGCAGCCTGCCCTGGCTCGCGATGAACACGAGCAAGCGCGGCATCACGCTCTCGCTGCGCGAGCAGCGCGGTCGCGAACTCTTTCGCGAGCTCGTGGCGCGAGCGGACGTCGTGCTCGAAACCTTCCGGCCCGGGACGCTCGAGAAGCAGGGAATCGGCTGGGAGGACCTGCGCGTGGCGTGTCCGCGCCTCGTCTGGTGCTCGCTCACTCCCTTCGGTCGCACGGGCCCGCGAGCGGGCTGGAGGGCGCACGACCTCGTGATCGTCGCCCTCGGCGGAAACGCTCGGCTCACCGGCGATCCGGACCGTCCGCCCGTGCGCTGTACGCTCCCGACCGCCTATCTCCACGGCAGCGCGGAGGCCGCGACCGGGATCGCGATGGGGCTCTTCGCGCGGCAGCGCAGCGGGCTCGCGCAGCTCGTGGACGTCTCGCTCCACGAGGCGCAGCTCTCCACTCTCGTCACGGGCGCCGCCCAGTGGTCGCTCACCCGGCGCACGCACACCCGGAACGCGCCGCGGATGGGGCGTACACGCGAGATCTGGAAGGCGCGCGACGGCGACGTGAGCTTCGGCCTGCGCGGTGGTCCGGCGCGGGTCGCGAATCTCGCCGCCACCGTGGAGTACATGGCGGAGTCCGGAATGGCCCCCGGGTGGCTGCTCGAGATGGACTGGCAGGCCTACAACCACAACGAGGTCTCGGACGCGGAGATCGCGCGCCTCGAGGTAGCCTTCGCCGCCTTCTTCGCCAGCAAGACGCGCCGCGAGCTCTACGACGAGGCGCTGCGGCGGCGCATCATGCTCGCCCCTTGCAACGACGCCCGCGAGATCGCCGATCAGCCGCAGCTCCGTTCGCGGGAGTTCTTCACGACGCTCGAGTACCCCGAGCTCGGCGCCAGCATCGAGCACCCGGCCTTCTTCGCGAAGTCGACGGCCTGCCGGATCGGCGTGCGCAGCCGTGCGCCGCGCGTGGGCGAACACAACGTTCCGATCTACGCCGAGCTCGGGCTGGGCGCCGCGGACCTCGACGCGCTCGCGGCCGAGTCCGTCATCTAGGGATGCCCGCAATCTTCGAGGGCATCCGGGTGCTCGAGCTCGGCGCGGGCGCGGCCGGGCCGGTCGCCACCCGCTACTTCGCGGATCATGGCGCGACCGTCGTGAAGGTCGAGTCCGCGACGAGGCCGGACTTCATGCGTCTCGTGCAGTACCGCAAGGACGACCCGCACGGACTCGATGCACAGCCGCTCTACGTGCTGATGAACCCGAACAAGAAGAACGTCTCGATCAACCTCTCCCACCCGGAGGGGATCGAGCTCGCGCTCCGGCTCGTGGACTGGGCCGACGTGGTCGCCGAGAACTTCTCGCCGCGGGCGATGCTGAAGTGGGGGCTCGACTACGCGAGCCTGCGCCGCCGCAAGCCGGACCTCATCATGGTCTCGAGCTGCCTCTTCGGGCAGACCGGGCCGCAGCGCGAGTACCCTGGCTTCGGCGGCCAGGGCGCCGCGCTCGCCGGCTTCAATCACGTGACCGGCTGGCCCGACCGCGCCGCCGTCGGCCCGCACGGAACGATCACCGACTCGCTGTCGCCGCGCTACGTGGCCTGCCTCGTCACCGCGGCGCTGCTGCATCGCGAGCGAAGCGGCGAGGGGCAGTATCTCGACGTCGCGCAGATCGAGACCGGGGTCTACAGCCTCTCGGAGATGATCGTGCGCTACGGCGCGCGCGGCGAGGTGATGACGCGCCAGGGGAATCACTGCGAGTGGGCGGCGCCACACGGCATCTACCCGTGTCGCGGCGACGACTGCTGGATCGCGCTCGCCGTCTTCTCGGACGCCGAGTGGCGCCTGCTGCGACGGCTCCTGGGCAACCCTCCCTTCGGGCAGGACCCCCGCTTCGCGAAGGTCTCCGGCCGCCTCGAACACGTGGAGGAGCTCGACGCCTTCGTCGCGCGCTTCACGCGCGAGCAGGACGCCTTCGAGCTCGCGGAGCGCCTCCAACGCGCGGGAGTCGAGGCCGGAGTGGTGCAGGACACCGAGGAGCTGAACCGCGACCCGCAGCTCGAGCACCGCGGGCACTTCCGCGAGCTCCAGCACGAGCACCTGGGCCTGCTGCGCTGCGAGAACTACGCGATCCGCGTCGCCGGGGCGCCTCCCGAGCTGCGGACGCCGGGCCCCCACCTGGGCGAACACACCCGGGAGGTCCTCGGCGGGATGCTCGGCCTCTCGGAAGCGGAGATCGCGCGCCTGGCCGAGGCGGGGGTCCTGACTTAGGTCCGATCGACTCCGCTCGCCTTCGGCTCGCTGCGCGCTTCGCTTGCGCTCAGGCGGCCTCGTAGCGGAAATGGAACACGTTCTACTACTCTTCCGGCCGGGTCGGCCCACGGGGGGCTGGCCACCACCGACCCACCCCCCGCAGGAGCCGTGAAGACCGATGAGCGCAGCCGCCGAGCTCGAGTCCACCGCCTGGGAGATCATCCACCCCGAGGCCTACGCGAGACACGGATACCCGCACGAGACCTTCCGAAGGCTGCGGGCCGAGTCTCCGATCCGCCACTTCGACGACACGCCGATCCCCTTCTGGGCCATCACGAAGCACGCGCACGTGACCGAGATCGGGCGCTCGCCGGAGCTCTTCCTCAACGCTCCGCTGCTCGTCGTGAACCCGCTCTTCCGGCAGATGCAGGACGAGCTGCCCTTCGTGCGGCCGCCGACGCTGATCGAGCAGGACAACCCGATGCACCGCGAGAGCCGCAAGCTCATCGCAAGCCGCTTCACGCCCCGGGCGCTCAAGAAGATCCACGCGGACGTGGACCGCATCGCGCGCAAGATCGTGGAGGAGCTCTACGAGCAGGAGGAGGGGGAGATCGACTTCGTCGAGAAGGTGTCGGCGCCGCTCCCGATCGCGGTGATCGCGTGGCTCCTCGGCGTTCCCGAATCCGACTGGAAGCTGCTCTTCGATTGGACCAACCGGATGATCGGGAGCGAGGACCCGGAGTACTCCGAAGACGGAGGCAACCGGGCGATGATCGAGCTCTTCAGCTACTTCGCGAAGCTGGTGGAGGAGCGCAGGAAGTCCCCGAAGGACGATCTCATCACGCTCTTCGCAAACGCCGAGGTGGGCGGACGCAAGCTCGAGCCGCTCGAGGTCCTCTCCTGGTGCCAGATCATCGTGGTGGCCGGCAACGAGACGACGCGCAATGCGACGACGGGAGGCATGCTCGCGCTGATCGAGAATCCCGAGCAGCGACGCCGGCTCCAGGCGGACCCTTCGCTGCTCAAGAGCGGCATCGAGGAGATCGTGCGCTGGACGAGCCCGATCATCCACTTCGCGCGCACCCTCGCCCGGGACGTCGATTTCCACGGCCAGCGCTTCCGGGAAGGAGACGTGGTCGCGCTCTTCTACCCCTCGGCCAACCGCGACGAGGACGTCTTCGACGACCCGTACCGCTTCCGCATCGATCGCAACCCGAACCGCCACCTGGGCTTCGGCGTCGGCGAGCATTTCTGCGCAGGCGCCCACGTGGCTCGTCTCGAGCTCGAGATGGCCTACCGCTATCTCCTGCCGCGCCTCGAGGAGGTGGAGCTCGCCGGCCCGGTGGAGCGCCTGACCTCGAACCTCGTGGGAGGCATCAAGCGCCTGCCGATCCGCTACAAGCTTCGCCGCGCCTGAGGCGCTTCGCTGCGTCGGGCCACGTGCTCAGGCCGGCGCGGGTGGGATCAACTTCGCGTAGGAGCGGAACCACATCTCGGTGATGTGTCCGGCCTCCGGCGGGAAGCGGTCTTCGAGGCGACGGATCCGGTCGCCTTCGAAGCTGGCGCTCTCCTCGCCGTCGAGCACGAGCTCGGGAATGCCAGGGCCCGAGTAGCTGGCGCGCCAGCGCAGCCAGACGCAGTCGTCCAGCAGTGTCGGGCCTTCGAGGAGCTCGAGTCGGCGGCTCGCAAAGCGCCGGTCGAAGGCATCGACCGAGCTTCGCAGTCGGGCGATCAGGGCCTCGCGCCCTTCGGCCCGCGCCGCGAAGGGTGGCCCGCCGTGCACCTCGTAGACGGCATCCTCCGTGAAGAAGGCCTCGAGCTGCGACCAGTCATCGCTCTGGTAGACGCGCTCGAAAGCCACCGCGTACTCGCCGAAGCGCTTCACCAGGTCCATGGGCTCCTCCGGACGCCCACCCCCCGTGGGGGACAGCATACTGTACCCTCCGCGCGAAGCCGGCATCGAAATGGTCTCGTGGGAGGATCCATGGCGGACAGGGTCGTGAAGAGTGACGCCGAGTGGTGTGCCGAGCTCACCCCCGAGCAGTACGAGGTGTGTCGGCGCAAGGGGACCGAAGGGGCCTTCAGCGGCAAGTACCACGCCACGAAGACCGACGGAATCTACCGCTGCGCCTGCTGCGCCCATGAGCTCTTCGATTCGAACGCCAAGTTCGACTCCGGTACCGGCTGGCCGAGCTTCGACGCACCGATCGCCAGCGGCCGCGTGCGCACCGAGACGGACCGCAGCCACGGCATGTCGCGCAGCGAGGTGCTCTGCGCCCGCTGCGACGCTCACCTCGGACACGTCTTTCCCGATGGCCCGGCGACGACCGGCGAGCGCTACTGCATGAACTCCGTCTCGCTGGACCTCGCGCCGCGCGAGGACACCGCGAAGAAGCCACCTCAGCCGTAGTTCTCGAGGAAGGTCTGGACGATTTGGCTCACGGTCGAGAGCTTCACGTGACGGCCGTCTGGCTCGAAGATGTCGTTGCGCTGGGCCAGCTCGTAGCAGGGCCAGTCGCGCACGCTCGGGTATTCCCGCTGGATCTGCCCGGCGACGCTGCGCAGCAGCGATTTGCCGGGCGGACCGTTTCAGCGATCGGCGCGCGCAGTCGCCAGGAATTCCACGTCGTCGATCCGGATCGCCCCGGAGTCGGAGCCGCCCGGTCGGAAGAAGCCGGAGGAGAGCCGGCCTACCGGCTGCGGGTGGAAGGAGAGGCTGGTGGCTTGCGCGAGTACCTCCTCGAGCGGCACCGGCGCGGCCTGCGACCAGGCGGGCAGGGCGAGATCGCGGACCGCGAGTGTGAGGTGGCGCGGCGCGGCCGTGAGCGCGACGTCCCAGCCGTAGCGGAACGCGGCGGCGTCGCTCGGGTAGCGGCGGCTCTCGACGTCGATCCGTACGGTGCGGGGCGCGTCCGCGCGCAGGCGCAGGCGCAAGCCCTCGATGCGACGGAGGTCGGCGACTCCGCCGGCGAAGGGCAGCGTGAGACTTGCCCACTGCAGGAAACGGTCGTCGGGGCTGCGCGAGTCGTCGCGCAGCTCGAAGTCGAGATGCAGGTCGCTCTTGCCCGCGAGTGCGCGCCCGAGCCCGAGGCCGTGCGCGACGCGCGAGCGGGGGTTCGAGCGGGCCTCGATGCTGCGCCACAGGGAGGACTCGCTCGTCGCTTCGAAGTCGTTGCGCCGTCCGACCTCGAGGACGAGAGGCTCGTTCGACTCGCCCCGGAGCATCGCCTCGGCGCGGTCGTGCAGCCTGCGCAACGAGGCGATCAGGGCCACGACCTCGGCATCCCACGCGCTTGGACGAGGGCCGTTTGCGTCGCGCTCGACCTGCGGCGCCAGGATGGCTCTCCAGGCCAGGACCTGTGCGCGCAGCCGCTCGGGATCGAAGGCGCGCTCCATCACCTCCCGTAGCGCCGGGCGGAAGCGCTTCTTCCCCAGCGCAGCGAGCGCCGCTGCGAGTCGATCGCAGCTGGGATTGCGGATCGGATAGAGCCCCCAGGCCAGCGGCCTCCCGCTGCAGCCCTCCGGCGGCGCGAGCCAGTCGCGCGCGAGGAAGAGCGGGTCGAAGAGCAGGAAGGAGTTGTCGAGGTCCCAGGGGATCAGCCAGAGGCGTGGGCGCTCCTTCTCGGCATACCAGTAGAAATTGTGGTTCGCGCAGGCGCCGGGGTCGCAGTACCAGGCGGTGACCCCGTCCCAGTTGCCGATCAGGCGATCGGCGGCCATGTAGCGCATCAGATGGTCCGCGTCGGTCCAACGCTCGAGCAACGCGGCGAGCTCATCGGGCTCGGCCCGGGCGAGCTCGTTCGCGAAGGAAAGCATCCTCGCGTGCTCGTGCGGCTCGCCGCGATGCGTGCGCAGGCGCCGCTCGTAGTAGTCGGGGTCGCTGTTGTCGGGCCAGGCCTCCTTGTAGAGGAGACCGTCGTCGAAGAAGAAGCGACGCTCGGCAAAGCGGGCGTCGATCGCCTCGACGATCGTGAAGACGCCGAGATCCTGGCCGTTCACCTCGATACGCGCCCAGGCCGTGCGCGGTGCGGCGATTCCCGCGTCCTCGAAGACGCGATAGGCGAGGCGCTCGCGCATTCCGCTCGGGTCGCGCAGCATCGAGTGGAAGTTCAGACGCTTCAGGCCGAAGAAACGCCGCTCGGGGTCGTAGCGGTCGAAGCGGAACTTCATCGGGAGCTTCGCGCAGATGGGTCTTCCGTCCTGGAAGCAGGCAGCCAGGGTCCCGGTCGAGCCCTTGAAGCGCACGCCGACCACGCCGAAGGGGACCCCGTCGACGCGGAGCTTCGCCGCCGCCCACGTCTCCGCGAGTGCCTGTTCGCGGAGCTTGCGCCAGCGCCCCTCGGGCAGCTCGAGAGAGTAGGTGCGGATCGCCCGGTCCGAGAAGACGTCGAACTGATCCGCGATCGGCACGGCCGGCGCTGCGCTTGCCCGGTCGCTGCGGGGTCCGGCGCTGACCAGCAGCAGGAGCGCCATCAGCTGGACGAGTTGTGAACGCTTTCCGCGCATGGCTCCCGGCTCCACCGCGCCGCTTCCGCTGCGGTCGGGCCTACCCCGGCTCTTCGGCCGCGAGTCGGCGAGCCACGAGTCTCGGGACGGGGCAGGTCGACGCGGATTGCGACTCCGGAGCGGGCTGGATTAGTATCTGATGGACCGTCAGATCCTGCCGAGAGAGCTTTGCGAGAGGCTTCACGAGGGGCTTTACGGAAGAGGAGGAGCGTGGCGGAAAGCGAAGCAAAGGCGGTCGATCAAAGCGGGCGTCCGCTCGGCCCGCGCGCGCTCCAGACACGTCAGCGCCTGCTCGACGCGACCCGCGAGCTGCTCTGCGAGCGCAGCGTGCGAGACATCTCGGTCGTGGAGATCGCGCGCAAGGCCAGCACCTCGCCGGCCACCTTCTATCAGTATTTCAAGGACGTAGGCGAGGCGACGCTGCGGCTCGCCGAGCAGGCTGCCGACGAGGTGCCGGCGGTGATCGATCTGATCGACGGGCCCTGGCGCGGTCAACAGGGTCTCGAGACGGCGCGCGCGATCGCGGCGGCCTTCGTCGATCATTGGGACGCGCACCGCGCGGTGCTGCTCGTGCGCAACCTCGCCGCCGACGAGGGCGATCGCCGCTTCCAGAAGGTGCGCCGGCGCGCGCTCGCTCCGGTGATCGAGCACCTGGCCGCGCAGATTCGCCAGTCCCAGGCGCAGGGCCGGATCTCGTCGCAGCTCCATCCGGCGGCGGCCGCCGCCGCGCTGGCCTCGATCCTCGAGCGCCTTGCCGCGTACCACAAGGAGATCGAATTTTTTGGGGCTACCCGCGGGGACCTCGTGGAGACTTGCGCGAGGATCCTGCTCCAGACAGTGACGGGTCGCAGCGCTCCATAGTGAATTCACCTCGTATTTGTTGCATCACCGATTGAGCGGATCTGCTAAGCCTCCCGGGGCCGCTCCCAGGGGGCTGCGGCCAGCCGGCCAGTCGGCTCGGCTCGGGGGTGGAAGGGCTCGATGCACGACGCGTTCGAGGCGAAGGTCGGCTCGCTGTTGGCGCGCTGCGTCGATTTTTGCCGGCGCCGCCCGCTGCTCGTGATCGCGCTCTCTCTCCTCCTCGCGGTGGCCTCGCTCGTCTATACCGCGCGCAACCTCGGAGTCCGCGGCGACAGCGAGTACCTGCTCTCGCAAGAGCTGCCCTTCAAGCAGCAGGAGCGGAAGTACCAGGAGGCCTTCCCCCTCCTCTACGAGAATCTCTTCGTCGTGATCGACGGCGTGACCCCCGAGCGCGCCGGCGAGGCGGCGTCGGCGCTCGCCGAGCGCCTCCAGGATCGTCCGGAATACTTCCGCGGCGCATACCTCCCCGGTGGTGGGGATTTCTTCGAGCAGCACGCCTTCCTCTACCTCGAGCGCGACGAGCTCGAGGACCTGGCCGACCGGCTCGCGCAGGTGCAGCCCTACCTCGCGGAGCTCTCGCGCGACGGCACGCTTCGCGGTCTCGCCGCGATGCTCGCGCGGGGTGTGCGCGCGGTGCGAGACGGCGACGTCGACGCCGCGAGTCTCGAGCCCATCTTCGAGGGCTTCGAGGAGGCGATCGAGGCGCAGCTCGCGGGCCGCCCCTATCACCTCTCGTGGGCGGAGGTGCTCCAGCCCGATTCGATCGACCACGACCCGCGCCGCCGTTTCCTGCTGGTGCAACCGGTGCAGGACCTGACGGAGATCCAGCCCGCCGGGCGCGCCATCCGCGAAATCCGCCGGATCGCCGAGAACCTGGGCCTCACGCCCGAAAACGGCGTCAGCGTTCGCCTCACCGGCGACGTTGCGCTCTCCGACGAAGAGATCGGGCTGGTCAAGTCGCAGGCGGCGGCCGCGGCGCTGGGCTCCCTGGTACTCGTCTCGATCGTGCTCGCGTTCGGTCTGCGCTCGCTCCGGATGATCGCGGCCGTTCTCGCCACGCTGCTGGTGGGCCTGGCGCTGAACCTCGGCTTCACCACGCTGGCGGTGGGCCACCTGAACATGATCTCCGCGGCCTTCGCCGTGCTCTTCATCGGCCTCGGTGTCGAGCTCGAGATCCACTTCAGCATGCGTTACCAGGAGCTGCTGGCGAAGGGGCACTCCCACGCGACCGCGCTCTACGAGACGGCCGGCGACGTCGGGACCTCGATCTTCCTGACCGCCCTGGCCACCGCAATCGGCTTCTTCTCGTTCATTCCGACCCATTTCGTCGGGGTCGGCGAGCTGGGGCTGATCTCCGGGGCCGGGATCCTGATCGGATTCCTGTGCACGGTGACCCTGTTGCCCGCGCTGCTCTCGCTCCATCCACCGCCCGCCCGGGAGGGCGAGCCGCGCAGCTTCGCGTGGACGATGCAGCGGCTCGCCGACCTGCCGGTGCGCTACCCGAGCGCGGTGCGTTGGTCGGCGCTCGCGCTGGCGCTCTGCACGGTTTTCGTGCTGCCGAAGGTGCGCTTCGACAACAACCCGCTGAACGTGCGCGATCCATCGGCGGAGTCCGTGCAGACCTTCGCCGACCTCCTCGCGGGGAGCACGACCTCTCCGTGGACCGTGAACGCGATCGCTCCGGACGCCGCGAGTGCGGCTGCGCTGGCGGAGCAGCTGCGCGCGCTCGACGTGGTCGGGCGCGTGGTGACGCTCGCGGATTTCGTTCCCGAGGAGCAGCAGGAGAAGCTCGGGATCATCGAGGACGTCGCGATGTTCTCCGCGCCCGTCCCGGGACCGGACGGGCAGGTTCTCGCGCCCACCGCGCAGCAGAAGATCGAGGCGCTCGAGACCCTCGAAGTCGAGATCGTCCATCTGCTCGCCGAAGGAGAGCCCGGGCCGCTCACTCCGGCGGCCGAGACGCTGCGGGGAGGGTTGCGGCGCTACCGCGAGTCGCTCGCGGCGCTGCCGGATCCTTCGACGTCGTTGGCAGAGCTCCAGGAGGAGCTCCTCGGTGCGCTCCCCGAGCAGCTGCGCATCCTCTCGCGCGCGCTCGACGCCGGAGCCGTGACGCTAGAGAACCTTCCCGACGCACTCGTCGACCGGATGCTCGCGGCGGACGGGCGCGTCCGGGTCGAGATCTTCCCGAAGGGGGACCTCTCCGACCACGCGTCGCTCGCGGCCTTCGTCGACGGTGTGCGGGCGATCGTCCCGCAGATCGCAGGAAGCGCGTCGGAGATCGTCGAGTCCGGGCGCGCGGTCGAACGGGCGCTCACGCAGGCGCTGCTCACCGCGCTCGGCGCCATCAGCGTCGTCCTGCTCCTCGTCTGGAGGCGCGTGCTCGACACCGCGCTCGTGCTCGCGCCGCTGCTCCTCGCGTCCGCGCTCACGGTGCAGGCCGCGGTCTTTCTGCAGATCCCCTTCAACTTTGCGGACGTGATCGTCCTGCCGCTGCTGATCGGGATCGGCGTCGACGCTGCGATCCACATGGTCCACCGCGCCCGCGCGATGGGCGAGGGTGCGGTGAGCCTCCTCACGACGAGCACCGCTCGCGCCATCGCCTACGGCTCGCTCACCAACGTCGCGAGCTTCGGCACGATGGGCCTCGCCTCTCACCTCGGCCTCGCCACGATGGGCCAGCTGCTCACCGTGGGTGTGATCCTCACGCTGGTGTGCAACCTCGTCGTCCTGCCGGCGCTGATCCCCGGCGGCCAGCGACCCGCCGCGCAGACGCCCCGACGCCGCCGGCGGAGGGCCGCGGTGGCTCCCCCGCGTCGCGCCGGTAGCGGCTGAGGTCCTGGCAGCGTGGGCCCCCGCGGATCGCGCCCTTTCCACCGTGCCGCAGGCTTCGGGCTGCTCGGCTTCGCGCTCGCCGGCTGCGCCACGGATCGCCACCCGGTCGAGGACGGGCCCCCGTTGCTCTTCGTGCGCCAGCGCGGCGTCTGGGCGCCGGAGGAGCTGAACCGCGACGTGGCCGATTGCATCGACCTCACGCATCCGAAGCTCGTGGCCGACGCGCGCCTGCAGGAAGGCCCGCCCGGGACCGCGCGGGCCGCGCTGCGTGAGGGGATCGTGGCGTGCATGGACGAACGAGGCTGGAGCACGGGATCGTCGGCCGATCCGGAGGAGTGGGCGCAATGAAGGCGACGAAGCTTCGGGTGAGGGCGCTAGGTGGGATCTCGGCGGCCATGCTCGGGGCTCCGCTCTTCGGCGGATGCGCGAGCGGCCCCGGCGAGCTTCAGCGCCTGCAGGTCGAGAACGAGCTGCTGCGCGAGCAGCTGCGCATCGTCCGCTCGAACTGCAGCTACTACCGCGACGTCGAGATCGAGGTCGACGAGACGCCGACTCCCGCCGCGCGCTGAGCGCCGCGCGCGGCGGCGCTCGATCGCCGGGCGTCGGGGCGCAGCTCGAAGGTGATCCCGACGAAGGGCGCCGGGCCGGCGCGCACCTTGGCTACGTCGTTTCCGTGATCGTCCTGGGTGCGCATCTCGCCCCGGAGCATCGCGCCGCTGACGAGGGTGAGCTCGACGTGCGGGGAGATGTCCCAGCGCAGCCCGAGCGAGACCGGCAGCGACTGGTTCCGCAGCTTCCCCTCGCCCCCGAGTGCGACGCGGTCGGCGGTCACGTAGCTCCGGCTCTGCTTCTGCGCCCCGACGAAGACCGTCAGGGAGTCGTCGATGTCGTACTCGATCTGCCCGCCCATGCCGCGGCTGCGCAGGCGCCATCGCTCGGCAAAGCGCCAGTCGATCTCGAAGACCGGCGAGAACGAGATCCCTCCATCGAGCACTCCACTCGAGGCCCCCGCGCCGACCAGGATCTCGAGCCAGTCTCCGATCTGGTAGCCGACGCCGATGCCGCCTCCCAGGGAGACGGCGGAGCCGAAGCTGGCGCCGCTCTCCCAGCTCGCGCGTGTGCGAAGCTCGGCGAGGAGCGTCCAGCGTTCGTCCTCCGTGAGGAGGCCGCTCCAGCCCGGGCGCAGGCCGCCCTGGAGATCGAAGCTCGTCGAGTAGAGATTGTCGAAGGGGTCGCTGGTGGTCGGCGTCCCGAAGAGGTCGGTCGAGACGTCGTCGAAGTCGGTGAGCAGTGCCGAGCCGCGCGCGACCATCCGGATCGCGGCGTTCTCGGCCACGGGCAGCGTGACCTTGATGCGCCCGGCCGGCTCGTAGGAGCTCGCATCGAACTCGCCGAAGTCGCTTCCGATCACGAAGTCTGAGCCTCCGTAGAGGCGCACCTGTACGAGCTCTCCGTAGCTGCGCGCTCGCTGCGCATCCTGCTCGACCTGCTCGAGCGTCCCGGCGCGCTCGTCGATCTGGCGGTTCGCCGCCGCGGGCCAGGCGACGCCCGCCGCGATTCCTGCAACGAGCAGCGGGAGCAGGCCCCTTCGCAGCGCGCTTCCCGCGAGACGGTCGGCCATCACACCCCAGCGTATCGGCGCGCGGCGACCGTAGGCGTATGACCCGAAGCCGCCTCGACAGCCTCGAGGGCGGTCGAGTAGAGTATCTGACGGTCCATCAGATCTGCACCTGAGCAGGAGGTCGGCATGCGCCTCGAGGAAATGATCCTGGTCAGTGTCGACGATCACGTGGTCGAGCCTCCCGACCTGTTCGACCAGCACGTCCCGGCCCAGTGGAAGTCGCGTGCGCCTCGTGTCCAGCGCCTGCCGGACGGGAGCGAAGTCTGGGTCTTCGAGAAGCAGCCGATCCCTAACATAGGTCTCAATGCAGTGGTCGGCAGACGTCCGGAAGAGTATGGAGTCGAGCCCACGGCCTACGCTCAGATGCGACCGGGCTGTTGGGACGTGAACGAACGCATCCGCGACATGAACGCGAATGGCGTGCTCGCCTCGATGTGCTTCCCGAGCTTCCCGTCCTTCTGCGGCGCGCTCTTCGCGCGGCAGCCGGACAAGGAGCTCGCCCGCGTGATGCTCCAGGCCTACAACGACTGGCACGTCGACACCTGGTGCGGGAGTCATCCGGGCCGCTTCATTCCGTTGGCGCTCCCGCCGATCTGGGACCCGAAGCTGATGGCCGAGGAAGTTCGCCGGGTTGCGCGCAAGGGTTGCCACGCCGTGAGCTTCACGGAGAACCCCGAGAAGGCCTTGCCGGGGCTTCCGAGCCTGCACAGCGAGCACTGGGACCCCTTCTGGAAGGCGTGCAGTGACGAGGGCACCGTGGTGGCGATCCACATCGGCTCGGCCTCCGGGATGCAGTTCACGAGCATGGACTCGCCGGTGGACGTGATGATCACGACCACCCCGATCAGCATCATGAGCTTCGCGGCGGACCTGCTCTGGTCCCCGGTGCTGCGCCGTTTCCCGGGGCTCCGCTTCGCGCTCTCCGAGGGCGGGATCGGTTGGATCCCGTACTTCCTCGAGCGTGCCGACTACGTCTATCAGCACCACAAGGCCTGGACCCGCCAGGACTTCGGAGCGAAGCTGCCGAGCGACGTCTTCCGCGAGCACGTCATCACCTGCTTCATCGACGATCGGGTCGGGATCGAGCTTCGCGCCAAGGTCGGCGTCGACATCATCACCTGGGAGTGCGACTACCCGCACTCGGACTCGACCTGGCCGCGCGCACCCGAGATCCTGTGGGAGAGCCTGCAGGGTGTTCCCGAGGACGAGATCCAGCGCATGACCCACCGCAACGCGCTCGAGATCTTCCGCCTCGACGCGTTCCGCCATCGCCCGCGCGAGCGTTGCACCGTGGGCGCGCTGCGGGCCGAGGCGGAGGACGTCGATCTGTCGCCGCACAGCGCCGGCGGACGGGCTGCGGCGGATTCCGGCCAGATCGTGACGGCGAGGCACATCGTGTCGCAGCTCGCGGCGCTCTACGCGACGAAGGTGGAGTAGGCCGGGCGATGTCCGGATCGCTCGTCCCGGGCTAGCGGGGGACGCGCACCACGACGCAGGCCGCGCAGACGGGATGGAAGGCGAGCGGATGCGCCGGCGGGTGGAGCGTGCCGCAGCGGTTGCAGCTGACGAGCATCACATCGCTCGCGGCGGCGTTCAGGCGATGGGC
>CAYPSI010000054.1:0-1633 GCA_964413375.1 uncultured Spirochaetales bacterium | reverse complement strand
GGCGCCGGATGTCGATCAGTGCGGGCATGCGGCTCTAGCCTCGGCTCCTCAGGCCTTCGCGGTCGGCTGGAAGACGCCCGCGAACTCGGTGAGCGCGGCCTTCAGCTTCTCGCCGAGCTCGCCCTTCAGGTCCTTCTTCTCCGCGATCGCCTTGACGAGCGGGCCCTGGCTGCGGTCGAGCCAGGTCGCGAGCTCACCCTCGTAGCGGCGGCAGTCCGCGACCGGGAGCGCGTCGAGGAAGCCGCCCGTGGCCGCGAAGACGATCGCGATCTGCTTCTCGACCGGCATCGGCTGGTACTGGTCCTGCTTCAGGATCTCGGTCATGCGCTGGCCGCGCGCGAGCAGCGCCTGCGTCGACTTGTCGAGGTCGGTGGCGAACATCGCGAAAGCCGCCATCTCGCGGTACTGCGCGAGGTCGAGCCGCAGCCGCCCCGCGACCCCCTTCATCGCCTTCACCTGCGCCGCGCCGCCGACGCGCGAGACCGAGTTGCCGACGTTGATCGCGGGACGGATGCCGGAGTTGAAGAGATCCGACTCGAGGAAGATCTGCCCGTCGGTGATCGAGATGACGTTGGTCGGGATGTAGGCGGAGAGGTCGCCCGCCTGGGTTTCGATGATCGGCAGCGCGGTGAGCGAGCCCGCGCCCTTCTTGTCGTTGAGCTTGGCCGCGCGTTCGAGCAGCCGGCTGTGGAGGTAGAAGACGTCGCCCGGGAACGCCTCGCGGCCCGGTGGCCGCCGCAGCAAGAGCGAGATCTCGCGGTAGGACGCGGCGTGCTTCGAGAGATCGTCGTAGATGCAGAGGGCATGCTTGCCGTTGTCGCGGAAGAACTCTCCGAGCGCGCAGCCCGTGTAAGGGGCGATGTACAGGAACGGGGCGGGCTCCGAGGCGGAGGCGGCGACCACGATCGTGTAGTTCATCGCCCCGAACTCCTCGAGCGTCCGCACCACCTGGGCGACCGTCGATTGCTTCTGGCCGATCGCCACGTAGATGCAGATGACGCCCGAGCCCTTCTGATTGATGATCGCGTCGATCGCCACCGCGGTCTTGCCGGTCTGGCGGTCCCCGATGATGAGCTCGCGCTGGCCGCGGCCGATCGGCACCATCGCGTCGATCGCCTTGATCCCGGTCTGCAGCGGCTCTCGGACCGGCTGGCGCTCGACGACGCCCGGGGCGACGCGCTCGAGCGCGCCGAAGCCCGTGGTCTTGATTGGACCCTTGCCGTCGATCGGCTGGCCGAGCGCGTTCACCACCCGGCCCACCATGGCGTCGCCCACCGGCACCGACATGATGCGCTTGGTGCGCTTGACCTGGTCGCCCTCGCGAATCTCCTTGGATTCGCCGAACAGCACGGCGCCCACCGAGTCCTCCTCGAGGTTGAGTGCTAGCGCCATGACGCCGTGGGGCAGCTCCAGCAGCTCCCCCGCCATGCAGCGCTCGAGTCCGTGGATGCGGGCGATGCCGTCGCCCACGCTCAGCACGGTGCCCACCTCAGCGACGTCGATCGTGGCGCTGAAGCCCGCGAGTTGCTCGCGAAGGATTCTCGTGATCTCGTCGGCGCGAATCTGCATGCGACGTCCTTCCTGGTCTTCCCGGTTAGCTGGAGGCGGCGAGCCGCCGCCGGAGTGCGGCAAG
>CAYPSI010000053.1:0-10022 GCA_964413375.1 uncultured Spirochaetales bacterium | reverse complement strand
CCGCTCTCGCGCGAGACCCCGTCCCGCTCGGACCCGCGCCAGCAGGGCCAGTCCTGGCCGTCGCCGGTGAGGACGGCGGGGAGAGCGGCGGAGGCGAGCAGGGCCAGATGGGTGAACGCGTGGAGCATGGGGGCGACCCGGAGACGGGGGGACGGGCAGGGAGCCTAAGTGAGCCTTCGCACTTCATCTCCCGCGGGATGCAAGAATTCGCCGAGGAGCGTGGATTCGAGCGGATCGCGCCCCCATGCGCGGCCCGCCAAACCGATCACGCTCCGCGGAAGTGCGCCTACCCCGCGCGGAGGTCGAAGGACGCCGAACTGCCTGCATGCCCGGACTCGACGCACCGCGGCTGTGAGGGCTACATCGAACCCGGTCAGCACGCCTGGGATCTGCTCGTGCTTCGATTCCTGCTGGGCAAGCCAGCGGCCGGTGAATAGAAGACCAGCGCAGGCTCCGCCCGCAACCCAAACGCACCGCGGAGACGCGGAGAACGCGGAGCCTCGCGGAGGAAGAAGAATGGGCCTCCGGATCGTCGACTTTCGGAGAGCCAAAGCCCCGGAGGCCCCATCTTTTCTGATCTCTTTTTCCGCGCTTCTCCGCGCTCTCCGTTTCTCCGCGGTGCGCTTTCTTCCTTTCCGCTGATCTTCGCGCCAGGCGACGACTCTCCGGATAGAAAATCAGCGCGGGCTCCGCCCGCAACCCAAAACGCACCGCGGAGACACGGAGGACGCGGAGCCTCGCGAGGGAGAAGAATGGGCCTCCGGATCGTCGACTTTCGGAGAGCCAAAGCCCCGGAGGCGCCATCTTTTCTGATCTCTTTTTCCGCGCTTCTCCGCGCTCTCCGTTTCTCCGCGGTGCGCTTTCTTCCTTTCCGCTAATCCTCGCGCCAGGCGACGACTCTCCGGATAGAAAATCAGCGAGTCCGCTGCTTTGCCGAGGCCGCCAAGCCACTGTCGTGTCGACCCGTGCGTCGTCGGCATCCGGGATGCACGCTGGCACGGGGATCAACTCGCGCGGCGCGCGATCAGGAACAGTGCTGCGACGAACAGCGCGATCTCCGCGCAGTAGAAGAAGCGCGCGTTGCCGAGCGGCTCGAAACCTAGGCGCACGACGGCGATCGTCCTGAAGACCGCGATCCCGCCGTACAGGAATGCCGACATCCACAGCGCGGCTCGCTGGTGCTCCTGCGAAAACAGCGCAAAGGCGTAGAACAGCGCGAGGCCCGCCTGCAAACCGCCGTAGATCGCAAGATACTCCGACTCTCCGCCGGGCGTCGTGTGCGTCAGCCCGACGTACTCCCCCGTCTGCCGTGGCGCGAACGTGCACCACGCGGCGAACACGGCGTACATCAGAGCGTTGAAGGCCAAGTACAGCTTGACAGGCATGGCTTGCGGGATAGCGCGGACCGGGGCGTCGATCTCCTTCGTTCAGTTCGCACGCGCGCGGCCCTCGGATGCAGCTCGCTCGGTCCGTCCTAGCGCGGGCTCTCGGCCGCAACCCAAGCCGACCACGGAGGCACAGAGGGCACGGAGGAGCGCAGAAGCGGAGCATGCGTTTCGCACGGATCCGGTTCCGGACTCTGTGCACCTCCGTGCCCTCTGCGCCTCCGCGGTTCCTCCGGGAATCGTCGCGTGGCGCGAACACTCTCCCAAGCAGCAGCTCAGCGGGCGGATACGACCATGAACTCGGGAATCTTGCCATCCGTGATCACCGGCGTGACCGCACGCTCGCGGAACAGCGCCTCGGCCTCGCGCTTCAGGCTGCCGAGCGACGACCTCAAACCCGCTCGACGCACATCGTCGCCATCCGGCACCCCGCGCAAGTCGAAACCGAAGAGCCGCACGACGAGCTCTCCTTGCCACGTGTCGTCGCTCGCAGCGACCGGAACGAAAAGGTCGCGTCCGGCCATCCAGTAGAAGTCGCGACTCGGCGAAGCAATGTCGCACACGATTCGGCCGTCCCCGCGCACGCGATTCAGGATGCGCAGGTCACATCGGTAGCTCGAGAAAGGGAACGGCAGGTCGCTCTTGAATCGCACACGCAGCGCAGCGAACGGACTCCCCCGTGGATCGAGTCCTCGCAGGTAGGATCCCGGCACGGCCTCGATTCGCTCGTAGCTCGTCCCGGGACGTCCCGAGTAGCGCGTGAAGTCGTTCTCGACCGCCTTGATCGTCGCGACGTCGGCGCGCACGAGCGCGGCTCCCTGTTGCACGAGGCGCGATCCACCGACCGTGTTCCAGGGCGCCGAGCGTTGGCGCGCGAGGGTCAGCGGCCGCGCTAGGAAGATCCCGTCGCGCTGCGAGTCGCGGTCCGGGTTCCAGCCGTCGCGGAACAGGGCATCGGCGAACAGCAGCTCGGGTGCGAACGGCGCGAGCTCGCCCCACAACTCGGGCTGCGCGCGCTGGACACGCGCGAAGAGCGCATCGATGCCTTTCCGATCCAGGCCACGCGCCTGCGCCACGAGATCGCCGAAACAGCGCGGAGCCTGGGGATCGAGCGCGCTCGGTGGGACCGCGAACGCGACGCGACGCGCGAGATCGGTCTCGAGCTCCCAAGCAAGTCCGGACTCGTCTTCCGCCAGCGGCAGGCCCGACGGCAGGATCCAGGCCGGGTCGAAGACTTCGCGGGAGAGCTCGTCCCAGCTCGCTTGCCGCGGCTCGATCGCCGCCTCTTGCAGCACGAATGCGAGCATTGCCAGCACGTCAATCTCCGCGCGCGAAGTCGGCGATGGCGCGTGCGACGACGGAGGGCTGCTCTTCGTGAGGGTAGTGCCCCGCATCCGGCACGAGCTCGAGGCGCGCGAGCGGAATGGTGCTGGCGAACAGCGCCGCAAAACGCTCGGGCCGGTAGGCGATGTCCTTTTCCCCCCACAGAAGCAGTGCGGGCTGCCGCAGACCGGCCAGCTCTGCGGAGCGCGCGCCGTTCTCGTCGCGTGCGAGGTCGATCATCGCGTGCCAGTTGTCGCGGTTCGAGCACACGAGGAACGTTTCTTCAACGGAACTGTCGGGCACGGGAGTCTGGAAGTGCGGCTGGAGCGCTGTGCGCACGCGGTCGCGCGAATTCAGTATCCAACCTACCTTCGCCAGGCTCATCTCGCGCATCTGGACCTCTTCGGGCAGCCACTCGTCGTCGTTTCGCGCGAAGCCGGAGCTGCTCATCAGCACGATGCGCACGATGCGCTCCGGATCGTTCAACGCTGCGCGCCACACGAACTCACCGCCGTAGCTGTTGCCCACCAGGGTCACGTCCGAGAGGTCGAGCGCCTCGAGGAACGCGTTGACCCACTCTGCGCAGCGCTCGAACGAGTAGGTGTCGAGCTCCGTACGCGTCGTGCCGTGACCGATCATCTCGAGTGCGTACACTTCGCAGCTCTGCGCGAGGCCATCGGGTCCGAACACCACCGGCGTCCAGCTCACGAGCGAACCGGGCGTGGGGTGCACCAGCACGACCAAAGGCCGGCCGGCCGCGCGTTCGCCCGCGGCGATGTAGCGGAACTCCGCCTCGATCTTCTCGCCATCGAGCGTGATCGTGCGGTCGAGAGTTCGGACTCGACCGCGCAGGGGTTCGTTCTCCGCGAGCGCGAATAGCTTCGCCTCGACCTGCGACTTGGGCATCGAACGGCACGCGGGCAGCAACCCGATCACAGCGAAGACAGCGGCTACGCCCAGTGAACGCTCGATGCAACGGGAGGAATTCATCCATGGAGCCATTCGCGCGCCGGGTTCGTGTGGATGCAGCCGCATGCGCAGCGGGTATGGTGCGAAGATGACGACATGCGGGCTTGTGCTTTTGTGCGTCATGCACCGCTCGCTCTCGCTGCTCGCGTTCTGCACGGTCCTCGGAGCGTGTACCTCCGCCCTTTCCAGTCGCGATCCGACGGGCGAGGCGTTGCCGCATTTCGAAGGCAAAGCGCTCGACGACCGGCCGATGCGCCTGCCCGACGATCTCCGTGGGCCGCCCGCGATCTTGCTCGTGGGCTTCGAACAGGACGCTCAGGGGTCGGTCGTGACGCTGTGCGGTGCCGGCGCGCGCACGCCCGACTGTGATCGGGATCGGTGCCGCTGCCGCCGTCGGCAGCGGCGTCGAAGCCACGTTCTTCGAGGTCTCCTGGGTCGTGCTCGCCTTCAGCGCTCGGTCAGTGGTCGGAACAGCGCTCTGCGTAGTAGATTGCTTCACGGCCGGCCTCCTCGTGGTTTTTGGGGTTGGGTCACACCTCCCCTTCCTACCACTGAGGCGCGTAGCGACCGTCCACCAGCCGCCAGGCATCGCCGAGATGTTCGAGCGAGGTGACGCGGGTCTCGCGCACGATGTCCAGGCCTATCTCGAGGTCACGGGCCAGCGCGCTCATACGCGGCAAGCCCAGGTAGCGAGCGGTGGAGCCGCGCTCGGAGCACCAGCACCTGCGCAGCAGCCAAGCCCGCGATGCCTGCGCCGATCACGGCCACGCGCGGCGGGCCGGTCCCGGAACGGGCTCGCGCCATCGTTGCTGTTCAACCCGGACGACGGTCCGAGCGGATGCTGGGCGCAGCTCGGCCCGGCCACAAGAGCGTGAGTGCAAGGCCTGACCAGGCGAGCCTCACACCCGGGAATCCGAGGCGGGCCGCGAGCCAGGACTGGCCTGGAGCACCCAGCGAGGCCACCTTCCGGCCGCGGATCCGGAGCTCCAGGAGGAGATCGGCGATCCGCAGCCCATGGGCAAGTCGAGCTCGGGCTTCGCGCGGCAGGACGAAGTCCAGCGAGCGACGGAGCTCGAACGCGTGGCGCAGACCATCGAACTCCACCACGAGCATCCGCCCCTGAGCAAGGACCCGCACATCGGGCGCGGACGCGCCTCGAAAGGTGAGCTCGCCCTCGATGGCCAGGGCCGAACGCACGCTCAGGCGTCCTTGCGATCCCGCGTGCGCACCCGCAGGGTGCCGCTCACGGTCCAGTTCGCCATCGGCGCGTCCGGAGAGGCGCTGCGCGGAACACCGAGACGCAGGTTCTCGAACTCGTAGGTGATCTCGGCTCCGCGGCCGGTCAGCTTGTCGTACAGACCGAGCGCCAGATCAGGCCAGGTCTCGATCTCGTTCTTCTCCGTCATCGTCGGCATCGTTGGTCTCGTGGGCTGGGCACCGATGGGTGCTGGTCGAAGGGTTCGTCAGCTGGCAGTTCTTCGCGGGCGCGGCAGGCTCGGATGCAGCTTCTCGACTCCAGGCCGCGGCGCCCGGGCGACGCGCTCACGCCCGCGGAGTCCGGGCTTGCTCCGCTTCTCCCGCGGCGGCGAGGTTGCGCAGCATGCCCTCGAACACGAGCTGGTGCAGGGGCCAGATGCCGTACCAGTAGGCAAGACCGAGGAGCCCCACCGGATCAAAGCTCGCCGTCTGGTGCACGCGGCTGCCGGTCCCATCGGGCCGCACCTCGAACTCGAGCCAGGCGCGCCCCGGCAAGCGCATCTCGGCCGAAAGGCGCAGGCGATGGTCGGGTTCGAAGGCCTCGACGCGCCAGCAATCCAGGACGTCGCCGACGCGCAGATGCTCTGGATCCACGCGCCCACGGCGCAGGCCCACGCCACCCAGGAGGAGGTCGAGCCAGCCGCGCAGGCGCCAGAGCCCGTTGCCGTAGTACCAGCCCTGCCGGCCGCCGATGCGGCGGATGGGAGCGAAGGCCGCGGCCGGCGCGGCCTCGACGCGCCGCTCGCGCGAGTCCACCAGCCGGTTCCCGAAGCGCACGCCGCCCCAGTTCGCCACCGGCCCCGCGGCGGAGAGCGCGTCGGACCAGCGCGTGGCCGCGAGCTCGCTCTCCTCGTTCGCCAGGGCGCTCGCCACGGCGCCCGCCAGGCCCAGCGGCCGGATCTCGAAGGCGCTCCGGGCCGCGTCGTCCGTCACCACCGTCGGATGGCGCATGCTGTCGACGAGCTTGCGCCCGACGCGCGCGTAGAGCGGGGTGACGAGGCCCAGCCACAGACTCGAGAGCCGCGGCGTCAGGACCGGCACGCGGATCATCCAGCGCCGCAGCCCGCGCTGGCGCGCGTACTCGTGCATGATCCCGCCGTAGGACACGCGGTCCGCGCCGCCGATCTCGAACACGCGACTCGCCGCGAGCGGAACCTCGAGCGCCGCCACGAGGTAGGCCAGAAGATCGCGGATGGCGATCGGCTGAGCGGGTGTGTCCACCCAGCGCGGCGTGATCATCACCGGCAGGCGCTCGACCAGGGCGCGCACCATCTCGAAGGAGAGGCTGCCCGAGCCGATCACGATCGAGGCGCGCAGCTCGACCACCGGCACGCCGCTGGCGCGCAGCACCTCGCCGACCTCGTGCCGGCTGCGCAGGTGCGGCGAGAGCTCGGCCTCGCCCTCGCCCAGCCCGCCCAGGTACACGATGCGCCGCACGCCGCACTGCTTGGCGACACGGCCGAAGCTCTCCGCGCCGCGCCGATCCTCGGCCTCGAAGTCCCCGCTCGAGCCCATCGAGTGCACCAGGTAGTAGGCCGCGTCGACGCCGCGCAGCGCGCGCTCGAGCGAGGCCTCGTCGAGCACGTCGCCGCTCACGACCTCGGTGCGCGCTGCGGTGCGTCCGGCCAGGTACTCCGGCCGGCGCGCCAGACAGCGCACGGCGCAGCCCTGGGCCTCGAGCTCGGCCAGCAGGCGCCCGCCCACGTAGCCTGTTGCGCCGGTCAGGAGCACGAGTCCGGTCATGGCGTCACGACCTCGATTCTCGCATGCCGCGGGCGCGGGCTCGCGGCGCACTCACCGACGCGCGGCGAGAGTGCCCAGACCGCCGTCGATGCCGAGGATCTGGCCCGTGACCCAGGCACCATCGGGCGAGAGCAACCAGGCGAGCAGCGAAGCCACCTCGTCGGGCTCGCCGATGCGCCCCAGCGGATGCAGCGCTTGCGAGGCCTCGAGCGCGGGCTGCGCGGCGATCAGCCGCGCGCTGAGCGGCGTGCGCACCAGGCCAGGAGCCACGGCGTTCACGCGCACGTTGCGCGAGGCGTAGGTCGCGGCGGCCGAGCGCGCGAGGCCCTCGACGGCGCCCTTTGCGGCGGCGATGGCCTCGTGGTTCGGGATGCCGATGCGCGCGGCGACCGAGGACATCAGCGCGAGCGCGCCTCCGCCGCTCTTGGCGAGCACCGGCGCGGCGGCGCGCACGAGATTGAAGGCGGGCAGCAGGTTCTGTCCCAGGACCTCTTCGAGCTCCTGCGGACTGGTGCCGTGGGCTGGCTTGAGGAAGATCGAGCCCACCAGGCAGGCCGCGCCGTCGAGGCGGCCGAGCTCGCTCTGCACGCGCTCGACGGCCGCACGCACGACTTCGGGCTCGCGCGCGTCGCCCAGCATCCAGCGCGCGCCGGTCTCCGCGGCCAGAGCTGTGAGGCGCGCCTCGGCGCGCGCCAGCGCGAAAACCATGTCGCCGCGGGCCGTCAGGCGGCGCGTCAGGGCGCTGCCGATTCCGCCGCTCGCGCCGAGGAGAAGGTACACGTGCCCGCTCATGGTTTCGGTGCTCGCTCGTGCCGAGGGCGAGCTGGCTACTACTTCCGCAGCGAGGTTCCGCCGATCATGGCCAGGAACTCACGGCGCGTGGAGGGATCGGTGCGGAAGGCGCCGGTCATGCGGCTGGTGATCGTCTGCGCGCCCGGCTTGTGCACGCCACGCGTAGCCATGCAGTCGTGGCGCGCCTCGATTACGACGGCGACGCCCTTCGGCTGCAGGACGCGGTCGATCACCTCCGCGATCTGCACGGTCAGCTTCTCCTGGATTTGCAGGCGCCGGGCGAAGATGTCGACCACACGCGCCAGCTTGCTCAGCCCGACCACGCGCCGGTCGGGCAGGTAGGCGACGTGGGCGAGCCCGACGAAGGAGACCATGTGGTGCTCGCAGTGCGAGGCGAGCTCGATGTCGCGCACCACGACCATCTCGTCGTAGCCCTCGACCTCCTCGAAGGTGCGTGCCAGCACGGCCTCGGGGTCCTGTGCGTAGCCCGCGAAGAACTCGTCGTAGGCGCGCACGACCCGTGTTGGAGTCTCGCGCAGCCCCTCGCGCTCGGAATCGTCGCCCGCGTAGCGCAGGAGCGTGCGCACGGCCGCTTCTGCCTCGCCTCGCGTGGGACGCAGAAGAAGAGGGAGCGGCGCCTTGCCCAGCGGAACGCGCGGCGCGAGCTCCAGGTAGGCGTTGGGATTGCCGTTGTGTTGAATCACGGGGAGGTGCTCTGGACCGGCATCGAATTCGATGGCCTCCCGCCCGCGGATTCAGGATTCTTTTGCCATCCGTCTTCAGCGCGCACGACGGGCGCCGTAGACGCGAGAAGGCCGAAATGGAGCGTCGCCCGGCTTCATGGGGCGCCTCGATCGAGCGAAGGCGAGGCGACGGAGTGCGCGTCACGCGACGAGAATGCGTTGGGTTCGATCCGCCCGGGTGCGAGCCACAGCAAGAGCGGCGTTGCGAGCGCGTACTCCACCGCGAGCGCGCCCCAGGTCAGCAGGGGCTCGGAACTCACGGCCACGGCCCCGAGGCGCGCCCCGGCCAGGTACGAGAGTGGGCCGCCCACGGCGCCGAGCAGGGCCGCGAGTCCTGGGCGCCGTACGAGCCAGGCCAGGGAGAAGCGCGGCAACGTGGCGAATCCGATCCAGAGCGCGGTGATCCAGGGCGGCACGATCGGAAAATGCCAGGCCGCCTCCGAACTCGGGTAGGCGGTCGCGCCGAGGGCCGCGAGGACGCTGTCGGCGATCGTTCCGAGGACGCCGGCGAACAACAGGAAACGCAGCTCGCGGGCGCGTTCGGAAACGAGCAGCAGGTGCAAGGCCACCACGGCGGCGAACGTCGCCGGACCTACCCAGACCGCGCCGCGCGCGGCGCCCGCGACGGTCACGAACCAGGCGCCCTGGAAGAGCAGGAAGTTCGCCAGCTTCTTCACGGGCTGGGCGCGGTCAGCACCGGCCGCGCCAGCGGGCGCTCGAGCAGCATCTGCACATTCGAGATGTGGCGCTCGGCGAAGCCGCCCTCGCAGTAGCAGAAGTAGAACTCCCACAGGCGCAGGAGTTCCTCGCCGAAGCCCAGGGCGCGGGCCTCGTCCCAGCGCTCGCGCAGGTTGCCGCGCCACGCCTCGAGCGTGCGCACGTAGTGCGGTCCGATGTCCTCGAGATGCACGAGCCGCAGGTCGCTGGCGCGGGTCATCGCCGAGCACAGCGCCGTGACCGAGGGGATGCAGGAGCCAGGAAAGATGTGGCGCTGGATGAAGTCGACCGAGCGCAGGGCAGACTCGTAATGCTGGTCGGCGATCGTGATCGCCTGCAGGGACATGCGTCCGTCTGGACGCAGGAGCGCCGCGCAGCTGCGGAAGAACTCGTCGAAGTACTGGTGCCCGACGGCCTCGATCATCTCGACCGAGACGAGCTTGTCGTAGGTGCCGCGCAATCGGCGGTAGTCTTCCATCAGCAGCGTGACGCGTCCCTCCAGCCCCGCCGCGCGGATGCGCTCGGCGGCGACGGCGTGCTGCGCGCGGGAGATCGTGGTGGTCGTCACTCGGCAGCCGTATTCGCGCGCAGCGTGGAGCGCCAGCGCGCCCCAGCCCGTGCCGATCTCGAGCAGGTGGTCATGCGGCCCCAGCTCGAGCGCGAGGCACAAGCGATCGATCTTGGCCAGCGAGGCTTCGCGCAGGGTCGCGCCGGGACGCTCGAAGAGTCCGCAGGAGTACGACAAGGTCTCGTCCAGGAACAGGCGGAAGAAGTCGTTCGAGAGGTCGTAGTGCGCCGCGATGTTGGCGCGGCTTCCGCCCAGAGTGTTGCGGCGCAGGCCGTGAAAGAGCGCCAGCACCGTCTGCGAGATCCGCGCGAAGCCGCTCTCGACGCCGGCCAGAGCCTCGCGATTGCGCACGAAGAGTCGCACCACCGCGGTCGGGTCGTCGCTCGACCACCAGCCCTTGGCGTAGGCTTCACCCGCACCGACGCTTCCGCGCCGCGCCACCGCGCCCCAGAAACGCGGGTCGAGCACGTGCACGCTCGCATCCGGCAGGGCCGGATGAGCACTGCCGAAGACGTGGCGCTGGCC
>CAYPSI010000052.1:0-38503 GCA_964413375.1 uncultured Spirochaetales bacterium | reverse complement strand
GGTCGAGGAGATCTTCGGGCGCCCGCCTCACAAGGGCGTGAACCCGGACGAGGTCGTGGCGGCCGGCGCCGCGATCCAGGGCGGCGTGCTCACTGGCGAAGTCGAGGACGTGTTGCTGCTCGACGTGACGCCGCTCTCGCTGGGCGTCGAGACGCAGGGCGGGATCAACACCGTGATCATTCCGCGCAACACGACCATTCCCACCTCGAAGAGCCAGATCTTCTCCACCACCGAGGACGCGCAGTCCGTGGTCCGGATCCACGTCCTTCAGGGTGAGCGAGAGCTCGCGCGCGACAACAAGACGCTCGGGCGCTTCGAGCTCGTCGGGATTCCAGCGGCGCCGCGCGGCGTTCCGCAGATCGAAGTGACCTTCGACATCGACGCCGACGGCGTGGTCAACGTCTCCGCCAAGGACCTCGGGACGGGAAGGTCGCAGGCGATCCGCGTCACGGCCTCGAGCGGGCTCGGCGAGACGGAGGTGGCCCGCCTGGTCCAGGAGGGCGAGGACAACCGGCAGGCGGACGTCCAGCGCCGAGAGTTCGTCGAGCTGCGCAACAAGGCGGATGGGCTGATCTACTCCACCGAGCGCACGCTCGAGGAGTTCAAGCAGAGCGTGCGCAGCGACGATCGGGCCGCGCTCGAGGCGAGCATCGCGGCCACTCGCAAGACGATGGGTGCGGCAGACCTCGCGGCGCTCCGCATCGCCGTTGACGAACTCTCGGGCCTTACCTACAAGATGACCGAGACTCTGTACGCCGAGCTCGGGGGGGAAGAGTCCGACTAGACCCCCGCCTTCCGACGCGAACGCGAATCCCCCGGGGCTGTCTGCGTGCCGAAGCGCGATTACTACGAAATCCTGAGCGTTCCGAGAGACGCCGACGCGGAGGTCCTGAAGAAGGCCTACCGCCGACTCGCGCTCCAGCACCATCCGGACCGCAATCCGGACGATCCCGACGCCGAGGAGCGTTTCAAGGAAGCGAGCGAGGCCTACGCGGTTCTCTCGGACCCGGAGAAGCGCCGCGCCTACGATCGCTTCGGCTTCGAAGGCGTGGGTGCCGGAGGACCGGGCGGCTTCCCCGACTTCGGCGACCTCGGGAACTTCACCGATGTCTTCAACGACCTCTTCGGCGACCTCTTCGGCGCGCGTCAGGGCGGACGCCGGCGCGGCCGTGGCCAGCGCGGCGCCGACCTCCGCTACAACCTCGAGATCGAGCTGCGCGACGTCGTCACGGGCACCGAGGCACAGGTGCAGATCCCGAAGATGCGCACCTGCGCCACCTGCACGGGTTCCGGGGCGCGGGCGGGAACGAGCGCGGAGTCGTGCTCGCGCTGTCGCGGCAGCGGGCAGGTGGTGCTCCAGCAGGGCTTCTTCCGGATCAGCCGCCCCTGCGACGCCTGTGGCGGCGCCGGAGAGATCGTGCGCGAACGCTGTTCGGACTGCCGCGGCGCCGGTCGCATCGAGGGGATGCAGTCGATCAAGGTCAAGGTGCCGCCGGGCGTCGACGAAGGCATGCGGCTGCGGCTCGCTGCGGAGGGCGAGGCCGGGGTCGCCGGCGGCCCGCCGGGCGATCTCTACGTCGTCATCTCGGTCCGACCCCATCCGCTCTTCGAGCGCAACGGGGTCGATCTGCACTGTCAGGTCCCGATCTCCTTCGTGCAGGCAGCACTCGGCGCGGAGATCGAGGTCCCGACCCTCGAAGGCAGGCTCTCGCTCCGGATCCCGGAGGGCACGCAGACCGGACGCGCGATGCGGCTCAAGGGAAAGGGGCTGCCCTCGCTGCGCTCGCAGGCGCGGGGCGACCAGCTGGTCGTGATCTTCGTCGAGACGCCTTCGAAACTCACGCGCCGTCAGCGCGAGCTGCTCGAGAGCTTCGCTGCGGAAGGGGGAGGTGAGGTGTCGCCCGCCACCAAGTCCTTCCTCGAGAAGTTCCGAGATCTGTGGGAGTGAGGCGGCTTCGCTCGCTCTTCGGGGTGCTTCCGGCGCTTGCTCTCGCGATCGCGTGCGCCGGACTCCCCGGTCGGGAGCCGGCGGCGAGCGAGGAGGAGCGGCGCGCCTATGCCGCTGCGCTCGTGCCGCTGGCCTCGAACCCGAAGGAGGCGACGCGCCGCCTCGAGAGCTTCATTGCGCTCCATCCCGAGAGTCCGCTCGTCGATGACGCGACGCTGCGCCTCGCGGAGCTCGCTCGTGGGCGCGGCGACGTCGACGCCGCCTCCCGCCAATACCGGAAGGTCGTCGTGGAGCATCCACGCGGAGACCGCGTGGACTCCGCGCGCCTCGGTCTGGCCCGCCTCGAGCTCTCGCGCGGCAATCGCGCGGCCGCGGATTCGGTGCTGCGCCCGATGCGCCTGGCGCGCCTCTCGCCCGAAGAGCGCCAGCTCGCGTACCGCGTATACGCCGATCTCGCGACCGATCCCGGCGCTCGGCTGCGCTGGCTCGCGCGCGTTCGCGTCGGGGAGTCCGACACCGAAGCGGTGGCGCGCATCGATACCGAGATCGAGCGTGCGATGGTCGAGATGGACGCTTCGGCGCTCGCGCGTGCGGCCGCCGAGGTCGGCCCGGACCCGCCCGCCGGGCGGCTGCTGCTGCGCGCGGCCGAGCTCGAGCTCGAGGCCGGCGATTTCGAGCGCGCGGAGCGCACGCTCGAGCGCGCGTCGGGGCTGCCGCTCGCGCCGGAAGAGGCCCCGCGCCTGCGCAGCCTCGAGGCGCGCGTGCGGCTTCGCTCGGCGGGGCAAGCGGCCGGCGCCGCGGTGCTCGAGGCGCTTCCGACCCTCGAGCAGGCCTCGCGGCGCGGGGGAGCCTCGACGCGGGGTGCCAGCGGGACGCTCGGGGTCGTGCTGCCGCTCTCGGGACGCCTCGCCCGCTTCGGGGAGGAGAGCCTCCAGGGCGTGCTGCTCGCCGCGGGCGTGTTCGGCAGCGATGCCGACGGACGCCGGGTCCGCGTCCTGATTCGCGACTCCGCTGGGGATCCGCTGCGCGCCGCACTCGCGGTGGCGGAGCTCGCCGCGAACCCGGACGTGGTAGGGGTCGTGGGGCCGCTGCTCTCCGCCGAGAGCGAAGCCGCGGCCGCCGCGGCGAAAGCCGGAGGTATCCCGCTCGTGTCGCTCGCGGCTCGCGACGAGACGGCGCTCGACGGGTCGCAGGCCTTCCGGGTGCGCGCTCTGCCTCGCGAGGAGGTTGCGCTCGTCGTGGATCACGCGATGGGCGAGCTCGGGGCGCATCGCTTCGCGATCTTCTACCCGCGTGACGCGTACGGTCAGGGACTGCGCCGGCTCTTCTGGGAGGCGGTGGAGGAGCGCGGCGGAACGATCGCGGCGGTCGCGTCCTACGATCCCACCCTGACGGATTTCGGCGGAGCGATCCGCAGCCTCCTCGGCTACGACCTGCTCGGAGCGGCAGAGAAGGACGCGCTCGCGCAACGCGAGCAGATGCACAGCAAGGCGCGGCGGCTTCCGCAGGCTCAGGCAGCGCTGCTGCTCGAAGAGGCCCGCGCGCTCACGGGCCCGGACGGTGCGCCGCTGCCGCCGATCCTCGACTTCGACGCGATCTTCGTGCCGGAGTCGCACGAGAAGGTCGTGCTGATCGCCCCGCAGCTCGCCTTCCACGACGCAGGCAGGATGCGCCTGCTCGGAACCGGGAGCTGGAATCATCCCGACCTCGTCGCGATCGGACGCGATCATGTCGAGGGCGCGCGCTTCAGCGCCGGCTTCTTCGCCGAGAGCCTCCATCCGATCGTGCAGCAGTTCGCAGCGGCGTACGAGGAGGCCTACGGCTCGCCGCCGGTGGATTTCGCGGCCCAGGCCTACGACGCGACGAACCTGCTGCTCGTCCAGCTCGCGCGCGGCCTCTCGACGCGCGAGGCGGTGCGTGAGGGTCTCCTCGAGGTCCGGGCGCAGCCGGGAGTGACCGGAGTGCTGTCCTTTGTCGGTACTCCCCGCAAGCGTCCGCTGCTGCTCGGCGTGGATCGCGGTCGGATCGTCGAGCTCGAGTAGTCGCGCTGCCGCTCGCCTGCATCTGCTCAAGTCGCGCGCAACTCCCGACGAAACACGAGCCATGAAGGAGCAGAATCCGCCGCTCGCGATCCCCGAGGAGCTGCCCGTCCTCCCGCTGCGGGATCTGGTGGTGTTCCCCTACATGACGCTGCCGCTCTTCGTCGTGCGGGAAAAGTCGATCGCCGCCATCGAAGATGCGCTGGCGGGCGATCGCCTCGTGCTGCTGGTGACGCAGCGCGATCCGGAGATCGAGGATCCGGAGCCCGACGATCTGCACGCCGTCGGAACCGTTGCGATGGTGATGCGCATCCTGCGCATGGCGGACGGGCGCATGAAGGCGCTGGTCCAGGGCCTCGCGAAGGCCCGCGTCGATTCCTTCGTCGAAGAGGCCCGCACCGCGTGGGCGCGCGTCACCCCGCTTTCGGCCGACGACGAGTCGGAGTGGTCGGTCGAGGCCGAGGCCTTGATCCGGACCGTGCGCGTGCGACTCGAAGAGCTGCTGCCACTCAAGAATCTTCCGCCCGAGGTGCTGTCGGTCACCGCCAACGTGCACGAGCCGGGCCGGCTCGCCGACCTCATCGCGGCAAATCTGAAGCTGCGGCCCCCGGAGGCCCAGGAGATCCTGGAGATCATCGATCCGCTCGCACGGCTGCGGCGGATCGATGTGCTCTTGCGCCGCGAGCTCGACGTCACGACGGTCCAGGCGGAGATCCAGTCCCAGGCGCGCCACGAGATGACACGCGGCCAGCGCGAAGCCTTCCTGCGCGAGCAGCTACGGGCCATCCAGGCCGAGCTCGGCGAGAGCGACCCCCGCCTCGAGGAGGCGGAGGAGTATCGGATCAAGGTCGATGAGGCCGGGATGCCCGAGGAGGCGCTCGCGGAGGCGACGCGCCAGCTGCGCCGCCTCGAGCGCATGCATCCGGACGGGCCGGAGGCCCACGTGGTGCGCACCTACCTCGACTGGATGGTCGAGCTGCCGTGGGCGCAGGAGTCGCCGGACCGCCTCGACCTCGCCAACGCGAAGGCGATCCTCGACCGCGACCACGCGCACCTGCTCGGCATCAAGGACCGCATCCTCGAGCACCTCGGCGTGCGCAAGCTGCGGGCCGACTCGAAGGGCCCGATCCTGTGCTTCGCCGGACCGCCCGGCGTCGGCAAGACCTCGCTGGGCCGCTCGGTCGCGCGAGCGATGGGGCGCGAGTTCGTGCGCATCTCGCTCGGGGGCATACGCGACGAGGCGGAGATCCGCGGTCACCGCCGCACCTACGTGGGCGCGTTGCCTGGCCGCATCATCCAGAGCCTCAAGCAGGCGGGGACGAACAACCCCGTCTTCATGCTCGACGAGATCGACAAGCTCGGCGCCGACTTTCGGGGCGATCCCTCCTCGGCCCTGCTCGAGGTCCTCGACCCCGAACAGAACGTCCACTTCAGCGATCACTATCTCAACGTGCCCTTCGACCTCTCGAAGGTCATGTTCATCGCGACCGCGAACGTGCTCGAGTCGATCCCGAACCCTCTTCGCGACCGCATGGAGGTGATCCGCATCGCGGGCTACACGCCCGAGGAGAAGGTGGAGATCGCGCGCTCGTACCTGATCCCCAACCAGATGCGCGAGAACGGCCTTCCGAACGACCGCATCCGCTGGTGCCAAGGCGCAGTGGCTTCGACCATCACCGACTACACGCGCGAGGCCGGCGTGCGCAACCTCGAGCGGCAGATCGCCGCGGTCTGCCGCAAGATGGCCCGCCGCGCCGCGGAGGGCGATCCCTCGCCGCTTGCGCTGTCGCGCAGGACCCTCGCCCGCTTCCTCGGGCCGCCCTCGAACCTGGACGAGCGCCCGAGCACGATCGGCGAGATCGGGGTCTCGAACGGGCTGGCGTGGACCGAGAGCGGCGGCGAGGTGCTGACCATCGAGGCGACGCTCACGCGCGGTCACGGGCTCGTGCTGACCGGTCAGCTGGGTGACGTGATGAAGGAATCCGGCGCGGCGGCGCTCACCTACGTGCGTGGGCGCGCGGCCGAGCTCGGCTTCGACGATTCGCTCTTCTCGCGTCACGAGGTTCACGTGCACGTTCCCGCAGGTGCGATTCCGAAGGACGGGCCCTCTGCGGGCATCGCGATGGCGACGGCGATCGTCTCGCTGGCGACCCGACGCGCCGTACGCGCCGACGTCGCGATGACCGGCGAGGTGACGCTGCGCGGGCGCGTGCTGCCCGTCGGCGGTGTGCGCGAGAAGGCGCTCGCCGCGATGCGTGCGGGGATCACGCGGGTGATCCTGCCGCGCAAGAACCTGCTCGATCTCCGGGACATCCCGCGCGACCTGAAGCGCCGCACCACCTTCGTGCCGGTCGACGACATGGACGACGTGCTCGAAGCCGCTCTCGAGGGTGGCAGCGGCCGTCGCAGCGTGACGGGCGGGCGCCCGCCGCGCGGCCGCGCCGCCGCGCCCGCCGCGGTCCGGGGGCGTTAGTAACAGGACGTTGCGTCGAGCTGAGCGGTGGCAGCCTTCTCCGCTCGCCTTCGGCTCGCTGCGCGCTTCGCTTGCCTTCCCAAGGTTCCGGGCCGAGGAGCGGGCTCGTCCCGCTGTCCGGGGGGGGCTGCACGGCGAACGTAGAGAGAGACTCCGCGGCCGGACCAAGGTCTGGGAGTCTCTGCTAACCTGCACGCGTGGCTGACGCTGCGAGCAAGCTAGAAGCCAAAGCGCTCAAGCTCCCTCCCGAGGAGCGTGCGCGATTGGCAGAGCGACTCATCTCCAGTCTCGATCACGAGGCCGACGCTGATTCCGAGGAGCTCTGGATTCGGGAAGCGGAGCGTCGTCTCGCGGAGCTCGAGTCGGGAGCCCTTTCCGCCATTTCCGCCGAGCGAGTTCTCGAGAAGGCGCGCTCGTCTCTTCGGTGAAGTCTGTCGAGTTTCACCCCGAGGCCGAGGCGGAGTTCATTGCGGCGGCACGGCACACCGAGGGTCGGGCCGGATTCGTCGGCGCCGCGCAGCTGCTCTTCAGCGCCTCGAAGCTGATCGAAGCGCATGCATTGCATCCGCTGCGACGGAGAAATGAAGAAGCGCTCGGACCGGGGGGGGGAGGGGCTCCTCGACCCCTGTCGCCCCTGCAGCGCCGTCTGGCTCGACAGCGGCGAGCTCGCGGCCCGGGCATAGGGAAGATTGCCTGGGTTTCCGCCTTTTGGGACCGAATGCTCGCTGCGCGCTGGGCGTGAACTACGCTTGCGGCGTGCGGCTGCGCGATCTCGGGGAGTTCGGGCTGATCGCGCGCATCGAGCGGGCGGCGGGCCGGTCGATACGTGGCAGCAAGGGCGTCGTGCTCGGGATCGGCGACGACGCGGCGATCCTGCGTGCGCGGCCCGGCGAAGACGTGGTGCTGACCACCGACGCGCTCGTCGAAGGCGTGCATTTCCGCTTCGCGACGCAGCCGCCGGGGGCGATCGGCCGGCGCGCGCTGGTCGCGAATCTCTCGGACCTGGCGGCGATGGGCGCGCGTCCGCTCGGCTGCCTGCTCGCGCTCGCGGCGCCGCCAGACCTGCTGGTGCGGACCCTCGATGGAGTGCTGGCCGGGATCCTGCGCGAGGCGGCCCTGCACAGCTGCCCGCTCGTCGGGGGAAACGTCACGCGCGCGCGAGAGACCTCGCTCACGATCACCGCGGTCGGGGCGGTGGCTCGCGGGCGCGCGCTCACGCGCGAGGGGGCCCGCGCCGGAGACCGGATCCTGCTGACGGGGACGCTCGGTGGCGCCGCGCTCGGGGTCGCGCGCGCCGAGCGCGGGGCCGGCAGGTTGAGCCGGGTTCCTACGCCACGCCTCGCCGCGGGCCGGGCGCTGGCGCGGGTGCGCGGGGTCGGCGGCTGCATCGACGTTTCGGATGGGCTCGAGGCGGACCTCGGCCATCTGCTCGAGCCGGCCGCTTTGCGCGCTGTGCTCGATCTCGCGCGGATTCCGCGTCCGCCGGGCTTCGACGCCGCGTGTCGCCGGCTCGGCATGGACCCTGACGCGCTCGTCCTCGGCGGAGGGGAGGACTACGAGCTCTTGTTCACGGTCCGGCCTCAGGCCCCCAGCGCGCGGATCCTCGCGCGTCGTCTCGATGTCCCGGTGGCCGAGATCGGCCAGGTGATCCGGCGCGGTCGCGCGCCGCGGGCAGCGCCGCGCGGATTCCGGCATTTCTGATGACCCGACGGGCCGCGTTGGGCGTGATGCTCGGAATGGTGCTGTTGGGCAGCGCCGCGGGCCTGTGGCTCCACGGCCTGCTTCTCGACCCGGACGTGAAGCTCCTGCTTCCGGAAGGCGGCGCCCAGTGGATCCGCCGTAGCTGGGACGAGGGGCCGAAGTTCCGCGGCGCCGAGTACTTCACGGCGGGCTTCCGAACCCGCTTCCACGTCGCCCGGACCCCCGAGCGGGCGATCCTCCAGGTGCGCGCATTTCGGCAGGTGATCGTATTCCTCGACGGGCAGGAGATCGGGCGCAGCTCCGCGGACCTCCGCGCCTGGAAGCAGGGCTACTCGATCGATCTCGCGGCCTTCCTCGGCCCCGGCGAGCACGAGCTCTTCCTCTCCGTCGCGAACCGGGCGGGTCCGCCGGCGCTGCTCGCCTGGTCGGAGGAGCTCGGAGTCCGGACGGGGGAGGGCTGGGAGACCCGCGGACCGCGCGAAAGCGCCTGGGTGCCCGCCGTGAGCGTGGATCATCCACAGGCCAACAGCGTCGGGCGGCGGCTCCCGAGGGCCGACCAGGCGCTCCTCGCGTGCGCGCCCGTGCTGCTGCCGCTCTTCGCGATCGTCGCCGTCGGCGCACTGCTGGGCGTCCGATCCGGGCCGCGCGCCGCGTGGCTGCGGCGCCTCGCGCCCAGTGCGAGCTCCGTCCGCTGGATCGTCCTCGGCGCCTGGGCGCTGCTCGCTGCGAACAACATCCACGCGCTCCCCTACAGCGTCGGGTACGACGTCGACGCGCACCTGCAGTACATCGAGTTCATCGTTCGCAAAGGGGGAGTCCCCTTCGCGGACCAGGGTTGGCAGATGTTCCAGGCGCCCCTCTACCACCTGCTGAGCTCGCCGCTCTATGTCCTCTTCCGCAAGCTGCTCTCGCCGACCGAGGCGGCGCTCGCGCTGCGCGTGGTCCCGCTGCTGTGCGGCGCCCTTCAGGTCGAGCTCTGCTATCGCATCGTCCGGCAGCTGCATCCCCGGCGCGAGGATCTCCAGGCGCTCGGCACCGTGCTCGGGGGGCTGCTCCCGATCAACGTCTATCTGTCGCAGAACCTCTCGAACGAGCCCTTGCTGGGGCTCCTCGGCAGCGCGCTGATCCTCCACTCGCTCGCGCTGCTCCGCGATCCCGCGCGCTTCCGGCCGCGGACCTTCCTGCTCATCGGGGCGCTCCTCGGGCTTGCGGGGCTCACGAAGGTGAGCGCACTCCTGCTGCTCCCGGCGCTCGTCTGCCTGCTCTTCCAGGCCGCCAGCCTGCACTTCCCGTCGCCGCGCGTGGCGCTCTGGCGCGGCGCGTCCGCGCTGGCACTCGTCCTCGCGGCGGCGCTCCTCCTCTGCGGCTGGTACTACGCGCGCAACTGGTGGGTCCTCGGTGCTCCGGTCGTGGGCGGCTGGGATCCGTCGCGAGGCTACGTCTGGTGGCAGGAGCCCGGCTACAGGACGATCGACCAGTTCCTGAGCTTCGGGGCCGCGCTCACGTATCCCGTCTACAGCGCGGTGCACGGTTTCTGGGACGGCTTCTACTCCACGCTGTGGCTCGACGGCTATGCGGGATCCGCCGTCGAGTTCGAGCTCTCGCCGCTGTGGAACTTCGACTTCGTGCTCGCGAGCGCCTGGCTCTCCCTGCTCCCGAGCGCGGCGCTGGTGATCGGTGCGGGTGCGATCCTGGTGCGGCCCCGACGCTCGGCGCGCAGCGGTGACCTCTTCGCGCTCTTGTGGCTCGTCACGATGGTGCTCGCGATGATGCTGCTCACGCTGCGGGTGGCCTCCTTCAGCACGATCAAGGCCTCCTACACCCTCGCAGGCCTCAGCTGCTACGCGCTGGTCGGGGCGCGAGGCTTCGAGGTCCTGATGCGCGGGCCGATCTCGCGCGCGCTGGTCTTCGGCGGGATGGCCTGCTGGGCGGTGGCCGTCCTGGCGGCCTATTTCGTGGTCTGAAGCAGGTCATGGCAGCAGCGGGCGCGGCGCCTCGACGCTGCTGGTGTCGATCAGGGTCTTGCGGCGTCGAATCAGGTACCAGGTCCCGCGCTGCCGGGTCCACTCGTCCTCGCATGTCCAGCGCAGGCGCTCGCGCTGGTTGCTCTGCTTGAGCACGAAGCGCGCGACGGCGGCGTCCCCGTTCTCCGCGTACTCGATGCGCGGCCCGTCGATCTCGTAGATGCCCCATTCCCTGCGCCGGTGCCAGGAGTCGTACATCTTGCGAGCGCGCGCGCGCCGCTCCGCGGCGGGGACGAGAAGCTCCTCGAGGATCTCGACGTCGGCCGCTGCGTCCTCGATCGCGAGGCGCCCGGGGTCGTCGCTCTGGATCGAGATCTGGAGCGCCCACAGCCGCTGGATCCGGCTGTGCAAGTTGGCATCGCCCCTCGCCGCCACGATCACGACCGGAACGAGCACGAAGGCGGCGAGGTAGAAGACCGCGGGCGCGGTCCCGCGCGGAGCTCTCACGCGGGAAGCATCGCGAGCCGAGCCTGCTCGCGCCAGCCGCGCGATAAGCTCCGGCGCGTCGATGACGCGCCCTCGGGGTTCTGGACTGAGCTTCGGACCTGCGGCAGGCTCGCTCGCTCGACGAGGCCGGGCCCGGAGGTCTGCTGCGATGCGCATGCTCTCGACGCGGTTCCGAAGGCGGGCGCTGCGCCTGCTCTTCGGCGCCCTGGTGGGTGTCGCAGCGGTCGATGCGCTCGCTCGTTGGCTCGTTCCGGACGGCTACTTCGTCTATCCGCCGGAGTTCCGGGAGGTCTTCGAGGCGGCGCCCGAGATCGTCCACGGCGTCTACGGCAGGTCCGAGTTCACGATCAACGAGGTCGGCATCCGGGGCGATCGCTTCGCGCCCGAGCAGCGCTTCCGCTTGCTGGCCGTGGGTGGCAGCACCACGATCTGCATCTACCTCGATGATCGCGAGACCTGGCCCCATCTCGTCCAGCAGCGCCTCGACGCGGAGCTCGGCCCGGGCCAGAGCTGGGTCGGAAGCGTGGGTCGACCGGGTCACACGACCGTCCAGCATGCGATCCAGGTCGAGAAGCTCTTGCGACAGCATCCGGAGGTCGACGGGGTGATCCTGCTCGTCGGCGTGAACGACCTGTTGATCCATCTGGTGCTCGCCCTCGAGCCCGGGAGCGCCGCCCGGATCCTGAAGGGTGCGAACGATCCCACCGCTCTGCTCGCGAGCGCGTTCAGCGTGTTCCGTCCCGACGGCGCGGACCAGCACTGGACCTTGCGGACCGGGATCGGTCGCCTCTGGGCCAGCCGACACGTTGCACTTTCCGGGAGCGGTGCGGACGCCGCCGCGCTCGATGCGGGCGGCCTGCGTCTGGCGGAGTGGCGCAGTGCGCGCAAGCAGGCATCCAGGTTCCGCGATGAGCTTCCCGACCTTTCCTCCGCGCTCGATCAGTACGCGTTTCAGCTCGACCGCATCGTCGATGTCGCAGAGGCCTCGGGTGTGCGCGTGATCTTCCTGACGCAGCCGAGCCTGTGGCGCGGGGACCTCTCCGCGGCGGAGCTCGATCTCCTCTGGACCGGTGGGCCGCCGCTCGACCGGATCGCGCCGGGTCGGGAGTACTTCTCGGTCGATGCGCTCGCGGAGGGGCTGCGCCGCTACAACGCGAGGCTGCTCGAGCTGTGTCGACAGCGCGGCGTCGAGTGCCTGGATCTGGCGGAGCTGCTCCCCCGATCCACGAGCCTGTTC
Organism: uncultured Spirochaetales bacterium; assembly: GCA_964413375.1. Lineage (GTDB taxonomy): Bacteria > Myxococcota_A > UBA9160 > UBA9160 > SMWR01 > CAZUYC01. Next base: position 26,634 of record CAYPSI010000052.1, on the reverse strand, counting down.
TGGGACGACCTCCACTTCACCGAGGAGGGTGCGCGCCGGATCGGCGAGCTCGTGGCGGGCTACCTGCTGGAGCGCCCGTCGCTGCTGGCGCACCGCCGCGGCCCCGCGGACCGCGAATAGGGGCGCCCCGCGGGGAGCGCAGCGGGCGGCGTTCCGGGGTGGCATGCAGCGTCAAGAGTTCTCGCCGGGTTGCCGATTCGAACTGCGTGCGGGTGACCCTCACCACCAAGTTCGTCCTGGGCTCCCTCCTGGTCGGGGGGGCCGTCGTGCTCTTCCCGATCCTGATCGGCTGGACGGGGATCGCGGTAGCGCCCTGGGTCGCTCCCTTCGTCGCGCTCGGCGCGGGCGCCGCGATCGGCTTCTTCCTCTCGCGCGACATGGCGCGCGCCTTTCAGGGGCTGCGCACCGCGACCGAGCAGATCAGCCGCGGCAACCTGACGACGCGCCTCGTGGTGCCCGAGGATGCCCGCTTCCCGGACGAGACCGTGGCGCTGGCGCGGAGCATCCAGAGCATGGCGGCGAGCCTGCGAGAGCTCGTCGAGCACGTGCAGCGCACGGCGGAGCGCGTCTCGCGATCCGCCCGGGAGCTCTCCTCCTCCGCCGAGGCCGTGAACACCAAGAACTCGACCATCTCGGCGGCCGTGGCCGAGCTCTCCGAGAGCGTCTCGGAGCAGCAGCGGCTGCTCCAGGGTGCGAACAAGCTCGTCCACGAGATCTCGACGACGGTCGAACGCAACGCGGACCGCGCGCGCGAGGCCTTCGGCTTCGCGGCCGAGGCGAACCAGAAGGCGAACGCTGGCGTCGACGTGGCGCGCCTCGCCATCGAGAAGATGCGCACCGTGTTCGAGCGGGTCGAGAAGTCCGTGGCGCGGGTCTTCGACCTCGAAGAGAAGACCCGTCACGTCAACCAGATCATCTCGCTCATCACGAGCGTGGCGCATCGCACGAACCTGCTCTCGCTCAACGCCTCGATCGAGGCCGCCCGCGCCGGAGAGGCGGGTCGCGGCTTCTCCGTGGTGGCCGACGAGATCCGCAAGCTCGCGGAGAGCGCCGGTCATAGCGCGGAGGAGATCGGCAAGCTGATCCACGAGATCCAGACCGACACCCATGCCGTGGCGGATGACATGCGCGAGTCGAGCCTCGGGGTGCGCGAGGGACGCGAGGACGTCGACACCATGGCCGTGTCGCTCGAGCAGATCCGCTCCGCCGTGGGCGAAGCAGCGCTTCGCGCCGAAGAGATCTTCCACGGCAGCGACTCCCATACCCGGGATCTCGACCGCATGGTCGAGGCGATGGACGAGGTCGCGAAGGTGGCCGAACGCAACGCAGTGGCGATCGATGGTGTGGCGCTGACCTCGCAGCAGCAGCTCGATTCGATGGGCGAGATGGTGGCGGCTTCGGCGAGCCTCTCGGAACTCTCCGAGCAGCTGCGCGGCGTGCTGCGCGGCTTCGAGACCGGCGGCTCCGCGCGCGAGGGCCCGGCGGGAGAGGGCGCATGAGCGGCGCTGCAGCCCTGGCCTTCGAGGAGCGTCTGCTCACCTTCGAGGTGGGAGGCTCGCTCTACGCGCTCCCGATCGCAAACGTGATCGAGGTGGCAGAAATCGAGGAGCTCGCCTGCATCCCGATGCTTCCGGCGGCGACGGGTGGGGTCGTGAACCTGCACGGCGACGCGCTGCCGGTGATCCGTCGCTCGGAGCTCTTCGGCGTGGACGAAGCGGGACTCCCGGCGCCGGCGCACCTGCTCGTCGTGGCGGTCCGGCCCGACCGGGTCGCACGGCTCGGAGTGCCGGTCGACCGCATCGCCGGGCTCATCGACGGCACCGGCGCAGCGTCTGGGAGCGGCGAGCTCGTTGCCGAGCGCAGACCGCTCGGCGGGCGGGTAGTGGGGATCGTGGATCCGAGGGTGCTGGTGGCGCGCGCGCGGGAAGCGATCGAGCGCGGCCTCGGGCCCATCGACTGAGCCCAGCGGGCAAAGGGGGAAGAGGACATGGCGCGCATCCTGGTGGCGGACGACGCCTCGTTCATGCGGCAGATCATCCGCGAGATCCTCGAGTCCGACGGACACGAGATCGTCGCGGAAGCTTCCGACGGCATCCAGGCCGTCGAGGAGTGGAAGAAGCACCAGCCCGACGTGGTGACGATGGACATCGTGATGCCGCGGCGTTCCGGGATCGACGCGGTGCGGGCCATCGCCGCGATCGACGCGACGGCAAAGGTCGTGATGTGCAGCGCGCTCGGCCAGGAGACGCTGGTGACCGAGGCGCTCCAGGCGGGTGCCAGGGACTTCATCGTGAAGCCCTTCAAACCCGATGCCGTCCTCGCGACGCTCCGCCGCGTGCTCGAGAAGGGAGACGCCTAGCCTTGGACATGGCCAAGTATCGCGTCGTCTTTCTCGAGGAGGCCAGCGAGCACCTCGAGGAGATGAGCCGGGCGCTGCTCGACCTCGAGCGCGAGCCCGCTCGCGGAGAGGCCATCGATCTCGTCTTCCGCATGGCGCATTCGATCAAGGGCATGGCGGCGTCGCTCGGCTACGACCCGATCACAGAGCTCGCACACCGACTCGAGGACCGCATGCAGACGGTGCGCGCGGCCGGCCGCGTCGAATCCGATGACCTCGCGCTGCTCTTCAAGGGTCTCGAGGGGCTCGAGGCGATGCTCGCCGCAGTGCGCGACACGGGCCATGCGCCGCCGCTCGACCCCGGGCGGGCTCACGCCCTCGCCGCCCCCACGGGTCTACAGAAAAAAAAAGTCCTGAGACCGCGCTGAACGCGCCGGCAGGCCGCTCCGCGCCTGTCGACGCCCCGGCTCCGCCACAGACGGTTCGCGTCCGCACCGATACGCTCGACCGCTTCCTCTCGACCGTGGGGGAGGTGATCCTGAACGCCAGCCAGGTGCGTACCTCCTCCCGGATCGCGTCGGGTGGCGGTGCGCAGCTCGCCGCGCGCCTCGACGGGATGGATCGCGCCGTCGGTGAGCTGCAACGGCGCGCCCTCGCGCTGCGCACCACGCCGCTCCTGCGCATCCTGGAGCCGCTCCCGCGCCTCGCGCGGGACGTCGCACAGCGGCTCGGCAAGCGGGTCGACGTGGAGATCGCGGGCGGCGAGCTCGAGCTGGACCGTTCGATCCTCGACCGTCTCTCCGATCCGCTGGTGCACCTGATCCGCAATGCCGTCGACCACGGGATCGAGAGCCCCGCGGCGCGCGCCGCCGCTGGGAAGCCGGAGACGGGGCGCATCCGGATCGACGCCCGTCGCGAGAAGGACTCGATCCTGATCGCCGTGGCCGATGACGGCGCCGGCATGGATCTCGAGGCGGCGCGTCGCCGCGCGGCCGAGAGCGGGATGGTTCATCCGGACCTCGCGGCCGACCTCTCGCCCGAGCAGCTCGCGGCCCTGGCCTTTCGCCCAGGGCTCTCCACCGCGCTGACGGTGACGGAGATCTCCGGGCGCGGCGTCGGCATGGACGCGGTGCGCGCCACGCTCGAGTCCCTCGGCGGTGCGGTCGAGTTCACGACCGAGCGCGGCGTCGGAACCGTGACGACACTCCTCGTGCCGATTACGGCCGCGGTGCAGCGCGTGCTGCTCGTGGCCTGCGCGGGCGAGACGGTGGCCATCCCGATCGCGCGCGTGGAGCGCATCCTCGAGCTGCCGGCGGCCGCGATCGAGACGAGCGGTGGCGAGGCCTTCGCGCTGGTGGACGGCGCGCCGCTGCCGGTGATCGACCTGGCCCGTCGCCTGGTGCGCGAGCCGGCTCCGCCGGGCCCGGTGGTGACGCTGGTGCTGACGGACGTCCGCGGCGAGCGCGTCGCCCTTCACGTCGAGCGCGTCAGCGGGCAGCAGCAGATCTACGTGAAGCCGGTGCCCGAGCTGCTGGCAAAGCTGCGCGCGCTCGCGGGCCTCACGATCCTGGGCGATGGAAGACCGGTCTTCGTCGTCGACCCGAACCAGCTCGCATGAGGGCCACGGCTCCCGCCAGCCCGGAGCTCTCGTCGCTGCTCTCGATCGGCGCCGCGCAGGGAGCGCAGGCCCTCGCGGGCCTCGTGGGAGGCGAGGCGCGTGCGGGCCAGCTCTTCGAGCCGGAGCCCCTGCGGCTCGCGGGCTACGAGACGGGCGTCGCCTTCGAGGTCAGCGAGGCGCTCGTTGCAACGGTGGCCGTGCTCTTCGCCTCGGGAGTCCGCGACCGCCTGCTCGGAGCGCTCGGAAGCGGGGCGGAGCGGGATCCCGGCTCCGCTCTGTCCGAGGTGGCGAACATCGTGGCCTCACAGGCCGTCTCCGCGATTGCCGACGAGCTCCGGGCACGGGTCACGCTCTCGGTTCCACGCCTCTCGGAGCGGGGGAGCGGGGCCGCGCTCGCGCGCGCGCTTCGCCCCGATGCGCCCGCACTCGCGAGCGAGCTCTGGACCGGTCGCGTCGGGACCTGCGCGCTCCTCGTCCTCCTCCCCGGTAGACTCCCCCGGTCTGCGATACCGTGAGCGCATGAATCGCGATCGGGTCCGCGCACTGCTGCACGCCGTGCGGCAAGGCGAGGTCGACCCGGAGCAGGCCCTCGAGTCGCTCGCGCGGCTCCCCTTCGTCGACGTGCCCGACGCGCGCGTGGACACGCACCGAGCGCTCCGCAGCGGCATGCCGGAGGTCGTCTATGCGCCCGGCAAGACAGCAGAGCAGATCGCCGCGATCGTGCGCGCGCTGCGCGCCTCCGACCAGGACGTACTGGTCACCCGGGTCGAGCCGGACATCGCAGCCGCCGTCGGCGCTGCGGTCGAAGGCGTGCGCTACGACGCGCGCTCGAGGCTGGTGTGGATCGGGCCCGACGAGGTTCCGGTGCTGGGCAAGGGGGTGATCGCGGTGATCTCGGCCGGCACCGCCGACGTGCCCGTTGCCGCCGAGGCCGTCGCCGTGGCGCGCCGTTTCGGCAATCGCGTGGAGGAGCTCTTCGACGTCGGCGTGGCGGGCCTGCACCGCCTGCTCGCGTCGAGCGAGGTCCTGCGCTCGGCGCGGGTGCTCGTCGTCGTCGCCGGCATGGAGGGGGCGCTTCCGTCGGTGGTCGGCGGACTCGTCGACAAGCCCGTGATCGCCGTGCCGACGAGCATCGGCTACGGCGCCTCTTTCGGAGGCATCGCGGCGCTCCTCGGCATGCTCACCAGCTGCGCCTCGAACGTCACGGTGGTGAACATCGACAACGGCTTCGGAGCTGCCTATGTCGCGACGCTCATCAACCGCCTCTAGCCGCGCACTTCGGGGCGGGCGCGTGCTGCACCTCGACTGCTTCTCGGGGATCGCCGGGAACATGTTTCTCGGCGCGCTCCTCGACCTCGGCCTCGCGCGCCGCGAGCTCGAGGCGGATCTCGCCGGCCTCGGCGTGGAGCACTCGCTGCGGGTGCGCCGGGTGCATCGGGGGCCCATCGCGGCGCGCTACGTCGACGTACTCGTGCCGCACGCGCGCGGCCCTCGCGGGCATGCGCACGCCGGAGACCCCTCGCACGGACGCTCCTACCGCCAGATCCGGCGGCTCCTCGAACGCGCGCGCCTCGACGCTTCGGTGCGCAAACGGGCGCTCGCGATCTTCGAGGCGCTCGGGCGCGCCGAGGCGCGCGTGCACGGGATCGCACTCGAGAAGGTCCACTTCCACGAGGTGGGCGCCGTCGACGCGATCGTCGACGTCACGGGTGCCGCGATCGGGCTCGAACGGCTCGGCGTCACGCGGGTCACGGCCTCGCCGGTGGCGCTCGGTTCGGGGAGCGTCGAGAGCGAGCACGGGCGGCTCCCGCTGCCCGCGCCGGCCACGCTCGAGCTGCTGCGCGGCGTGCCGACGGTGCCGGCCCACGTGCGCTGGGAGACGGTGACGCCGACCGGCGCCGCGATCCTGCGCACGATCGTGGATGACTTCGGTGAGCTTCCCGCGATGACGGTCGAAGCGATCGGGCATGGCGCCGGCAACGATCGCGAAGGGCCGCTCCCGAACGTGCTGCGAGGCGTACTCGGACGCAGCGGAGGAGTGCAGGGCGACCGGATCGTCGTTCTCGAGACGAATCTCGACGACCTCGTGCCGGAGCACTTCGACTACCTGATGGAGCGCCTCTTCGCGGCCGGTGCGCTCGACGTCTCGCTCCAGCACCTCCAGATGAAGAAGAACCGACCGGGAATCCTGGTGCGCGTGCTCGGCCGGCCTGCCGACCGCATGGCACTCGCGCGCGTGCTCTTCACCGAGTCCACCGCGATCGGCGTACGCACGAGCGAGAGCGAGAGGATCGTGCTCGAGCGAGAGGAGCTCCGCGTGCGCACCCGTTTCGGAGCGATCCGCGTCAAGCGCGTCTTCGACCCCGACGGGAGGCCGCTGGTCTCGGCCGAGATCGACGACTGCATGCGCGCCGCCGCCCGCTCCGGCGTGCCGCTGCGCGAGGTGGTGCGTGCCGCGGAGGAGGCTGCCCGTGCCGCGGAGTGAGGCGCCCGCCGTGGAGGTCGACCCGTCGCCCTTCGATCTTCCGGGCACGGGACGCGCGGCAGCCCTGTGCCTGCATGGGCTCACCGGCACGCCCTACGAAGTGCGACCGATCGGAGAGGCATTGTCGGCGGTGGGGATCGCGGCGCTAGGCCCCGCGCTTCCCGGCCACAACGAGACGCCCGAGCAGCTGGCCCGCGTCTCGCACGAGGAATGGGTTGCCGCCGCACGCGAGGCGCTGGCGCGGCTGCGCGCCGTCCACGCGCGCGTCTTCGTCGTCGGGCTCTCGATGGGTGGCCTGGTCTCGCTGGTGCTCGCGGCAGAGGAGCGCGTCGACGCCGCGATCGTGGTCGGCGTACCGCTGCGTCTGCGCCATCCCGCGGTGCGCCTGGTGCCCTTCGCGAAGCGTTTCGTGCCCTTCTTCAGCAAGGCTGGGGGCTCGGACATCCGCGACGCGGCCGCCCGCGCGCGCCACCCGAGCTACGACCGCATGCCGCTCGCGGCGGTCCACGAGCTGCTGCGCCTGCAGCGCCGCGTGCGGGCGCTGCTGCCGCGTATCGAGGCCCCGCTGCTCGTGGCGCACGGCGCACTCGATCGCACGGCGCATCCCGACGACGCGCACGAGATCTTGCGCGGCGTAGCCTCCAGCGAGCGCGAGCACTTGAGTCTGGCGGATTCCGGGCACGTCGTGCCCGTCGACGTCGACGCCGCGCGCTTTCTCGCCGCGGCGGTCGGGTTCTTGCAGCGCCATGCGTAGGGTGAACCCCTCTCCTGGGAGCAGAACGCCGTTTTCATGCGGGTTTCGAGGCCCAGCTCGCCGAGCCCTCTGCCGCGTGCTGCGTTGACAGCGTCGCCGCGGTCCCTACGCTCTCGCCTCGCCCATTCGATGGAGGGGAAATCCATGGCGGATCTGCCGAACGCGGTGGTGAAGCGCTTGCTGACGAAGCACACCGGTGGACTCAGAGTCTCCGGCTCTGCCCTCACCCTCGCGGTGTCGGCGGCCGAGGACTACATCGCGCGCCTCGCGCGCGCGGCCCTTGCGTCCGCCGAGGACAACAAGCGGAAGACCGTGATGGACGGAGACATCGAGACCGCTCGCGCGAAGCTCGCGTCGCTGTCCTAGTCCGAGGAACTTCGCTCGCAGGCCCCGCAGGGGCCGGCCGGAAAAGGGAAGGCCCCGGGGCCAGCTGGCCCCGGGGCCTTCGTTCGTTCGCGAAGGGTTCCCGGACTACATGCCGGGCATGCCGCCGGGCATGCCACCGCCGTGGCCGTGACCGGCGTCGTCTTCCTTGGGCTTCTCGGCGACCATCGCCTCGGTGGTGAGCAGCAGCGACGCCACGCTCGCGGCGTTCTGGAGCGCCGTGCGGACCACCTTGGTCGGGTCGATCACGCCGGCCTTCAGGAGGTCCTCGTACTGCTCGGTCGCGGCATTGAAGCCGAAGGCTCCCTTGCCCTGCTTCACCTTGTCGACGACGATCGAACCCTCGATCCCCGCGTTCTCGGAGATGCGGCGCATCGGCTCTTCGAGGGCGCGGCGCACGATGTCCACGCCGGCCTTCTGCTCGCCGCTCACGTCGAGTGCGTCGAGTACGAGCTGCGCGCGGATCAGCGCGACGCCGCCACCGGGCACGATGCCCTCTTCGACGGCCGCGCGGGTTGCGTGCAGCGCGTCTTCGACGCGCGCCTTCTTCTCCTTCATCTCGGTCTCGGTGGCCGCACCGACCTTCACCACGGCCACACCGCCCACGAGCTTTGCGAGCCGCTCCTGGAGCTTCTCCCGGTCGTAGTCCGAGGTGGTCTCCTCGACCTGCTTGCGGATCTCGTTGCAGCGGCCCTCGATGTCCTTGCGGGCGCCCGCTCCGTCGATGATCGTCGTGTTGTCCTTGTCGATGACGACGCGCTTCGCCCGGCCGAGGTCCTTCAGCGTCACGTTCTCGAGCTTGAGCCCGAGCTCCTCGGCGATGACCTGGCCACCCATCAGGACGGACATGTCCTGGAGCATCGCCTTGCGGCGGTCGCCGAAGCCCGGGGCCTTCACCGCGGCGCAAGCGAGCGTGCCGCGGAGCTTGTTGACCACGAGCGTGGCGAGCGCCTCGCCCTCGACTTCCTCGGAGACGATCAGGAGGGGGCGGCCCTGTCGCGCGATCTGCTCGAGCAGCGGCAGCAGGTCCTTCATGTTGCTGATCTTCTTCTCGTGCAGAAGGATCAGCGGCTCCTCGAGAACCACCTCCATGCGCTCCGGATCGGTCACGAAGTAGGGCGAGAGGTAGCCGCGGTCGAACTGCATCCCCTCCACCACCTCGAGGACCGTCTCCATCGACTTGGCCTCCTCGACGGTGATCACGCCCTCCTTGCCAACCTTCTGCATCGCCTCGGAGATGATCTTGCCGATCGTCTCGTCGCTGTTGGCGGAGATGGTCCCCACCTGTGCGATCTCGTTGGAGTCGCGGGTGGGCTTGCTGAGCCGCTTCAGCTCGGCGACGACGGCCTCGACGGCCTTGTCGATGCCGCGCTTGAGCTCCATCGGGTCGACGCCCGCGACGACGAGCTTCGCGCCCTCGCGGAAGATCGCCTGCGCCAGCACCGTAGCGGTGGTGGTGCCGTCGCCCGCGATGTCCGAGGTCTTGCTCGCGACCTCCTTCACCATCTGGGCGCCCATGTTCTCGAACTTGTCCTCGAGCTCGATCTCCTTGGCCACGGTGACGCCGTCCTTGGTCACCGTGGGGGAGCCGAAGCTCTTCTCGATCACGACGTTGCGACCGCGCGGCCCGAGCGTCACGCGCACAGCGTTGGCCAGCGTGTTGACGCCGGTCAGGAGCTTGGCGCGCGCGTCCTGGTCGAAGCGGATCTCCTTGGCTGCCATGGACCGATCCTCCCTCTACTCGCAGATGCCGAGGACGTCGTCCTCGCGGATGATGAGGTGCTCTTCCCCGTCGATGTGGACTTCGCTTCCCGAGTACTTGTTGAAGAGCACGCGGTCGCCCTTCTTGGTCTCGAGCGGGTGGAGCTTGCCGTCGTCGAGCACTTTGCCCTTGCCGACGGCCACGACCTTGCCCTCGCTGGGCTTCTCCTTGGCGGTGTCGGGAATGATGATGCCTCCCTTGGTCTTCTCCTCCTCTTCGATGCGCTTGACCAGAATGCGGTCCTGGAGCGGACGGATCTTCATGTGGATGCACCCTCCGAAGGGACGGCTCCCGGCCTGCGTGGTGCCGGCCCGGCAAAGCCTGTTCCCTGATGGTCTCGCCTGGTGGTCTCGCTTTGGCACTCGGGTGGTCCGAGTGCCAAGCGCGCCCGAATGTAGGCGCCGGAAGGCGCGGCGCAAGGCCCAGGGGGGTCCTTGACTTTCGCCGTGCTTTCGCAACGCTGCCTGCCAGGGCCGGCACGGGCCGGGAAGAACAGCGGGGGGAGCACGGGATGGCGCTCACACGGCGGCAGCGCGAGATCTACGACTTCGTGCGTAGCTTCGTCGACGAGAAGGGCTACTCGCCGAGCCTGGAGGAGATCGGCGGAGCCTTCGGGCTCGCTTCGGTCGCGACCGTCCACAAGCACGTGGGCCACCTCGTCGAGAAGGGGCTCTTGCGCAAAGGCTGGAACCGCTCCCGCTCGCTCGAGCCGGTCGAGGCGGGCGGACAGGCGCTCGTGTCGCTCCGACTCGCGGGCGTCGTCGCGGCCGGTGCGCCGATCGAGGCGATCGAGGACCACGAGACGATCGGAGTCCCGCCGGATCTCGTGCCGCCGCGCGGCGAGAGCTTCGTGCTGCGCGTCCGTGGCGACTCGATGATCGACGAGCAGATCCGCGACGGCGACTACGTGGTCGTCGAGAGCCGCGCAGAGGCGCGGGACGGCGAGACGGTCGTCGCACTGATCCGCGGCGAGGAGGCGACGCTGAAGAAGCTCTACCGGCGCGGCTCGCGCGTCCGCCTGGTTCCGGCAAACGCGAGCCTGTCTCCGCTCGAGGTTCCGGCTCGCGACGTCCAGATCAGGGGGGTGGTCCGGGGCCTGCTGCGGCGCTACTGACGGAGCCTGCGCCCCCGCGGGGCTGCGGTACCCTGCCAGGGTAGAGCGGGTCGGCGGTCAGGGGGCAGGAATGGTGCGGCTCACGCGGGCGATCGAGTTCTCGACCTCGCTGCGCTGTGCGCGCCCCGATCTCTCCGACGACGAGAACGAGCGCCTCTACGGGCCCGACGCGCGCCAGCATGGGCACAACTACCGTCTCGAAGTCACCGTGCGGGGGGATCCGGACCCGCGCACCGGCATGGTGGTCGACCTGAAGGACGTCCAGGACATCCTCGAGCGCGAGATCATGGAACGCTTCGACCACCGTGATCTGAACAGCGACACGCCCTACTTCGAGAAGGATGCGCCGACGCACGAGAACTTCGCGCGGGTGATCGAGCGCATCCTGCTCGCTGCGCTCCCCGCCGGCTGGCTCGACCGGATCCGTCTTCAGCCCGAAGCCGACACGTGGGTGGAGATCGTCGTGCCGGGCTCGAGTGACTCCGCTCGGCTGCGGCTCGCTGCGCGCTCCGCTTGCGACGGAGATCCTGTCGGTGGCGGAGGCGCTGCTTGATCTCGCTGACGCGCTGCTACCGCTTCCCGGCCGCGCATGTGCTCGCAATCCCGACCGAGTCGGACGCCGAGAACCGGCGGATCTACGGCAAGTGCGCCAATCCAGCCGGGCACGGCCACGACTACGGCGTGGAGGTCACCGTCGCCGGACCGCTCGACCCGTGGACAGGCCGCGTGATCGACCCGGCCCGCCTCGACTCGATCTTCGAGCAGCGCGTCGCGCAGCGCCTCGCGCACCGCATGCTGAACGAGCTACCCCTCTTCAGCGGCCGCGGCCTCGTGCCCACCGCCGAGAACATCGCGCGCGTGGTCTTCGAGGAGCTCGCCACGCCCGTCGCTGCGTCCGGGCAGGCGCGGCTGCGGCGCGTGCGCGTTCTCGAGACCCGGCGCAACTCCTTCGTGTACGGAGAGGTCGAATGAGCAAAGCCACGGATCCCATCGAACCCCTCGTCGCGCAGCTGCTGAAAGAGCTCGGCGAGGAATCCGGACGCGACGGGCTCGCCCGGACGCCGGCGCGCGTTGCCCGCTCGCTGCGCTTCCTGACGAGCGGCTACGAGCAGGACCCGATCGCGATCCTGAACGACGCCCTCTTCGACGTTTCCTACGACGAGATGGTGATCGTGAAGGACATCAACTTCTACAGCCTTTGCGAGCACCACATGCTCCCCTTCTTCGGGCGGGTGCACGTGGCCTATGTGCCGAACGGGAAGGTGGTGGGACTCTCGAAGATCCCCCGACTGGTCGGGATGCTTGCGCGCCGGCTCCAGGTCCAGGAGCGGCTCACCACCCAGATCGCCGAGACCCTCGAGGCGGTGCTCGAGCCGAGGGGTGTGGCGGTCGTGGTCGAGTCGATCCACCTGTGCATGATGATGCGCGGGGTCGAGCAGCAGAGTGCGTTCGCCATCACCAGTTCGCTGCGCGGCGAGTTCCAGGTCGATCCGAAGACGCGCTCCGAGTTCATGGACCTGATCCGGCACAAGAAGGAATCCTTCGCGTAGCCGGATGGGCTTCGCGGCGCCGGCCTACGCGGAGCCGGCCGGGGGCGGCCCCAGAGGATCCCTCAAGCCACCGTCGCGTAATGGCGCAGCGCCTCGTCGACCGAGGTCTCGAGTGCGCCCGGCTCGCCCGCGACCGCTGCGAGCCACTCAGGCCGCTCCGCGCAGCCCACGGAGAGCGGGCGCTCGAGGCCCGAGAGCTCGATTGCCTGGCGCAGGAAGGCCGTGGCGTAGTCGGGCGGTCGCACGTCGCAGGAAAGCTCGGCGAGCGCAAAGGGGTCCGGCGGGCCGCTCGCGGCGGGGTCGGGGTTCGGGAAGGGGATCTGCGGCGTCCCGGGGCTGGGCCCTCCGCCGGCGAGGCCGAGGCCGTCGCGCAGGATCGCGCCACGCACGTCGCTGGGGCGCGCGCCGGCGAGGAGCAGCGCGACGTAGGCGCCGAGGCCGCGGCCGACGAGGGTCGCCTGGCCGATGTGACGCAATGCGGTGTCGGCATCGCCCATCAGGCCTTCGGCCGTATAGCCTCCGCTGCGAGGGATGCTGCTCGCGCCGTGGCCGGTGAAGTCGAGGCCGAAGATCGGACCGGGCCAGACCAGGGTTTCCGAGGGCGCTGCCTCCGGAGTTCGCTCGCCGAGGCCGTGCAGCAGCAGGAGCGGACGCCCGGATCCGTCGCGCAGCCGGTGGAGCGCCAGCAGCGCGCGCGAGTGACGCAGCCGCTCGCTGCTCATCGCAGCTCCGCCAGGAAGGCGAGGGCGAGCTCGGCGACCTGCTTCGGCCGCTCGATGTGAACGAAGTGTCCGACGCCGGGAAGCTCGATCACGCGCGCGCCCGGCGGTAGATAGGGGCGCACGTCGTCGGCCCGCGTATCCCAGCCCATCGGCTCGGACTCGGTCGCCAGGATGCCGAGCAGCGGCACCGGAAGGCTCGCGAAGCGCGCCATCGACCACACCGCGCGCCAGGGTCCGAAGCCGCCCGGGCGCAGCGCGGGATCGATCTTCCAGCGCCAGCCGTCCGGATCCTTGCGCGCGCCGATCGTGGCGAGGTAGCGCAGCCACTCGAGCGAGAGCCTCGGGTTCATGCGCTGGCGCCGGCGCGCGAGGCCGTCGAGGCTGTCGGGCTTGCGCACCTTCGTGGCCGCCGCCTGCCGGTGGTCCAGCCAGCCCGAGAGCTCGCGCGCGAGCAGGCGGGTGCGCTCGTGGTCCGCGACGTCCGGGGGAGGCTTGTGCGAGGGAATGCCGTCGAGGTTCACGAAGGCGCGCACGCGGTGCGGGGCCGCCTGGATCAGGTGCGTCGAGATCGCGCCGCCCTTCGAGTGTCCCACCAGCACCACCGGCTCCGAGCCGGTCGACTCGACCACCGCGAGCATGTCGCGCACGTCGGCGTCCCAGCTGTAGAGCTCGGCGTGGTCGGAGTCGCCGTGGCCGCGCTGGTCCCAGGAGACGACGCGGTAGCCGGCGGCGGCGAGCAGCGGCGCGAAGACGTCGAAGGTTCCGGCGAAGTCGAAGCCCCCGTGTGCGAGCAGGATCGTGGGAGCGTCCGGCTCGCCCCACTCGCAGACGGCGAGGCGGAGTCCGTGAGAGGAGACGACGCGCTGGCGCTCCGGACGCCGTGCGCCCGGATGCCGGGCGGCGGCCGCCTCTTGCGCCGTGGGGGTCTGCGTCAAGCTCCTTCTCCTCCTCGGACCGCGCGGCACGTCTAGCCAACCCGTCGGGCGAGGGCCACGGGGCAGCCCTTCGCGGGTAGACTCGGGGCATGCGGGACTTCGAGAAGCTCGGCCTCTTCTACCTCGGGCGGGTGCTCGATCCCGGCACGCAGGAGCCTACCGGAGAGCTGCTGCTCGAGGACGCCCGCGACCTCACGACCCATGCCGTGATCGTCGGCATGACGGGCAGCGGCAAGACCGGTCTCGCGATCGATCTGCTCGAGGAGGCCGCGATCGACGGGATCCCGGCGATCGCGATCGACCCGAAGGGGGATCTCGGCAACCTGGCACTCGCCTTTCCCGAGCAGCGCGCCCAGGACTTCCGGCCCTGGGTCGACGAGGGCGAGGCCCGGCGCGCCGGGATGGATCCCGACGCCTTCGCCGCGAAGGTGGCGAAGACCTGGTCCGACGGCATCGCGGCGTGGGGCCAGGACGGGGCGCGCATCGCGCGCTTCCGCGAGGCTGCGGAGCTCGCAATCTACACGCCGGGGAGCTCGGCCGGGCAGGGCCTGTCGATCCTGCGCTCCCTCGCGCCGCCTGCCGCCGGCGCCGACGACCCGGAAGCGCTCGGCGAGCGGGTGCTGGGAGCCGTGTCGGCCCTGCTCGGGCTCATCGGCGTCGAGGCCGACCCCCTGCGCAGCCGCGAGCACGTCCTGCTCTCGAAGCTCGTGCTGCGCGCATGGTCCGAGGGTCGCGCGCTCGACCTCGGACAGCTCGTCCGCGAGATCCAGGATCCTGGCCTCGATCGCGTGGGCGTGCTCGATCTCGAGTCCTTCTATCCGGCGCGCGAGCGCGCCGCGCTGGCCCTCGCGATGAACAACCTGCTCGCCTCCCCCCGCTTCGCCGCGTGGCTCGAAGGCGAGCCGCTCGACGTGGCGAGGCTGCTGCGTACGGATGCGGGCCGGCCCCGGCTCTGCGTGATTTCGATCGCCCACCTTTCGGACGCGGAGCGGATGTTCTTCGTGACGCTGCTGCTCCACGAGATCGTCGCGTGGATGCGCAGCCAGCCCGGAACCTCGAGCCTGCGCGCACTCGTGTACATGGACGAGGTCTTCGGCTACCTGCCGCCTACGGCGAGCCCGCCGTCGAAGCTTCCGATGCTCGTGCTCCTCAAGCAGGCGCGTGCCTTCGGCGTGGGCGTCGTCCTTGCGACGCAAAATCCTGTCGACCTCGACTACAAGGCGCTCTCGAACGCGGGGACCTGGTACCTGGGTCGACTCCAGACGGAGCGCGACAAGCTCCGCGTACTCGAGGGCCTTGCGGGCGCGTCCTCCGCCGCAGGCCGTGTCCTCGACCGGGCGGGGGCCGATGCGATCCTCTCGGCCCTGCGCAAGCGCGCGTTCCTGCGCAGCAGCGCGCACGACGACGCGCCTCTGCTCTTCGAGTCGCGCTGGGCGCTCTCCTACCTGCGCGGTCCGCTCACCCGGGAGCAGATCCGCCGGCTCAGCCCGCCCGCGAGGGCCGCGGTCGCTGCCAGCGACGTGGCCCCGACGCAGGTGGCGAGCGCCCTGGTGCAGGCTTCCCAGGGGTTGCGACCGGTGATTGCCGCCGAGGTCCGGGAGCGTTTCCTGCGCGTCGTCCGGCCCGCGCCCGCCGGTGCGCGCCTCGTCTACCGGCCCGCCGTCGGGGCCGTGGCGCGGCTGCATCACGTCGATGCCCGGGCCGGCATCGACGTGTGGCGCAGCGTTGCGCTGGTTGCGCCCTTCGCCGCGGACGCTTCCTCGGCCGACTGGACGGGGGCGGAGTCCGCAGCGGACGAGCGGCTCGAGCTCGAGGAGGCCCCGCGCTCGGACGCGGCGTGGGACGAGCTGCCGCCTGCCGCCGCGCGCGCGAAGAGCTGGTCGGCCTGGGAGCGATCCCTTCGGAGCTGGCTCTATCGCGAGAACAGGCTCGTGCTCTCGCGCTGTCGCGAGCTCCGACTCGTGTCGCGGCCGGGAGAGGGGGCGGCGGAGTTCCGGGGTCTCGTCGATCTTGCGCTCCGGGAGCGGCGCGACGCCGAGGTCGATCGACTCCGCGCGAAGCACGCGGCTGCGATCGAGCGTCTCGCCGAGCGCGAGCGGCGCGCGCTCGCGCTCGTCGGGCGCGAAGAGGCGCAAGTGCGGAGCTCGACGCTCCAGTCTGCGATCTCCATCGGTGCGACGCTGCTCGGAGTTCTCGTCGGACGCAAGACGCTCTCGGTCGGCAGCCTCGGTCGCGCGACGAGCGCCGCCCGCGGGCTCGGCCGCAGGGCCAAGGAGCGCGAGGATGTCGGCGACGCAGAGGCGGCGCTCGAGGCCGTGCGCAGTGCGCGCGACGAGCTCGAGGCCGAGCTCCGATCCGAGGTCGAGGCCCTCCCGCTGGGAGAGGCACTCGTGGAGCCGCTCGAGCTCGCGCCGCGCAAGGCGGACACGGTCGTCGAGACCTTCGTCCTCGCCTGGGCTCCGTGGTGGATCGATCCGAAGGGCGCCGCGGCTCCCGCGTGGCGCTGAGCGCGCGCAGGCGGCGCAAGCGCAGCGAGCCGGAGGCGAGCGAAGCTCAGCGGGCTAGTCCGACGGATCGGTGCTGAGCAGCTCGAGCAGATTTCCGTCCGGATCGCGGAAATAGACCGATTGGCCGGCCGCCCCGTCGGCGGCCGGGCGCGGGACGGGGCCGAGCACGATCTCGACGTCCCGCCCGCGCAGATGCGCGATCGCGCTCTCGATCGCTCCGTCCCAGCGCAAGCAGAAGTCCGCCGAGCCGGGCAGCGGGATGCGGGCGTGCGGCGAGGCCGGCGCCTTCGCGGAGTGGATCGACAGGCGCGAGGCGCCGACCTGGAGCAGCACGACGGGGATCTTCCCCGCGCGCCACAGCTCTTCGAAGAGCGGCTGTGCATCGAGCACGCGGCGGTAGAAGGCGAGGGTGCGATCCACGTCGTCGACCGTGATCGCGAGATGGTCGATGCCGCGGACGCCCACTCTCGAGAATGCCCGGCTAGCGGCGCGAGATCGCTTCGAGGTCGACGAAGAGCGCCTGCGAAGCGAGCAGCTCGGCGCGGCGAGCACCGAGCCAGCTCTCCAGCTGAGAGTCGAGCTTGCGCTGCGCGAGCGAGCGTCGCTCGGCCTCGACCGCGGGGCCCACCTCCTCGGGCGGGGGCTCCCGGCGCTCGAGGACCTGGACGAGCGCCAGCTTGTCGCCGGCCTCGAAGACGCGATCGGAGCTCTTCCCGGGCTCCAGCGTGAAGGCGACCGCGAGCAGGTCCGGAGCGGGTCCGAGCCCCGGCACGTAGCCGTCGGGTCGCCGGTGCAGCCAGTCGCTGCGCTCGAGCGTGAGCCCGGCCTCCCGGGCGGCGTCCTCGACGCTCATTCCTCCGCTCACCGCGAGGGCGAGCTGCTCGGCGGCGAGGCGCGCGGCATTGCGGCCCATTTCCCGGCCCAGGATCTCGCCGGCCAGTTCTTCGCGCACCTCTTCGTAGCTGCGCAGCTGCGCGGGTCGCTTCTCCTCGACGCGGATCAGGTGGAAGCCGAACTCGCTTCGTACCGGCTCGCCGAGCTCGCCGGGCGCGCTCGCGAAGGCGACGTCCTCGAAGGCCTTCACCATCTGCCCGCGGCGGAAAAAGCCGAGGTCGCCGCCGGTCGCCTTCGATCCGACGTCGTCGCTCAGCTCGGCCGCGACCGTCGCGAAGTCCTCTCCGGCCCGCAGGCGCTCGAGCGCCCCGCGGGTCCGCCGTTCGGCTTCTGCGATCGCCTCGGGCGACGCCTCCGGCGCCACGCGGATCAGGACGTGTCGGGCCCTCACCTGCTCGGGAACGTCGTAGCGGTCCTTGCGATCGTCGTAGAGCTGGCGCGACTCCGCATCTCGGGCCGCGAGGAACTCCGTCAGCTCTAGCGCGTTCACCTCCGTTCCGGGCGGCAGCTTGGATGCGTCGAAGACCGGGAACGCGATGCGCACCGCCTCGAGCCGGCGGAGCACCGCATCCCGGGCCTCGCCCTCGGAGACGTAGCTCTGGGCTTCGGCGATGCGGATCGCCTTGCGGGCCAGCATCTCCAGGCGCTGATCGCGCACGAAGGCCTTCTCGCTCCCGTACTCCCATTGCACCCAGTCGTGGAAGGCGGTCCGGTCCACGCGCCCGTCCTCTCCGGCGAAGCTCGGACGCAAGGCCCGCTCGATCTCCGGCTTGGCGACCGTGAGGCCGAGCCGCTCGGCCTCGAGCGCCATCAGCGCCCGGTTGGAGAGGACCTGGGCCGTCAGCATGTCGAGGCTCTCCGAGAGAGCCTTCGCGTCGAACTGGTCGCCGAGCGCCTGGCGGTATTGCTCTTCCCGCTGCTTGCGTTCCCGATCGAACTCGCTGATCCCGAACTGGTAGGGGCCGACGCCCACCACGGCGGCGCCCCTGCCCTGGAGCGGCGCGCCGATCCCGATGAAGACGGCGAAGACGCCGCCGACACACACGACGATCAGCGCGGTCAGCCAACGCTGCCCCCGGCGCAGGAATCGCAGCATCCATCCCCCGTTGCTCAAGCCCCGATGCGGGTCCGGTCGATGCGGAACTCCAGGGGCCCGGCGAGACTAGGTATCGGCATCCCGGGGGGCAAGCGGGACGTGGAGCCTTGATCCCCCTCGGGCGGGCTGTTACGCTCCGTCCACAGGTGGGCAAGGTCAGAAAGCGCGTGTAGAAACGATGAGTTACGCGGATTCGCGCGACGCCCGCGGCAGGCTGTGGGTTCGCCTCCGGAACCGCGTTTCACAGGAGACCTCGTGATCTTCGATTCCGTGCTCGGCTGGTTCTCCAACGATCTCGCGATCGACCTCGGTACGGCCAACACGGTCGTCTATGCGAAGGGGAGGGGAATCGTCGTCTCGGAGCCGAGCGTGGTTGCGGTGACGCGCAACGCGCGCGGCGTCGACAAGGTCCGCGCTGTCGGCAAGGAAGCCAAGGAGATGCTCGGTCGCACGCCGGGCAACATCGTCGCGATCCGCCCGATGAAGGACGGTGTCATCGCCGACTTCGAGATCACCGAGGCGATGCTTCGCTACTTCATCGCGCGCGTGCACGACCGCAAGCGCCTCGTGCGGCCTCGCATCGTGATCGCGGTTCCCTCGGGCATCACCGAGGTCGAGAAGCGCGCGGTACGCGAGTCCGCGATGTCGGCCGGTGCGCGCGAGGTCTATCTCATCGACGAGCCGATGGCGGCGGCGATCGGCGCGGGCCTTCCCGTCACGGAGCCCTCGGGCAACATGATCATCGACATCGGCGGTGGGACGACCGAGGTCGCGGTCATCTCGCTCGCTGGCATCGTCTACTCGAACTCGGTGCGCGTCGGCGGCGACAAGATGGACGACGCGATCATCAACTACGTGAAGCGCAAGCACAACCTGCTGATCGGTGAGCGCACCGCGGAGCGCATCAAGATCAACATCGGCACCGCCACTCAGACCGAAGAGATCCAGTCGATGGAGATCAAGGGTCGCGACCTGGTGGCCGGTGTGCCGAAGACCCTCGAGATCAAGTCCGACGAGGTCTGCGAGGCCCTCTCGGAGCCGGTGACCGCGGTCGTGGAGGCCGTGAAGATCGCCCTCGAGCGCACGCCGCCCGAGCTCGCCGCGGACATCGTGGACAAGGGAATCGTGATGACGGGCGGGGGATCGCTCTTGCGCAACCTCGACGTCCTGCTGCGGGAGGCTACGGGCCTCCCAGTCATGCTGGCGGAAGACCCCCTCACCGCCGTGGCCATCGGAACGGGTCGGACGCTGGACGACTTTGCCTTGCTCAAGGAAATCGCGATTCGGTCCTGACGTCCCCGCCCCTCCGGTCGGGTGCGAAAACTATGGCGGACCTGAGAGTCCGGATGCGGCTGCCCCTGCTCGTCGTCGGGCTGGTGGCGGCCGCCACGGTGAGCATGGTGGTGGACCGGCGCGCGCTGCGCGGCGGCCCGCGCGATCTTCCGCCCTGGGCCGGACCGATCCTCGACGCAACCGTACCGATCCAGAAGGCCATCACCTTCCCGATCGACTTCCTGCGCCAGACCTGGGGTCGTTACGGCGATCTCGTCGGCATCGCCGAGGAGAATGCGCTGCTGCACGAGAGGATCCACGTGCTTCACGAGGAGAACCTCCAGCTGCGCGAGGCCCTCGTCGCGAGCGGGCGCCTCGCCCGGATCGCCGAGATGCGCGCCGATTTCGAGGTGCCGATGCTTCCGGCGCAGCTCGTCGGGAGCGATATCTCGGCCTTCTTCCGCTCCGTGCTCGTCGATCGCGGGCGCGCGCATGGGATCCGCTCGGGCATGCCGGTGATCAGCGAGGAGGGGATCGTGGGGCTCGTCACGGCCACTTCCGGCCGCGCCTCCCGGGCGACGCTGCTGCTCGACCGGCAGACGGCGATCGACGGCACCGTGCAGCGGAGCCGCACGCGCGGGATCGTGCGGGGGCGTGGCAGCGACCTCGTCGACTTCGAGTTCGTGGCCCGGGGAGGCGAGGTCGACATCGGGGACGTCGTGATCACCTCTGGCCTCGACGGCGTCTATCCGAAGGGATTGCGCGTGGGCATCGTCACCGCCGTTTCGGAGGAGGGCTCGAAGCTGCTGCGCACCGCGACGCTGGTCCCAGCCGTCGACTTCGGCCGTCTCGAGCAGGCCTTCGTGATCCTGCGCCGGGGGCCGAGCATGGAGCTGCTCTATCGCACCGAGGGGGGAGACGGAGAGGCCCAGACCGCCTCGGCGGGCGCCTCGGGGCGATGAGGCGGGAGCTCGTACTCGCCGGGCTCTCGTTGCTCGTCCTGATCGTCCAGGCCTCGCTGGGCCGCGTGCTGGCGCCCCAGTGGTGTCCCGACCTCGGGCTCCTGCTGGTCGTCGCTTTCGGCCTCTCGCTGCGCAGCGCCGCGAGCGGGGTCGCCCTGGCGGCGCTCGTCGGATACCTGTCGGATCTGCTCTCCGGCTCGTTGCTGGGTCAGCACATGCTGCTGCGCATGGCGGCATTCGGGGCCGCGCGCGTCGGGAGCCGGCGGCTGAACCTTCGCGGACCGGTGCCGCTGGCGATCTTCGCGGCGGCGCTCTCCGCAGCGCATGGGCTCGCGCTGTGGGCTCTCGTCACCTTCTTCGCGTCCGGCGCGGCGCCCCCCTGGCCGCCGGTCGGGGACTTCGTCGCACAGGCCCTCGTGAACGGGCTGCTCGCTCCGCTCGTGGCCGCAGGCGTGGCGTGGGTCTGCCAGGCTCTCGGGGACGAGGATGGAGCGAGGCTGATGCGGCTCGAGCCCCGGAAGTTCCCGGCATGATGGCCGCTAGCGATCACGGGCGCCTCGGTGCCGGTCCGGACCCGATCCTCGAAGAGCGCTTCCCCTTCCTCGTTGCGGCGATCCTGGTCGTCTTCGTCGTCTTCGGGGTGCGTTTCTTCCAGTTCCAGATCCTGCGCGGCGAGGAGCTCCGGGGAATCGCACAGGGAAACGCGGTACGCCTGGTGCGCCTCGAGGCGCCGCGTGGCGACATCCTCGACCGTGAGGGCCGGGTGCTCGCGACGACCCGCCCCGCCTTCGGGGTCGAGGTGATGCCGAGCGAGCTGCGCCGGCCCGAGATCACCTTTGCGGCGCTGGGCCTGCTGATCGACGGAGACGCCGAAGCCCTGCGCCAGCGTGTCGGGCAGCCGCGCGGCCGACTGCGCTTCCAGCCCGTCCGACTCGCAGGGGACCTCTCCTTCGATCAGCTGGCACGGGTCGAATCGCACCTCTACGCGCTTCCCGGCGTGATGACCGACATCCGGCCGCGCCGACACTACGTCGCGGGGGACCTCGCGGCGCACCTGCTCGGCACGATCGGCGAGATCCGCAAGGACCAGCTCACGGCCAGCGACTATGCGGGCTATCGCCCCGGTGAAGTGATCGGTCAGTCGGGCGTCGAGTCGCTGCTCGAGCCCCGGCTTCGCGGCAAGGCCGGCGGTCGCAACGTCGTCGTCAACGTCGCGGGGCGTGTCGTCGAGGTGCTCGACGAGCTGCCGGCGCTCTCCGGCGGCAGCGTCCGGCTCACCCTCGACCTCGACCTGCAGCAGGCCGCTGAGGAGGCCTTCCTCCCCGACGTCGTCGGCGAGCCTGGCAAGCTCGGCGCCGCCGTGGCGCTCGATGCGCGAAGCGGCGACGTACTGGCGCTCGTCTCGAAACCTTCCTTCGACCCGAACTCCTTTTCCGGCGGCATCGATGCTGCGACCTGGCGGGGGCTCACCGGCGACGAATGGCGTCCGCTCCAGGATCGCGCCATCTCGGGGCAATACCCACCGGGCTCCGCGTACAAGCCGATCGTCGCCGCGGCGATCCTCGCCGAGAAGGTTGCGACCCCGCAGGAACGCGTCTTCTGCCCGGGCTCCTTCAGCTTCGGGCGTCGCAGCTACCGCTGCTGGAAGAAGGAGGGCCACGGCTCGGTCGACCTGCGCGACGCGCTGAAGAAGTCGTGCGACGTCTACTTCTACACGATGGGCCTGCGCCTCGGGATCGATCGGATTGCGAAGGTCGCCGAGGCCTTCGGGCTGGGTCGGCGCAGCGGAATCCCGCTGGCCCAGGAGAAGCCCGGACTCGTGCCCACCTCGAGCTGGAAGCTGCGCCGCTTCGGGGAGAAGTGGATGGCCGGCGAGACCGTGTCGGCGTCGATCGGGCAGGGGTACAACCTGGCCACACCGCTCCAGATGGCGGTGGCCTACGTCGCACTCGCGAACGGCGGGAAGGTGCTGACGCCGCGGCTCGTCCTCGCGCATTCGAAGGACGGTCGGATGCTGGAAAGCCCCGCTCCGGAGCCCGTCGGCACCACCGGCGTCTCCGAGGCAGACCTCGCACGCATCCGCGACGCGCTCGCCGCGGTCGTAGAAGAGCCTGGCGGAACCGGCGGTCGCGCGCGGGTTCCCGGCGTGCGCGTCGGCGGCAAGACCGGAACCGCCCAGGTGGTACGGCTCGAGCACACGAAGGATCTCAAGGACCACGAGATCCCGATCCGTCACCGCGACCACGCCTGGTTCGTGAGCTTCGCTCCGGTCGAGTCTCCGGAGATCGTCGTCTCGGTGCTCGCGGAGCACGGCGGCCACGGCGGCAGCGCCGCGGCGCCGATCGCGCAGAAGATCCTGGCCCGCTACTTCGAGAAGAAGCGCGCGGCGGCCGGCGAAGAGCTCGCCACGAGCCCCGCTAGCGCGCCGGTGGGGAACGGGGCTGCGGCGGCGGAGGTGGATCTTGCCGGCGATTGACCGCCGTCTGCTCCAGAACTTCGACTGGATGCTCTTCGGCCTCGTGCTCTTCCTGGTGCTCGTGGGTCTGGTGAATCTCTACTCCTCCACCTTCACGCCGGCGGGGCTCTCCGACGACCTTCGCCGCCAGCTCTTCTCCCTCGGCCTCGGCACGGCGGCGATGCTCGTGATCCTCCTGATCGACTACCGCCACTACGAGCGGCTCGCCCTCCCGGCCTATCTGCTCACGACGGGGGTGCTCGCCGCGACGCTCGTGCTGGCCCCGGTGACGCGTGGCAGCCAGAGCTGGCTCCTCGAGGGACGTCTCCAGCCCGCGGAGATCGCGCGGCTCGCGATGATCCTGATGCTCGCGCGCAGCTTTCATCGCAACCCGCCGAGCGAGGTGCGACGACTACGGGATCTCTGGCGGCCGCTCGCCATCATCGGTGTTCCCGTCGGGTTGATCCTGCTCCAGCGCGACATGGGCGTGGCGCTGCTCACGC
The DNA here is from genome assembly GCA_964413375.1 of uncultured Spirochaetales bacterium. Classification (GTDB taxonomy): domain Bacteria; phylum Myxococcota_A; class UBA9160; order UBA9160; family SMWR01; genus CAZUYC01. The sequence continues at coordinate 3,283 of CAYPSI010000052.1, read as the reverse complement.
TTCTGGTGGGGAGCACCTACCTCGGCCTCACGCGGATCCGCGCGCGTGCGTGGGTAGCGGTGGCGCTACTCGCTCTCGCCGTGCTGGTCTCGCTCTGGCTCTTCGTCCTCCAGCCCTACCAGCGCAGCCGCCTCCTCGACGTGGTGGACCCCGGGCGCGACCCGCTCGCCTCCGGCTACCAGGTGAACCAGTCGCGCATCGCGATCGGATCGGGTGGGCTCTGGGGCAAGGGATGGCACGAGGGGACGCAGACGCAGCTGAACTTCCTTCCGACCCAGCACACCGATTTCGCACTCTCCGTGCTCGCCGAGGAATGGGGCTTCGTCGGGACCGCCTTCGTGCTCGCGATCTACGTCTTGCTGCTCGTCTGGGGCCTCGTCGTCGGACGCAACTCGAAGGACGCCTTCGGGGCGATGCTCGCCGTGGGTGTCGTCGGGACTCTCTTCTGGCCAGCGGTGCTCAACATCGGGATGGTCCTGGGTCTCGCGCCGGTGATCGGCGTACCGCTACCCTTCATCGCCTATGGCGGATCTGCGCTGGTGTCGACGCTCATCGCCGTGGGGTTGCTGATGAACGTTTCGCTGCGCCGCTACGTCTTCTGAGGCGCGAGTCCTCCCGTGACCCTCCCCGTAGCCCTTCGCCAGACGCCCCGGATCGGCGCCTTCTTCGATCTCGACAAGACGCTGATCTCCGAGAACTCGGGCAGCCTGTACATGCGCTACCGCTACCAGCGTGGCGAGATCGGCGGTCTCGAGCTGCTGAAGGGTCTCGGCGCCTACCTCCAATACAAGCTCGGGATCCTCGACATCCGGAACTGGACCAAGAACATGATGGTCCAGTTCCGCGGCCAGTCGGAGGCGGAGCTCGAGCGCGAAGCCCGCATCTGGTGCGAGGAGGCGGTCGTCCGCACGATCTATCCGCGGGCCGCTGAGCTGCTGCAGGAGCACGAGCGCAATGGCCACGTCGTCGCGATCGTCTCGGGCGCGACGAAGTTCGTGGTGCGGCCCCTCGCCGAGCGTCTCGGCGTACGCCACTTCCTGTACACCCGCCTCGAGGTCGAGAACGGCCACTTCACCGGGCGGGTGGTCGAGCCCATCTGCTTCGAAGAGGGGAAGATCTACTGGATCCAGCAGTTCATCGAAGAGCAGGGGATCGATCTCGCCAAGAGCTTCTTCTACACCGACTCGATCACGGATCTCCCGCTCCTCGACCTCGTCGGCCACCCGGTGGCGGTGAACCCCGATCCGCTGCTCTACCGCGCGGCGGTCCGGCGGCGCTGGCCGGTCCGTTTCTTCGAGCCGCCCGTCTGAGGGTCTTCGCTCGCCGGTCCGAGGACGCTGCTTCGACCCGGGGCGCGGTCGGCGACTCCGCTCGGCTTCGCCTCGCTGCGCGGCCGCTTCGCGGCCTTGCGCTCGCGCTCCGCTCGTCCTAAACGAGCAGCTTGTCGACGAAGGCCTCGAAATCGGCGCGAGGTCGGGCGCCCACGAGCTGGCCAACGACCTGTCCCCCCTTGAAGGCGAGCACGGTCGGGATGCTGCGGATGCCATAGCGCCCGGCGGTGCCGGGATTCGCATCCACGTCCACCTTGGCAATGATCAGCTTGCCCTCGTAGCGCGTGGCCAGATCCTTGATGATCGGCGCGACGGCCCGGCAGGGGCCGCACCACTCCGCCCAGAAGTCCACGATCGCGGGCATCTGCGACTGGACGATCTCCTTCTCGAAGTTCTGATCCGTGACTTCCGCAACTCCGGCCACCTTGGATTCTCCCTCTCCTGTGGGTCGCCCCCTAGGATGCCGCTGGCTCGGCCGCGTTGCATCCGTTGACGTCAGGGCCCGCCTGTGGGTATCCTGTCGATAGTCGCATCTATCTGACTTATAAGGGTTTTTTCTTGAACAGGCTTCTCTGATTGGGCCAGCGGCCGCCGCGGATCGACCGCCGCATGGTTCGCAGCGTGAGCGCCCGGAGGCGTGCGAGCAAGCTCCGGCTGCGGGACGAGGCGAAGCCCTACCGTGTTGGCGGGAGCCTCGCGGCGTTTCTCGCCGGGCTCCCCGGCGTGCTCGGGGCCGCGGATCTACGCCGCGCCATCGATGCGGCCGCCCGGGCCCATGCGCGCCGGCGCACGATCCTGTGGGGGCTCGGCGCCCACGTGATCAAGGTCGGACTCGCTCCCCTCGTGGTGGACCTGCTCGAGCGCGGGCTCGCCTCGGGCCTGCTGCTCAACGGCGCGGGTTGCGTCCACGATCTCGAGCTCGCCTGGATGGGGCGCACGAGCGAGGACGTCGACGTGGCGCTCGACGAGGGCACCTTCGGCATGGCCGGGGAAAGCGCCGAGCGTCTCAACGCCGCGATCGCCGCGGGCGCGTCCGACGGGCTCGGCATGGGCGCTGCGGTCGGGCGCGAGATCGAGACGGGGCGCTATCCGCACAAGTCGCGCTCGATCCTCGCGACGGCCTACCGACTCGGTGTTCCAGCGACCGTCCACGCCGCGATCGGAACGGACATCCACCACATGCACCCGAGTGCGGACGGGGCTGCGCTCGGGGCGACCAGTATGCGCGACTTCGAGACCCTCACGGGTCTGGTGGCGACCCTCGAAGGCGGCGTGCTCTTCCACGCCGGCTCGGCCGTGATCCTTCCGGAGGTGTTCCTGAAGGCGCTCGCGCTGGCGCGCAACCTCGGGCACCGCGTGCGTCGCTTCACGAGCGTGGATCTCGACATGATCCGCCACTACCGACCGCTCGAGAACGTGGTGCGGCGACCGACGAGGCTCGGGGGGCTGGGGATCTCGCTCATCGGTCATCACGAGATCCTGCTGCCGCTGCTCGTCGCGGGGATCCTCGAGCGCATCGAGGCAGGGCGCCGATGAGGGGGCGCATCGTGCTGCGCGAAGGCGACATCACCGAAGAGGAGGTCGACGCGATCGTGAACGCCGCCAACAGCGCACTCGTGCTCGGGGCGGGGGTGGCGGGAGCGATCCGGGAGAAGGGCGGACCCGCGATCCAGGCGGAGTGCGATGCCATCGGGCCGATCGCAGTGGGGGATGCCGCGGTGACGGGTGCCGGGCGGCTGCGCGCGCGCTTCGTGATCCATGCGGCCGGGATGCCGCCGGGGGGTTCGGCCAGCGCCGAAAGCGTGCGCTCCTGCGTGCGGCGCAGCCTCGAGCTCGCGGCGGAGCGCGGCTGCCGCACGCTCGCGATCCCCGCGCTCGGCGCCGGCATCGGGGGGCTCTCTGCCCAGCGCTGTGCCGAGATCCTGCTCGAGGAGGCGCAAGCCCATCTGGCC
>CAYPSI010000051.1:0-17286 GCA_964413375.1 uncultured Spirochaetales bacterium | reverse complement strand
TGCAGCAGGAGGGAATGCGCATGAAGATCCAGATGCGAAACGTCAGTGGCTTCTCGACGAGCATGCTCGCCGCGGGACTCGTGGCGCTGATGGCAGGCTCCGCCGGCGCGGCGCCGATCGCCATCACTCAGGCGGCATTCTAGGGATCCGAGACCGTGATCGATTTCAGCGGTCTCGCGCCGGAAACTCCGATCACGACCCAGTACTCCGCGCAAGGAGTGACCTTCTCCGGTGGGCTCACAGCCAACTTCGGCGCACAGGGCCAGAACTTTGCCCTCTTCAGCATTCACGGATCCCCGATCACGATCGATTTCTCGACGACGATGCTGCGCACGGGCTTCGACGTTCGGAACAACGCGGTGGACAACCTCTTCGTGAACGTTCAGGCGTACTCGGGCGGCACGCTCGTCTCGACGGGCGTTCTCGAGTTCCAGACCGGGACGGTCTTCAGCTTCGCAGGCATCGAGGACTCGGTGGACGGCATCGACCGCCTGGTGCCCTCGGCCGCGCTGCTCTTCCCGACCGGTCTGATTCTCGCGGCGTCGAGCATCCGGAGACGCCGCCAATCCGCGTAGGGCGCGACGCCGGGCCCGCCGACGAGGGGGGCCCGGGCGCTGCGCACCCTCTGTTGATGCGCGCTGAGCCGCAGTTGGCATCTGCCGACAGGATTCCCTAGGCTCCGCTGCGAAGGGCCATTTCGGGCCGGGCCGACACGCAGCCTTTTTTCCACCTGCCTGTTCTTTCGTCCCCAATGATGCTGCCTTTCCCTCTCGGCCCAGCGGGGCCGTGGGGCTCGACGATCGCCCAGGGGCATTGTCGTTCGGACGTTCCGAGCGGGGCCCCAGCGATCAAACGCGCCCGCGTCGGATTTCGACCCGGGTGCACAGGACACGATAAATTGAGCAAGAAGCTATACATCGGAAACCTTCCCTTCACGAGCACAGAGGCGGATCTCAAGGATCTCTTCGGTCGCCACGGCACCGTCGCGTCCGTGAACGTGATCATGGATCGAGAGACGGGCCGCCCGCGCGGTTTCGCCTTCGTGGAGATGGAGGAGCCGAGCGCTGCAGCGGACGCGATCCGGGCCCTCGACGGGAGCGACCTCGGCGGGCGCAGCATCAAGGTGAACGAGGCCCAGGATCGCCGGGGTGATTCCGGCGGCGGCGGCGGGTTCCGCGGCAACCGCTACTAGCGGTCCGCCCGGACGCGAAACGAGGATCGGGACGTGCCTTCGTCCCGATCTCTCGCATCGCCCCGCGACGAAGGCGCCGCGAGCGCGCCGATGACCGCGACGCTGGGGTCAGGCGGGCGAGAACTCGATCGGTAGTCGCTCCCAGCCTCGCATCAGGAAGCGCGCGGTGTAGGCCCTGGCCGCAGCCGCGCGGTCCACCTCCCAGTCACCCAGGCTCTCGACCAGGAGCTCGAGCGCGATGCGGCCTTCGAGGCGCGCGAGCGGAGCTCCGATGCAATAGTGGATACCGTGTCCGAACCCGAGGTGGCGCTGCGGTCGTCTTTCGATCCGGAACGCATCGGGTTCGGAGAACTCCCGCTCGTCGCGATTCGCCGAGCCGATCAGCAGCAGGGCCCGCTCGCCCGCCGCAATCCGCCGCCCGTGCAGCTCGACGGAGCGGGTGAGCGTGCGCTGGAAACCTTGCGCAGGCGAGTCCCAGCGCACGATCTCCTCGAAGGCGTCGGGCCAGAGCGAAGGCTGCTCGCGCAGCGCCCGCCGAGCGTCGGGATGCGCGGCGAGCAGCGCGCAGGCATTGCTGATCGTGTGCGTCGTGGTCTCGTAGCCCGCCACGAAGAGCGCCTGGGCCAGCCACAAGAGCTCGTCCCCCGAGAGCCGGTCGCCGTCGATCTCGGCCGTGACGAGGGCGCCCAGCAGGTCGTCGTAGCCGGTGGGGTCCTTCTGGCGGAGCGCTACCGCCGCCCCGAGGTACGCGAGCAGCGACTCGAGCGAGGCGCGCTGGACCTCGCTCCCGTAGGTCTCGCCCGCGCCGACGACGACGCTTCGCTCTGCCCAGTGCTGGAGCTCGGGTACGTCGGCCTCGGGCAGGCCGAGAATGCCCGCGATGACCCGACCGGTGAGCGGCATCGCGAACTCTCCCGGCACGTCGAGGCGTCCGATCTCGCGTCCGCGCACGAGCAGATCGCGGGCGATCCGCTCGATCTGCGCTGCGAGTGCCGCTACGCGCCGCGCGCTGAAGCCGACGCTCGCGAGCTTGCGCAGACGGTCGTGGCGCGGCGGATCCGTGGTGCCGAGGGTTCGCCCGACGCGCTGCGGGTCGTCGTCGAGGAAGCTGCCACCCGCGGACGAGTAGGTCGCCGGGTCGAGCAAGGCCCCGAGCACGTCGGCGTGACGCGAGAGCGCCCAGAAGTTTCGCGCCTCGTTGTGGTGCACAGGGTCGTGCTCCCGCAGCGTTCGATAGAGCGGATAGGGATCGACCTGCTGCGCACGATCGTAGGGGTCGAAGAGCGGCGCGCTCATCGAGGGCCCGCTCCGACGAACCCGAGCAGCTGATCCTCCCAGGTCCAGTCGAAATCTGCCGTCTCGTGCAGCCGCTGCTGGCGGAACCACGCGTAGGTGTGCTCGACGGCTGCGGGAAAGGTGAGCTCGGGCTTCCAGCCGACGTCCTCGCGCAGCCGATCGACCGAGAAGACGACGCTGCGGTTCCAGGGATGGATGTGGGGCGCGAGGCGTTGGACCAGGAAGGTGAGCAGGAAGCGCTGGCGCAGCAGCGCCCCCGGCAGCTCCTGGCTGCGGATGTCGATCTTCGCCTGGACCTCTCCGGGGGCGAGCCACTCCCGACCGGCGTAGAGGTCGTCCATCAGGCGGGCGGGCACGAAGACCTTGCGCGGCTCGACGCCCACCACTGCCGCGAAGGTGTCGACGTAGCCCTCGGCCGAGAAGTAATCCCCGCCGGTCAGGTTGTAGCGACGGCCGAAGGTCTTCGGGTTCGCCATCAACATCCGGAGTGCGCGCGCCTGGTCCTCGACGTGTCCGACCTGGGCGAGCGTGGTGCCATCGCCGGGGATCGGGATCGGGCGCTCCGCCAGCAGCCGCGCGAACATGCGCTGCTCGCGGTCGGGCAGGATGTTGTTCGGTCCGATCACCATCGACAGCGCCACGATCGTGGCCGGAAAACCCCGCTCGCGATGCTCGCGCACGAGGAAGTCCTCGCACTCGATCTTGAGGCGCCCGTACTCGTTCTGCTGGGGCGAGCGGTCGAGCGGCTGGCCCTCGCCGATCGGGAGCCAGTTCGAGGCCGCGTAGATCACCGTAGAGCTGATGAACACGTAATGGCCTATCCGGCCGCGCAGCAGCTCGCTCATCGTCCGCACGTCTTCCGGGCGGTAGGCATTCACGTCGTGCACGACGTCGAAGTCCTGCCCGGCGAGCGCAGCGCGCAGCGCCGCTGCGTCGGTCCGGTCCGCGAAGAGGCGTCGCACGCCGCGCGGCAGCTCGGCCGCCGTCTTGCCGCGGTTCAGCACCGTGACCTCGTGGCCGTGGCGGGCGAGCTCGCGCACGAGCGCGAGCCCATTGAACTGCGTGCCACCCATCACGAGGATCTTCACGGCTCCCCTCCTGGTCGCAGGTGCGGAGTCATCGCCTCTCGGCCGTTTCGGGCCGGTGGGGTGCCCTGCCGTCGAGGCTGCGGATCTCGCGACCGAGCTCTTCGAGAAGGCGCAGGCTGTAGGTGACGCGACCCGTGAGCTTCGCGGGATCGCAGCAGCACAGCGCGAGGGCCGCCTCTGCCATCGCCTCGATCGGCTCGACCATCGAGGGCTCGATCCACTTGTCGGCGCCCACCGCCACGACCGCCGCGGTGAGGACGGCGGCGACCGGGGCGAGCGTATTCACTGCGATGCCGTCAGCGTAGAGCTCGGCGGCGACCCCGGCGCTGAGACGGTTCAACGCGGCCTTGCTGCTCGCGTAGAGGTGGTGTCCGCCCTTCTGCTCCCACGGAATGTAGGGCGGTCCGCCCGGGAACTCGGCCGTGGCCGATGAGATGTTCACGACCCAGCCCCGACGCTTGCGACGCATGTCCGGAACGGCGAGCTGGGTGAAGGCCAGCGGAGCGTAGACGTTGGCCTCGAAGGTCTGCTGGAAGTGCTTCTCGCTGAACTTCTCGAAGGGTCGGTAGGGCCCCTGTGCCGCGTTGTTCACCAGGATGTCGATGGGACCCAGCAACTCGCGACAGCGCGTCACGGCCGCGCTGCGCGAGGCCGCGTCGAGCACGTCTCCACGAATCGCAACGGCCCGCCCCCCGCGCGTCTCGATCCGCTCGACCGTCTCGTGCAGCGTGCCCGGCATGTCGGGCGGGTGTTCGTCGACGCTGCGCGCGACCGCGGCGACCTGTGCTCCCGCAGCGGCGAGACGCTCGGCGATCGCCGCGCCGATGCCGCGGCTGGCGCCGGTCACGAAGGCCACTAGCCCCTTGCACTCCTGCATCGCGTCTCTCCCCTAGGCGGGCGTGAGGCGGGCGTCGCGGAGGTCGATCCAGACGAGGGCGCTGGACACGACGGGCTCGATCGCCGACTCACTCCACGAGCACCTTCGGGCGCGGGAGGCCCTGGGCCTCGCACGCGGCCCGGTAGAATTCGAGGGTCACGAGGCCATCGACGATGGACTCGACCTTTCCGTCGGCGTCGAGGTTCGCGTTGGCACCGACCATATGGAAGAAGACGCGCGTCTCGTCCTCGATGCACTGGAGCGTGTGGACGGATCCGGCGGGCTCGTAGAGGAAGGATCCCGCGCGGTTCACGTAGTCGTACTCCTTGTACTTCCACGCGCCGGAGAAGGTGTAGCCCCAGACCGGTCCGGTGTGGCGATGGGTCTGCACCTCGTAGCCCGCCATGAAGAGGTTCTCGATGATCCAGAGCCCCTCTCCGCGCTTCACCTGGATCACCTTGAGCTTGTTGCCGCCGCCGATGTCGACGAAGGGGAGATCCTTCGCGCCGACGTGGATCGCCCTCATCTCGATCGACATCTCTGGCCTCCGTCTCGTTTGCGCCGGCGGAAATGCGGAGTCTAGCATGCGAGCGAAGGGGTTGGACTGCGTGTTGCAGGGGAGCGCGGCGCAAGTGAGGGCCGATCGATCCTGCGGGAGCGACTTCGCGAACCATCCAGAGGCCGAGATCGAGCGCAGCTACGAGCGCTTCGGTCTGGCGCTCTCGGGTACGGCGATGGATGCGATGATCGACTGCCTGGCAGCCAGGCCGAAGGGAAGCCTCGGCGAGCACGTCTACGACGCCGGTCAGCGCGAGGCGATCGCAGTCGAGCGCGACCGCTTCCGCCGCTACCAGCAGGCCTTCGGCTTTCCTGACGAGGTGTGACTCTCGGACGGGTCGCCTAGCGTCGGAGGGCCGAGAGCCGATCGGCAGCCGCCTCGCCGCGCCCGAGGTCGAAGGTGCACAGCAGGCGGTCGATGCCCGCCGAAGCGCGCGCGCGCAGGCCGCGCAGCACCTCGTCCCACGGGCCTACGACGGCGAAGGCGTGCAGCGTCTCGTCGTCGATGAGGCTTCCCATCTCGGCCCAGCGTCCCTGTTTCGAGAGGCGATTGAGTTCGCCCTGGACTGCGCCCCAACCGTGGAGCTCGAGGACGCCCCGATAGGCCGGCGTCGAGCCGTAGAAGGCGATCTGCGCGCGCACGCGGTCGCAGGCCGAGCGGATCTCCTCCTCGTTTTCGCCGGTGGCGACGAAGACGGGACACTGGATCGCGAAGGAGTCGCGCGCACGACCCGAGGCACTCAGCCCGCGTTGGACGGCCGGGAGCGTCACCTCGCGGAAGTAGCGGTCGGTCGTGAAGCCGTGTGCGATCAGGCCATCGGCCACCTCGCCCGCCACCTCGCTCATGCGGGGCCCGACGGCCGCCAGAAAGACGCGTGGAGCGCCGAAGCTTCGCTCGGTCGGGTTGAACATCGGGGTCATCAGCGTGTGAGTGTAGAACTCGCCGCGGAAGGAGAGCTCCCTGCCCTCGTACCAGCAGGCCCAGATCGCTCGCATGGCCTGGATGAACTCGCGCATGCGCGCCGCAGGTCGGCTCCAGGGCATGCTGAAGCGACGCGTGATGTGGGGGCGGATCTGCGAGCCCAGGCCGAGGATCATCCGGCCTCGCGACCAGGCGTTCAAATCGTGGGCCGTCTGCGCGAGGAGCATCGGATTGCGAGCGAAGGCGACCGCGATCGAGGTCGAGAGCTCCAGCCGCTCGCTGTGCTCGGCCGCGAGCACGAGCGGCAGGAAGGGATCGTTCGCGATCTCGGCGGTCGCCACGCCGTCGTAGCCGGCGCGTTCGAGCTCGCGGACGCGCGGCGGCACCGCGGCGAGCTGCTGGAGCATGAGACCCGCATCGACCTTCACGGCTCCTCCTCTCCGAAGCGGCGGATGGCGATCAACGAGAGATGACGAGCAGCGTTCGCGCGAGCGCCGCGCTGCGGTGCGCCAAGGCGCGAGAGTAGCCCGGCATCCCTTCGAGCTGCACGAGCGAGCGCGGATGCGGATAGCGCACGATCGCGAGTTCGTCCCAGTCGCCGCTGGTCGCGAGCCCGGGAGGGTCACCGATGGCGCCTTCGAGGCGTCCGAGGTGCTCGATGCACCCTCCGAGCAGCGCCACGCTGCGCGCGGCAACGACGCCGTAGCGTCGATAGGCGGCGCGCCCGGAGAGCTTCGCGCGCCGGGAGCCGTCGGGATACTCCGCCCGCTCGCGATAGGCGAGCAGGTTGATCATGAAGGCCGCGGCCGGGCTGCGGTCGGCCGCGATCTTCCGCAAGCGCTCGAGCGGCGGATTCAGCGCGGAGGGAGCGAGCTCGGGAGGGAGCTCGAAAGTCGCAGCGTCGGGCTCGGCAGGCCTGCGCCAGCGCCCGATGAAACGCAGCAGGCCGAGAAGGACCCGAGTGGTCGCAGGCAGCCGCTGGCGGTGGAAGCGGCGGCTCGCGAGCTCCGTGAGACCGGCGGCGCGCGCGCTTCGGCGTAGCGCTTCGAAGATCGCTCGCTCGGAGGGACCCTGCACGAGAGCGGCGTGCGTCCAGTGGAGGGCCCCCTCGCCGATCACGAGTCGCTCGGCCCGACCCGACCACACGAGGCCGCTGCCCGCTGCTCGCAGCGCGGACTCGATCGCCGGCCGCGGATCGCTCGTGGCTCGCAGCCATAAGAAGAGCTCCACCCGACCTGCCGGCAGCGAGTTCGGCTCGGAGAGGACCGCTTCAGCAGGATCGGGGATCGCGCTCATGCGACCCCATTCTGCGCGGCATGCGCTCGCCCGGCAAGCTCGGGAGGCTTCCCTACAATGCGGGCGTTCCCCTTCCTCCGGAGGCAAACCCGTGCCCCGCTCTCCTCGTGCAAGCGTCGTCTCGGCCGCGGCGGCCTGTCTGCTCGCGCTGCCGACGAGCGGGCGCGCCTATCCGATCGACGGCGGCGCCTACACGGGGATCGGGAGGCTCGAGGTCCAACGGCGAGTAGAGGCGGGCGAGCTCTCCGGCCGCAAGCGAGCTCCGGGAGAGCGGCTCTCGCTTGCCGAAGTGGACCTGCGGCTCGCGGACACAGGGACCCTCGATCTGCCGGCCCCCGATCCCGCTCTCACCCGCGCGCTCGCGCGCCTGCTCGGAAGGGACGCCGACCGCTACGGACTTGCGCTGCTCGACCTCTCGGACCCGGAGCGCATTCGTTACGCGGAGTGGAACGGTCGCCTCGCACAGAATCCCGGCAGCGTCGGGAAGCTCGTGGTTGCGCTCGCGATCTTCCAGGCGCTGGCAGATGCCCATCCGCACGACGTCGCGGCGCGCGAGAGGATACTCCGCGAACGCATCGTCAGCGCCGACGCGTTCAGCGTGAGCGATCACCATACGGTTCCCTTCTGGGATCCGCTCGGGGAGAAGCTCACCCGCCGGCCCATTCGAGAAGGCGACCAGGCGACGCTCTGGACCTATCTCGACTGGATGCTCTCAGCGAGCTCCAACGCCGCGGCCGGGATGCTCCAGCGCGAGCTGCTGCTGATGCGGCGCTTCGGCGCCGCATACCCGGCGGAGGCCGACGAGGAGCGGCGCTTTCTCGCCGAGACGCCCCGGAGCGAGCTCGGGACACTCTTCGCGGCCGCGATCCAGGAACCCGTCACGCGAAACGGGCTCGACCTCGCCTCGCTGCGCCAGGGCAGCGTCTTCACCCACGAGGGCAAGCGCCTGGTTCCGGGGACGAGCAGCCACGCCACGTCGCGCGAGCTGGTGCGCTTCCTGCTGCGCATGGAGCAGGGACGCCTCGTCGACGCATGGTCGAGCCGGGAGCTCAAGCGGCTGCTCTACCAGACCGAGCGGCGCATCCGCTACGCGGCGGCCCCGGCGCTCGCCGATGCTGCCGTCTACTTCAAGTCCGGATCCCTGTATTCCTGCGAGCCGGAGCCCGAGTTCGTGTGCCAGAAGTACCACGGCAACTCGCGCAACTACATGAACTCGGTGGCGGTGATCGAAGCCCCGGCGGGAGGACGCCGCCTCTTCTATCTGGTGGCGCTGCTCTCGAACGTCTTGCGCAAGAACTCGGCGGCAGATCACGCCGAGCTGGCGCGTGGCATCCACGCGAAGCTCCGCGCCGATCACGCCGAGCGGCTGCGCGCGCTGGATCCGTCCGCGAGCGAGAAGCGCGCGCAGTAGCTGGCGAAGCGCTCGCGGATCGCGCCCGTCTCGAGACCGAAGCCCTCGGGGCTGTGCTCGTGCACGCTCGCCGAGGTCGGAGCCCGGGTCGCAAGGAACTCATGCATCGCGCGGCGCGCAGGTTCGTCGAAGGCGAGTCCGAGCTCGCGGTAGAGCCGCTCTGCGGTGCCGATCGGGTCGCGGGTCAGGTCCTGGTGGCGCACATCGACGAAGCGTTGCGCCGGGAGGCCCTCCCGCAGCTCGAGAGCGCGAGCGAGGGCAGCGGGCCAGTAGCCCGAGAGGATCTCGCGCCCGATCGAGTGAGCGTCGACGTCGTCGCTGAAGATCGCGCGCGTGTGTGCGTAGAGAGAGCACAGGGAGCTCAGCGCCCGAGCCGGATCGCGGTGGGTGAACACCAGGCGGGCGTCGGGAAAGAGCTCGAGGATCGCTTCGAGATGGACCAGATGGGTGGGGTCCTTGAGCACGAAGCGCGCGCCATGGGGCCGGTGATGCTGCACCAGCTGGAGCTGCCGTCGATAGGCGGTGTAGGCCACGCGCGCATCCTGACGGAGGAGCCAATCGACGTAGCTGGACGCGCGGTACTGGATGTCGAACTGGAGCGTGCGGAAGACGTTCATGAAGAGGGCGACGCACTCCTCGGCTCCCCGCGCCGTCATCGGATGGATGGCGTGGTAGTCGGGCGCGAAGGTCGCTAGCTGCCGGAGCATCCGATCGAGCTTCTGGGGGCGTCGGTCCGGGCCCTCGCGCGGAGGCACCGGATCGAAGCTCTCCCAGTAGGGGAGCGTGCGGTGCGCGGGATCGCAGGCCAGCAGCGTGTGCACAAAGGTCGTTCCCGTGCGCGGCCAGCCGAGGATGAAGATCGGCGCCGGAAGTTCCGTGTCGGCGATCGCGGGATCGTCTCGCAAGGTCCGCTCGATGCGCAGGTGGGTGCGGGCCATGCGCAGCGTGTCGTCGCGCGCCGCGAGGCGCCCGACGAGGTGGAGCGCGGCGTCGGCTCGGAGCGAGCGGACGAGCGCATCGAGCGCCTCCACCGCAGCGGGCGCCGGGGCGCCTGCCTGGGGCTCGTCGCTCCCGGCTCGCTTCCACCACGCCGACGCGGACGGCGTCGCCAGCTGCGGCAGGAGCCTCCCGGCCGCGTTCAGGCCGAGCATCCAGAGGGGACGACCCTTTCGGGCGCTCTGGAACTGGGAGATGTGCGGCAGGACGGGCTCGGAGACCAGCGCTCAGCGGAGTGCTGCGCCGATCGCGGCGAGCCCGGCGCGAGCGCACTCCTCGTCGACCTGCTGGTTTGCCCCCGAGACTCCGATGCCTCCGAGCACGAGTCCCTCGTGGACGATGGGGTGGCCGCCCTCGGCGCCGATGTAGCGCGGGAAGTTCCGGAGGATCTCGCGCTCCTCCTCGGGAGCCGACAGGAGATAGGCCTTCCACGCGCTCGTCGGCTGCCCGGTCGCGACGGCGGTGAAGGCCTTGTCGATCGCGACCCGGGCCGAGATGCGCGGCGCGCCATCGCAGCCGATGAAGCCCATCAGCTCTCCGGTCGCGTCTGCCACGGCCACCCAGATCCGGTGGCCCTTCGAGCGGCCGTGAGAGAGAGCCGCGTCGAGTACGCGCAGACAGGCATCGACGGTCAGGGTGGCTCGCGGGGCGGCGATCTCCATGGCTTCTCCGGTCCAGGGGTTCGATCGGGCAGGGTAGGGTGCGCGGGCGCATCGCGCCGGCGCCGGCGCTCCGGGGATGATCGGGCCGGCAGAGCGTGATAGCGTCAGCCTGCGTCCGATGCCGACCCTCGCAGAGCTGATCCTCGCTCGCGCCGACGACGACCGGCCGGCGCTCTTCTTCGATGACCAGCGTTGGAGCTGGCGCGAGTACGTCCGGGCCTGTGTCGCGCGCGCCCACCTGTTGCTCGATCTGCGCGGAGCGGGGCCCTTCCACGTCGCGGTGCTGCTCGACAACGTCCCCGAGTATCCGATGCTGCTCGGGGCGGCCGCGCTGGCGGGCGCTGCGGTCGTCGGAGTCAACCCAACGCGCCGCGGCGCTGAGCTCGAACGCGACATCCGCCACTCCGACGCCCAGATCCTCGTCACGGAAGAGACGCACGCGCCCGCGCTCGCCGGTCTCGACCTCCCGATCGAGCCAGGGAGGCGTTTCGAGATCGAGTCGGAGGCGTGGCGTGAGGCGCTGCGACGGCATCAAGGGAAGCCTGCACCGCGCGTCCCGGTCGATCCCCGTGCGCCCTACCTTTTGATCTTCACGTCCGGGACGACGGGACACCCGAAGGCCGCGATCTGCTCCCAGGCGAGGCTGGCGGGCGTGGCGACGGTGGCAAAGGACCTGCCGCAGATCGCACTCCGATCCGAGGATGTGACCTATCTCGCGATGCCGCTCTTCCACTCGAATGCGCTGATGGTGGGCTGGGCGACGAGCGTGGCTGCCGGCGCGGCGATGGCGCTGCGGCGGAAGTTCTCCGCTTCGGGATTTCTCCCCGATCTGCGGCGCCACGGCTGCAGCTACATGCCCTACGTCGGCAAGCCTCTCTCCTACGTGTTGGCGACCCCGGAAAGGCCTGACGACGCGGACAATCCGCTGCGCCGCTGCTTCGGGAACGAGGGGACGCCGCGGGACATCGGGCTCTTCGAGAAGCGCTTTGCGTGCAGCGTGACGGACAACTACGGCTCGACCGAGGGAGGCATCTCCATCTCGCATACCCCCGATACGCCCGCGAACGCGCTCGGCGTCGGCATGCCGGGCACGCTGATCCTCGATCCCGCGACGGGAAGGGAGCGTTCGCCGGCCCGCTTCGACGAACATGGGCGGCTGCAGAACTCCGAAGAGGCGATCGGCGAGATCGCCAACCTGCAGACGGCCGCGAACTTCGAGGGTTACTGGAACAACCCCGAGGCGAACGAGGAGCGCACCCGGAGCGGCATCTATTGGAGCGGGGATCTCGGCTACCGCGACGAGAAGGGCTTCTTCTACTTCGCGGGTCGCAACTACGATTGGCTGCGGGTGGATGGCGAGAACTTCGCCGCCGCTCCGCTCGAAGAGGTGCTGATCCGACACCCCGAGGTCCTGCTGGCCGCGGTGTATGCGGTTCCGAGCCCCAGCGTCGGGGACGACGTGATGGCGGCGGTGCTGCCGCGCGAAGCGTCTCGCTTCGACGGCGAGGGCCTGCGCGACTTCCTCGCGGCGCAGCCCGATCTCGGCACGAAGTGGGCGCCGCGCTACCTCCGGGTCGCGCGCAAGCTCCCGGCGACGCCCACCCACAAGATCCTGAAGCGCGTGCTGCGCGCGCAGCTGTGGGAGTGCGCAGATCCCGTCTGGCTCCGAGGGCCGGACCATGCCTACCGGCTGATGACGGATGCAGACCGGGAGGCGATCCGGCGGGACTTCGCCGCGCGGGGACGGAGCGAGCTGCTCGAACTCGAACGGGCCCGGGGCGATTAGCGGCGCGTGCGCTCCGCTGCGGGCCGAAGCGGGCTAGGCTTCAGGGTGAGTCCCCACTCCGGGAAAGGGAGGACGCCATGACCGCGTCGCCGTCCATTCGTCCGAGTGCCGAGCGGCGCCTGCTGTGGTTCCTGGTGGGGATCGCCGGGATCGCGATTCTCGGGGTGCTCGCGATCGTTCCCTACCGGCTCTACGAGCGCGACGTCCGCCAGGCCGAGGTGACGGCCCACCGCATCGGCAGCATCCTTCACGTGGCGCTCGCGCACGACCTGCATCACGCCAACGATTTCGAAGACGTCGGAGACCTCGCGAATCGCCTCCAGGGCATTGCGGACCTCCAGATCGGTCTGCGCCAGCTCCAGCCGACGGAGCTGCACCCGGGCGGCGCGAGCGCTCGGGGCTCGAGCGAGCGCCACGACACGGACCTGCTCTTCACGGCGCCGCCGATCCTCGATCGGGAGGGACAGACCTGGCTCGCGACGATGCGCTTCGATCTCTCGCCGATGAAGCGCGAGTCGATCCGGCTGATCATCGATCTGGTGCTCGCGGTGCTGATCGGCTCGGCGGCGTTCTCGCTGGTGGTCTTCGTGCTGATCCGCCGCATGCTGCTCCAGCCGCTCCACGAGGTGACGCATCGGGTCGAGGCCTTCGCCGAGGGCCGCGAGCCCGGCCCGCTGCCGGAGTTCGAGACCCGGGAGATGACCACGCTGATGAATGCGCTCGACCGCGCGCGTCGCGTGAAGGTCGGGGCCTGAAGGGGAGAGTGTCGTGACGCTCGAGGAGCTCGAACGCAGGGTCCGCGTGCTCGAGGACGTCGAAGCGATCAAGCAGCTCAAGGCCCGCTACTGCGACCGCTGTGACGACGGCCCCTACGACGCCGACGGTGTGGCGGAGCTCTTCACCGAGGACGCGGTCTGGGAAGGAGAGGGCTTCGGGCGCTTCGTCGGCCGCGATGCGATCCGCGATTTCTTCCGGACCGGTCGCTCGGTGTTCTCGTTCACGATCCACCAGGCCACCAATCCGATCATCGAGGTCGACGGCGACCGGGCGCGCGGGCGCTGGCTCATCAGCCACCTGAAGACCACGACGCGCTTCTTCACGCCCTACGAGGACGGTTGGGCGAAGACGCCGCTGCTGGGCTGAGCGCTGGAAGCGACTGCCTGCTCGGAGCACACGTCGCGTGACCGGATCCCGGGGCGCTGCGCCGCCGGCAATTCGGCCCCGCTCCTCGACCTCGGCGGCGGCTACCAGAGCGGCGTCGCGAACCTGCGCGCTCTTGCCTGGGGCTTCGTCGCAGGGAAGCACGCGGCAGGACTCTCTGAGACCGCGCGCCCGGCTCGGTAGCAGAGGCCACGAGGGCTTCGGCGTCCGGGGGGCGAACGCTACGATTCCAGATTCAACGCACAGGATCGCCCTCGCGCTCCGTTCTCGATATCGTACGCGGGGGCCATCAGAGCCCTGGGGGTACCAAGCATGCGACGATTTCTTTCGCTCCTGGCCGTTTGCGCGTTGGCGCTCGGCGCCGTGGCCTGCAGTGAAGAGGGTTCGATGGAGAAGGCCGGCAAGGCCATGGACGAAGCCGTCGAGGATGCGCACCAGGCTGGCGCAGACGCCCTCGATCAGGCCGGCGACAAGCTCGATGAGGCGGGCGAGAAGGCCAAGAAGATGGCCGAGGGCCAGCACTAAGGTAGCCATGGGCGCCGAGCCGTTTCGGATCGAGATCCCCGAGGCGAAGCTCGACGACCTGCGCGAGCGGCTGCACAGGACGCGCTGGGCCCCCGACTTCGCCAATGAAGATTGGCGCTACGGGACGCAGGGCCGCTACCTGCGCGAGCTCGTCGGCTACTGGCTCGAAGGCTACGACTGGCGCGCGCAGGAGCGCGCGATGAATGCCTACCCGCATTTTCGCGCGCGCATCGACGGCATCCCGATCCACTTCATGCACGTGCGTGGCCGCGGACCGCGGCCGATCCCGCTGGTGTTGACGCACGGCTGGCCCTGGACCTTCTGGGACTTCCAGCGCGTGATCGGGCCGCTTTCCGATCCGGGCGCGCACGGCGGAGATCCGGCCGACGCCTTCGACCTCGTGGTGCCCTCGCTCCCGGGCTTCGGATTCTCGACGCCGCTCGAGACGCCCGGCATCAACTGGTGGCGCACGGCGGACCTCTGGGTCTCGCTGCTGCGCGACGTGCTCGGCTACCAGCGCTTCGCCGCCCATGGCGGGGACTGGGGCACGCTCGTCACGATGCAGCTCGGTCACAAGTACGCCGAGCACCTGATTGGCGTCCATCTGGTCGGCGCCTTCACGCTGCCGGTCTTCCAGGGCGACCGGCCCTGGTCGCTGGGCGACGTCGTCGCGGAGCTCGCCCCGGATCCCGCGCTGCGCGCCCGGACCGTCGCATGGGAGAAGCGCTTCGCGAGTCACGTGGCGGTGCACCAGCTCGATCCGCAGACTCTCGCCTTCGCGATGCACGACTCGCCGGTGGGGCTCTGCTCGTGGATCCTCGAACGCCGGCGCGCATGGAGCGACTGCGGGGGCGACGTCGAGAGCCGCTTCTCGAAGGACGACCTGCTCACCACGATGATGATCTACTGGCTCACCGAGAGCTTCGGCAGCGCGATCCGCTACTACTACGAGGCCGTCGCGAACCCGTGGCGCCCCTCGCACGCGAAGACGCCGGTGGTCTCGGCTCCGACGGGGATCTCGCTCTTCGAGGCCGATCGGGCGCCCGGCCCCACCGATTGGACGGCCGAGTTCTACGACCGCCGCCTGCTGCGCATCCACCCCTCCGGCGGCCATTTTGCGCCAGCGGAAGAGCCGGCTGCCGTGATCGAAGACATCCGCGACACCTTTCGCCCCCTGCGCTGACGCGCCCCACCCGCGAGTTCATGTCGACGCCAGCAAGCGCGAAGCGCGCGCAGCGAAGCGCAGCCGAGCGGAGCAGGCTGCCACCGCTCGAATCCTCGCAACGTCCTCGAGCCTTCCGTAGCGAGCTTCGCTCGCTACGGCAGATCGCTGCGGCGGAAACGCCACCATCCGGCGCTCGCGCAAAGCAGGCCGAGGGCGCTCGGATAGAAGAGCGACCAGGCGAGGTAGCCCTCGCGGCCGAAGACGTCGAGGATCACGAATGCGGCGGGCCCGAGCAGCACGAGCTCTGGGTCGAAGAGCAGGAGCGCCGCGGTGCGGAAGACCTGGAGCGGGTTCGCGAGCGCGATCGCGACCACCGTGTCGGCGGGCACGTGCTGCTGGATCAGTACGCCGATCAGGATCAAGTCGAGGAAGAGCACGAGGCCGAGCCAGAGCAGGAAGGCGGCCCCCTGCGCAACGTCGACGCTGCGCGCCACCGCGGAGATCCCCATCGCGATGCCGAGAAAGCAGGCGCAGAGTGCGCCGAGCATCGCGCCGTAGCTCCACAGCAGCTGCCACGGGACCTCGATCTCTTCGTGCCAGGCCCAGCCGGCCGCCCCGAGCATCGCCAGCAGGGCCGGCAGGTAGACCACCAGGAAGCGGCCGAGCGTTCGGCCCCAGAACCAGGGGCCGAGCCCGACCGGCAGCGAAAGCAGGTACTCGAAGACGCCCGCCTCGCGGTCGCCGGCGACGGAGCGGACGGTCGTGACCAGCACGAAGACCGGTACGATCGCCATGCAGAGCTGGATGTAGGTCACGAGCAGCCGCGAAAGACCCATGAAGCCGAGGATGCGCGACTCCGTGAGACCGAAGACGAAGAGCAGTGCGACCACTCCGCCGAAGAGCGCGGCGTAGATCGCGAACCATCGCGCGCGCAGCGACTCGCCGACGTCGAGCCGAGCCACCAGCCAGAGCTGGCGCAGCATCCCGCCCGGCCCCGGCGGGGCGCTTGCCCGAGCGGGGATCGCGAGGGTCGTCACGCGTGCCTCCTCAGGAGCCGCCACGGGAGGCCCTCTCTTTCTTTCGTGCGAGCACGCTACGCTTCGCGGCCTCGAAGTCGACGGCTCCCGTCTCTCGTGCCGGGACGGCGCCGAAGCCCCAGGCCATCGGGGTTCGTTGCTGCGGGCGGTAGAAGGCCTTGCGAGCGTCGAGCCACTCCTCCCGGTCCTGGTCCATCACCCAGATCTCGAGCGGCTCCCCGGAGTCGGAGTGCTCCGCCAGCCAGACGATCGCGCATCCGAAGTCGTCGAAGCGCAGCAGCTCGCGCGGTCCGAGCCGTAGCTCGGCGGCAAAGCGCGCTTCGCCGATGGCCATGCTGCAATGCGCGCAGGGCTCGCGGCCCCACGCGATGGAAAGTGGACCGCTCGTGGGCTGCGAGCAGGCCGCCGCGAGCCAGAGTGCTGCCAGCGCGAGCCAACGCGCGCGGGCTCCATGCGGCGGGAGCGCGGTCATCGACGGGCCTCCCCGCGTTCCGACTCCTCCAGAGAGAGCACGCGTAGGAGTCCTGCGTAGCGAGAGAGCGCGCCGAGGAAGCGCAGTCGATCCGGCCCCGCGATCGTGCCCTCGAAATGCAGCCCGTCTTCCGTGGCGACGAGTCCCCAGCTCCGCAGCGTGGCGGCCGCGGGGGCCGAGGCGTGCGCGAGCTCGATCCGGCAGCGCAGCAGCGCGTCGAGCGCTGCGGCCCCATCCACGCGATCGTCGAGCGCCACGCGGCCGTGATCGAGCTCGATCACGCGCGAGACGAGCTGCGCCACCTCGTCGATCCGGTGGCTCGAGATCAGCATCGTCGTGCGGTCCTGGCGCTCGGCCAGCAGCTCGAAGAAGGCGCGCCGCGCCGGAGGATCGAGGTTCGCGGCCGGCTCGTCCATCACGAGGAGCTCACAAGCGCGACCGAGGGCCACCGCGATCAGCAGCTTCTGCTTCTGCCCGCCGGAGAGCTTCGCGAAGGGCTGGCGCCAGATGGCGCGCGCGTCGAGACCGAGCCGCGTCGCGACCGCCTCCATCGACCCGCTCTGCGATCCGCAGACCTCGGCGGCGAAGGCGAGCAGGCTCCCCACCGGCATGCGCAACGGCGGAGGCAGCTGGGGCACGAAGCCCGTGCGGCGCAGCACCTCCGTGCGAAGCGCGCGCGGGTCGCGGCCGCCCACCGCGACGCGGCCCTCGTAGACGTACTCGCCGAGCAGGCAGCGGAAGAGCGTCGTCTTCCCGGCCCCATTGGCGCCGACGAGCGCCACGCGCTCGCCGGGCGCGATCGCGAGGTCGAGCGCGTCGAGGACGGGCGCGCGCTGGAAGGA
>CAYPSI010000050.1:0-1789 GCA_964413375.1 uncultured Spirochaetales bacterium | reverse complement strand
CGGTCGAGCAGCGGGGCGACGACGACCACGTCCCCCAGCAGTTTCGCCCAGTCCTCGAGCGGGCGGTTTGAGGTGATGATCGTCGAGCTCTTCTCGTAGCGGCTCATCAGTACGTCGGCGAGTTCGTCGCCGGCGGTGGCGGGCAGGCGGCGCAGGAACAGATCGTCGATCACGAGCAGCTCGGTCGCCTTCAGCTGCGCGCGGTACTTTCGCAGGGCGCCGAGCTCACGCGCCTCGGTGATGTCCTCGATCAGTTGATGTGCCTCCCGGTAGAAGACCCTGCACCCCCGATCGACGGCCAGCAGCGCAAGCGCCTTGGCGACGTGGCTCTTGCCGGTGCCGGGCGGCCCGAGGAGGAGGATGTCCTCGCGGGCATCGACGAACTTCAATGCACCGAGTTCGAGGATGTCGCGTTTGGGCAGGCGCGTGTTGTAGCTCCAGTCCAGCTCCTGAAGCGTCTTGCGCTCGGGCGACCCGGACAGTGCATAGCGGCGCTCTTGAAGTCGGCTGCGCCGCCGGTCGAGCTCGTCTTGCACCAGCCAGGAGAAGGCTTCGGTGAAGTCCATCTCGTGACTGGCCACCTGGAGGGCGCGGGCCTGCAGGGTGGCGGTCATTCCGGAGAGCCGCAGGCCGCGCAGCGCGCGTTCCAGTTCAGGGATGGACATGGCCATCGGCGTCCTCCTCGAGCAGGTGCGACTGCGTGTGCGCTTCCCAGAACGACTGGTACTCGGCGATGGCCCGTATCGCCGGG
This sequence comes from uncultured Spirochaetales bacterium, assembly GCA_964413375.1. Classification (GTDB taxonomy): domain Bacteria; phylum Myxococcota_A; class UBA9160; order UBA9160; family SMWR01; genus CAZUYC01. The sequence continues at coordinate 1,038 of CAYPSI010000050.1, read as the reverse complement.
CCTTCCTGGGTCAGCACGGGTGCGGGGGCCGGTGGAGTGTCGGCCTGTCGTTCGAGCGCGCGCCGGATGGCCGCGTACGAGATGCACTCGGCGTCGAGGAAGCGAGTGCACACGGCCTCGATGTCCGCGCACGTGTAGGTGCGGGGCAGGTTGGTCAGGCCGTACAGCGCCCGCTGGCCGGGGCGGCCGAGGTTGGCGAACAGCTTCTGCGCCAGTTGCTCCGTGTTCGGGCCGATCTTCCCGGCCTTCGCGAGCAACCGACCGGTCTCGCGCGAGGGGTTGAAGATGCGATCCTCGTGGCCGATCACGAACTGGCCCTTGCGTTCCGACTTCGCGTGCCGACGCAACACGACGCCCGCCGCGTCGAGGATCTCGATCTCGCGCGGGTAGATGCGCACCTGGACCACGCTGTGCAGCCGCGCGGGCAGCGCCGCGTAGTACGAGCCCGCCACCTGCACCAGCCTCGCATCGTCCACGGTGCGCGTGCCTGACTTGAAGCAACGGAAGCCCTCCAACGGCAGGGCTCGCAGGTGGGGCTGTTCCTCGCGATACATCTCCAGCACCTGGCGCTTCTTGCGACCATGGATGCGCGGCGCCGCCCAGCGCTCCTCCCAGTGGGACAGCCACGCGTTCTGCTCCTCGATCGCGTCGAACCGGCGCCCCTTCAACGCGGTGCCCTGCGTGTGCTGGATGGCGTTCTCCACCGTCCCCTTGCGATCGGGATCGCCCACCCGGCACGGATCGGCCACCACCCCGTAGTGCTTGAGCATCGCCGCGTAGACCGGGTTCAGCTCCGGCTCGTAGATGTCGGCGCGGATCACCCCTTCCCGCAGGTTGTCCAGCACCACGTACTGGCAGCAACCCCCGAAGCTGCGCCACGCCTCCTCATGCAGGCGCGCCCAGATCTCCTGGTCCGTCTTCCACACCGTCTTGCGAAAGCTCTTGCCCGAGTACTTCAGCGTCATCACGAACAGGTAGGGCCGCTTGTACTGGCCGGGCTTCCACAGCGTCGGGGCACCCTGACCGTAGTCCACCTGA
>CAYPSI010000049.1:0-34013 GCA_964413375.1 uncultured Spirochaetales bacterium | reverse complement strand
AGGTGCGCGTGCAGTTCACGACGCCCCAGATGTTGAGGTTCACCTCCCATTCCCAGTTGGAGCGCGGCGTCTCGAGGAAGGGGCCCGGGTGCGACACGCCCCCGGCGTTGTTCACGAGCACGTCGACCGGCCCGAAGCTCTGCTCGGTCTCGCGCGCGAGGCGCTCGACGGACGCGAGGTCGGTCACGTCCGTCGGGATCACGACCGTGCGGCCAGGATGCTCCTTGGCCGCGTCGGCGACCTTCTGGCCCTGAGCGGCGTCGCGGGTGGCGATCACCACGTTGCTGCCCTCTTCGGCGAAGCAGAGCACGAGCCCGCGCCCGATGCCCCCGCTTCCGCCGGTGACGATCACCGTCTTCCCCTCGAGACCGAGGTTCATTGTGTTTCTCCTTCCAACCACCGGGTGCCCGAACTGTGGCGCGGTGGGAGCGGGGAGTATAAACCATGGGGAGCATGGCAGGCCGACTCGAGGGCAAGGTGGCGGTGGTGACGGGCGCGGGCTCGGGGATCGGCCGGGCCTCGGCGCTGCGTTTCGCGTTGGAGGGGGCGTCCGTCGTCGTGAACGATCTCGATCCCGAGGCGGCGGCGCGCGTGGTCTCGGAGATCGAACGCGCGGGCGGCCGGGCTCGGGCGGTCCCTGGCAACGTGACGAAGCCCGAGACGGCCGAGGCCCTCGCCGACGCCGCGGTGGCAGCCTTCGGCAAGCTCGATGTCTTCCACAACAACGCCGGCGGTGCGATGCCGACGCCGATCGAGGCGACGGACCACGCGCGCTGGCGGCGCGATCTCGCTCTCAACCTCGATTCGGTCTGGTACGGGACGCGCGCCGCGCTGCGCGTCATGCTGCCGCAGCGGCGCGGCTGCATCCTCACCACCTCGTCGGGGGCGGGGCTCGGCGCGGTGGACGGCCTCTCGGCCTACGGTGCGGCCAAGGCCGCGGTGATCAACCTGATGCGCAGCGTCGCGCTCGAATACGGCCCGCACGGGATCCGCGCCAATACGATCTGCCCGGGGACGATGGATACGCCAGGGCTGCGGGCCTGGCTCGACACGCGGCCCGGACGCGATCGCTTCGCCAACGGGATCCCGTTGCGCCGGCTCGGCTTTCCGGACGAGATCGCGAACGCGGCCCTCTTTCTCGCCTCGGACGAGGCGAGCTACGTGACCGGAGCCACCCTCGTCGTGGACGGCGGCATCTCGTCCTCGGTCGCCGTGCCGAGCTCGGACTAGCAAGGCGGCGTAGCCGCCGCGCAGCGAGCCGCAGGCGAGCGAAGCCCGGAGCCCGAGCGCGAGCGATCAGCGAGTGCGAGGCCCGGGTAAGGCCGGCTTTGGATCGAGGCGCACGCGGCCCCAGGTCGTGCCGAAGTGGATCCGGCCGGCCTCGTCGACCAGCGTCCCCGCGAAGAGCGGGTTGTAGCGCTGGCCGCCGATCTCGTAGTGGAAGGCCGAGCGGCCGGTCTCCCAGTCGAGCGCCTCGAGCGTCCAGCGATTGCTCCGCGCCCCGACGAGGTAGACGATCTGGCTCGCGTAGCTCGCGATCGGAACGCAGCTCGGCGACGAGACCTCGCGGTTCACCCAGGCCTCCTCGAGCCGGCGCGCTCGGGGGTTCCACGCGAATTTCTGGACGCCGAAGGGCTGGTAGTCGGGATGGCTGCCGAGGTAGCCGACGAGCAGACTCCTGGCGCGCGCGGGCAGGTACCAGGGCGCGTTGCGCGCCGCGTTGTTCACGACGAGCGCACCGGTCCCGGCCACGACCACCGACTGCTCGGACTGAATCGCCTGGATCGCGGGATCCCCCATGTTCGCGGGCAGCATCCCCGCGATGCGCCGGTCCGGCGCGTCCGGGAACGCCCGCCAGTCCGAGGGGATCGCGTCCCGCCAGAAGAGCACGAGGTTCATCACCGGCGAGCCGTCGGTGATCACGACGAAGCGGTCCTCGTCTGCGAAGCCCATCAGGCTCGGCGTGGAGCCGGTGCCATGGCCCCACGCGTTCGGGTAGGCAGCGGTCCAGGCCCCGAGGGCTTCGTCGGTCGAGAGGCGCTCTCCCGTCCAGACGACCTTGTGCTGGTGATCCTGCGACGCGACGTAGATGCCGCCGGCCTCGTCGACCGCGAAGCCGTTGCGGACCCAGCCGTAGCCGGGACCGCTGGCCTTGCCCTCCGCCCCCTCGCTGTGGAGCAGCCGCACCACCCGGTACTCCGAGAAGTCCCGCTTCACGGCGACCAGGGTGCCGTGCTCGGTCGCCACCAGCAGCCAGCCGTCGAAGGTCATGTTCATTCCGATCAGCAGCCCTGTGGCCTCCGGCGGCAGCCGGAACTCCCGCCGCTTCTCGATGGGCGAAGCGGGATTCCCAGGCTCGGAATCGCCGTAGGCGGTGATGCCCCCTGCCTTGTCGCCGATGTAGTAGACGTTCTCGGCGTCGAGGAGCGTGTACACGCCCGAGAGATCGCGGAGCTTGCGGGCCTCGCCGAGCGCCCGCACGATCGCGAAGAGACCCGAGTTGGAGCGATCGAAGCCGGCGATCGACTCCTCGGCCTCTTCCTGCGTATAGCGCTGCGCGTCCGGGAAGGTGTAGGTCGCGAGCACGCGGAAGGAGTCATGGTCGATCTTCACGATGCGGTCGAGACCGTTGCTCCACAGCACCCGCCGCCCGTCCGGGTAGGGAGACGAGGTGTTGGCCCCGAAGTGCGCAGGCCCGACGGGAGCCCACTGGATCTCCTGCGCCTCGAGCGGGCGCCCGGGCCCGCTCGGTCCCGCCTGCGGCACGGAGTCCTGCTGGGCCGCGGTCCCGTGCCCGATCGGGTAGCTCGAGTCCGCGAGCCACGGATTGCGCGGAGGCAACTCGGACGCAGCAGCGGTGGCGCGCGGCCCCGGCAGCAGAAGGACGGCGATCAGGCACAGCGGCGTCGCGATGCGGAGAGACCGGGCCATCGAACCCTCCCGGCTGATCTGGAAGCGCATGGTACACTCAGACGCAGTTGTTGCGGCCGGGAGGGCGCAATTCTTCCCTTCGCGCGCCAGCGCAACCCGCCCGCGAGGTCCATGGCGCTGGCCTGCTGGCACAGCGAATACAATGGGTGACGTGCCGACGCGTCACACCGCACGCTCGCACCCTCGGGAAGGTCATGCGCGCCGGCGCCGGTCGGCGTGGGCGTCGGCAGCGCCCTTCCTTCTGCTGGTCTTCCCGTTCCTGGTGGTCGGCGGGGCTCCCACCGGGTTTCCGCCGCACGAGCTCAAGATCGCTTTCATCGGCGACCAGGGGCGCGGGGCCGGCGCCCTCGCCGTCCTCCAGCTGATCGCCTCCGAGGGCGCGGATGCCGTGGTGCACGCCGGCGACTTCGACTACGACGGCGATCCGGCCCGTTGGAATGCGTCGATCGACTCGGTGCTCGGCGCCGATTTTCCGTACTTCGCGTGCATCGGAAACCACGACAAGAGCCGCTACTTCGGGTCGAACGGGTATCAGGACTTCATTCGGGACCGGATGCTCCGGCTGGGCATCCCGTGGACGGGGGACCTCGGCGTCCAGTCGGAGTTCATCTGGCGGGGGATCCACTTCGTGATGACCGCGCCCGGCATCGTCGCCGCGGGCGACGGTCTCTACGATCTCTACATCCGCGAGCGCTTCGCCGCGAGCGATGCACCGTGGCGGATCAGCATCTGGCACAAGAACCAGCACCTGATGCAGGCGGGCGGAAAGTCCGATGAGACCGGCTGGGGGGTCTACGAGGAGTCCCGCCGCGCCGGCGCCATCATCGCGACCGGCCACGAGCACAGCTACTCCCGGACCCATCTGCTCTCGAACATGGAGTGGCAGCTCGTCGCGAGCGACTCGGACGCTCTCGTGCTGCGAAGCGACGACCCGGCGACGCCCGAGGACGAGGGGAGGAGCTTCGCCTTCGTGTCGGGCCTCGGGGGCCAGAAGATCCGGGACCAGGAGGTCTTTGGCGACTGGTTCGCGAATGTCTACACCTCGACCCAGGGCGCCAAGCACGGGGCGCTCTTCGGCGTCTTCCACGTGCAGGAAGATCCGCGCCTCGCGCATTTCTACTTCAAGGACATCGACGGGTACCTGATCGACGAGTTCACGGTGCGGAGCACGGCGGGCTCGGGCGACGCGCTCGATGCGGATGGCGATGGCTCGGTCGGAGCGCGCGAACTCGGACTGGTTCGCAGCGGCTTCGCCGCGGCGCCGGGGCCTTCGGGCCTCGCCTGCGCCGGCTCTGTGCCATGCCTCGGGCGTTGAGAGTTTCGCCCCCACGCAACCAACTCCCGGATCCTGGCGTAAGGTCTTTCCAGGAGCCGCACCCCGTGTCGGGGGAGCGCTCCCACAGGAGGATTCCCGATGAAGCGGAAGTCGTTCGTCCTCGCGTCCGCGGCCGCGGCGCTCTTCGTCGCGGGCGCCGTCGCCCCCGCGCACGCGGAGGAAGAGGGCAAGATCGAGTGCGAAGGGGTGAACTCGTGCAAGGGCCAGAGCAGCTGCAAGACTGCGCACAGCGAATGCGGGGGAAAGAACAGCTGCAAGGGCAAGGGCTTCGTGATGCTGACGCCGGAGGAATGCGACGCGGCGAAGGCGAAGCTGGCCGCCGAGAAGAAGTAGCGCCAGGGGTTCGCCGGGCGCGCGCGGCCACGGTCGCGCGCGCCCGCTGCGCTCGCATGCATCGCCAGCTTCCGCCGCCGCGCCCACTCGAGGCGCCCTGCCTGGGCGTCGGGGTGGGGCTGCGCCCGCCGCACCAGCAGGAGATCCTCGCCCGAGGCTCGCGCGGAGAGCTTCGCATCGACTGGTTCGAGGCGCTCTCGGAGAACTACATGGTCGCCGGCGGTCGGCCGCTGCGCGTGCTGGATGCCGTGCGCGACCTGGCGCCCGTGGTGCTCCACGGCGTGTCGCTGAACCTGGGATCCGCCGACCCGCTCGACCGGAGCTACCTGGACGCACTCGCCGGGCTCGCGCAGCGCTGCCAGGCGGCCTGGGTCTCCGACCACCTGTGCTGGACGGGCGTCGACGCGCACCAGCTCCACGACCTGCTCCCGCTTCCCTTTACCGAGGAGGCGATCGCACACGTGGTGCAGCGCATCGCGCGCGTGCAGGACCGGCTCGGACGGCGCATCGCCGTCGAGAACGTCTCCTCCTACCTCGCGTTTCGCGCCGACGCGATGCCCGAATGGGAGTTCCTGGTCGCGGTAGCGCAGGCGGCCGACTGCGGGATCCTGCTCGACGTGAACAACGTCTTCGTGAGCGCACACAACCACGGCTTCGACCCGAGGGCCTATCTCGACGCGATCCCACCCGAGCGCGTCTTCCAGATCCACCTCGCGGGGCACAGCGAGGCCGGCGGGCTCCTGATCGATACGCACGACCATCCGGTGCACGAGGAGGTCTGGAGGCTCTACGAGCACGCGTTGGCGAGGCTTGGCCCGGTCTCGACGCTGATCGAGTGGGACGATCGGATCCCGACCTGGGACGAGCTCGAAGCGCAGGCGCTGCGGGCGCGCGCGATCCTGCAAGACCTCTTCGGTGCAGACGGAATCGGCGGCGCGCCGGGCGAGTTTCCTGCGCAGCGAGCAGCGCCGAATGTCGCTGGTTGAGACACAGCGCCGCCTGCGCGAGCTCCTCAGCGCGCCCTCCGGCGTCGCGGCCGCACTCTCGCTGGCGAGCCCCGCGGAGCGGCGCGCGTGCGAGGCGCTGGTGCGCGACGCGCACGGAGTGAGTGGCCTCGCGCGCCTCGACGTCTACGCGAACGCATACTTCGCGAGGATTCGCGACGTGCTGGCGGACTGCTTCCCGGTGCTCGCGGCGAGCCTCGGCGAGGCGCTCTTCCACGATCTCGTGACGGCCTACCTGATCTCGCACCCGCCGCAGCATTTCTCGATCCGACATGTCGGAGACGAGCTCCCGGATTTTCTCGCTGGCGAGGCCGGAGCCGAGCCCTTCCGGCGGCGCGCGCCGGCCGCCCCGGATCTCGCCGCGCTCGAGCGCGCGCGGCTCGACGCCTTCGACGCGGCCGACAGCCCGGTGGAGGGCCGGGACGCACTCGCGGCGCTTGCGCCCGAACGCTGGGGGGGGCTGCGGCTGCGCCTTGCGCCGTCGCTGCGCAGCTTCCGGCTCGGCTGGCCGGTGGAGAGGCTCTGGGCCGCGCACGAGCGCGGCGAGCCGGCTCCCGAGATCGCCCCGCTGGATCACGTCGCATGCGTCTGGCGCCGCGACGAGCGAGTGCTGCACCGGTCGATGGACGAGCTCGAGGGTGCCTGCCTCGGTGCGGCGCTCGCGGGCGCGAGCTTCGGGCTTCTGTGCGAGCGCGTCGCGATGGAACGCGGAGAGGACGAGGCGCCCGCGCTCGCGGCCGGCTTTCTTGCCGGCTGGCTCGATGCAGGCTTCGTCGCGGGCTTCGCCAGCGACGACGAGACGGGGAAGGGGTTCGGATAGAGACGCGCCTCAGAGGCGCCGGAGCGCGAGCGGCCGCGCGCCGCGTACTACAATGCGGCCGAGGGTCCTGGATCCCCGGGAGGAGGCACGGGATGCCCCGCTACTCGATGTTCACGCGCGTCCTGCTGGCGACGATCGCGGTCCTGCTCCTGCTGCCGCGTCTCACGGGCGTCTCTTCCGGCCTCACGCCGGAAACGGCCTGGGACCACAGCAGCGTGTGGAGCACGCCGATCTGGCTGCGGGTGTGGCTGCTCGGCGTGCTCTTCCCGGTGTTCCTGGCGAGCCTGTGCTTCGTGCGCCGTTCGCTCGAGGCCCGCTTCGCGGCGGGCGGCTTCGTGCTGAGCCACGTGCCGATGGCCGCGGGGCTATTCCAGGCCACGGTCGGGAGCATCGGCCTGATCCACCTCGTGTGCTGGACGCCGGCCCTGATCGCGCTCGCGCGCCGGCGTGCCAGCGTCGATCCTGCGACGCCCTTCGGTCTCTGGGTGCATGCGATGTTTGCGGTGATCGCGATCAGCCTGGCCTTCGACGCGCGCGACGCGCTGGGCTTCTATCTGTTCTAGGCGCCGGATTCCGCCGGCCGGAAGGAGTGAGCTCGATGATCGTTCCGGACGCGGTCCGCGCGCTCGCGCTGCGGGCGCAGCGCGAGATCGATGCGGGGCTCCTGCCCTCGTGCCAGCTCGCGCTGGCCGTCGATGGCGAGATCGCGCTGTCGCAGACGCTCGGCGAGGTTCCGGCGGGCGACGCGACGCGCTACGTGATCTTCTCCGCGACGAAGGCCGTCGTGGCCGCCGCGATCTGGCAGCTGCTCGCGGAGCGCCGGCTCGGGCTCGCGGACCCGATCGCGCAGCACGTCCCGGAGTTCGGCTCGAACGGAAAGCAGACGGTGACCGTCGAGCAGGTGCTGCTCCACACCTCGGGCTTCCCGCGCGCACCGCTCGGCCACCCGGCCTGGTGCACGCGGGAGGGGCGCCTCGCGGCCTTCGCTCGCTGGCGGCTCCACTGGGAGCCCGGGACGCGCACCGAGTACCATGCGTCGTCGGCGCACTGGGTGCTGGCGGAGCTCCTCGAGCGCTGCGACGGCGTGGACTTCCGGGAATCCGTGCGCCGGCGCGTGCTCGCACCGCTCGGGCTCGCGCGGATGCGCCTCGGCGTGCCGCTCGCCGAGCAGTGCAACATCGCGAGGGTGCGGCTCGTCGGCGAGCCGCCGAGCTCCGCCGAGTGGGAGAAGGCGCTCGGCATCGCCGAGTGGAGTCCGGGCGAGGTGACGGACGAGGTGCTCGCGGCCTTCGCCCGGCCGGAAGTGGTGGAGGTCGGCGTCCCCGGCGGCGGCGCCGTCTCGGACGCGGCCGACCTGGCGCTCTTCTACCAGGCGCTCTTGCGCAATCCCGGGAAGCTCTGGGACCCGGCGCTGCTCGCCGATGCGACGGGCCGGGTGCGCAACGCCCTTCCCGATCTGCTGGCCGGCGGTCTCCCCGCGAGCCGCGCGCTCGGCGTGATCGTCGCCGGAGCCGACGGGCATGCAGCGCGCCGCGGCTTCGGCCACAGCGTCGGACCGCGCGCATTCGGACACAACGGCGCCGGAGGCCAGCTCGCGTTCGCCGACCCCGACACCGGACTCTCGTTCGCGTACCTCACGAACGGTCTCGACCGCCACCTGCTGCGCCAGTGGCGCCGCGGCTCGGGCCTCGCGAGCCGCGCGGGGGCGTGCGCGCGAGCTGTGCGCTGAGGCAGGCGCCGAGCCGCGCGATGCCCTCGTGGATGCGGTCCTCGGGCAGCGCCGCGTAGCCGAGCACGTAGCCGGCGCGGTCGGGGGGATCGCGGTAGTAGGGGGCCACCGGGTAGATCCCGACGCCAGCCTCGCGGCAGCGGTGCCGGAACGCGGTGGCCTCGGACGCGGGGAGCTCCGGTAGCCAGAGCAGCACGTGGAGCCCCGCGTCGGTGCCGGAGACGAGGGCGGCCGGGCCGAGCTCGTGGCGCAGCGCGTCGAGGAGCGCTGCGCGGCGCGCCGCGTTGCGCAGCCGCGTGCGGCGTACGTGGCGCTCGAGCTGCCCGCTCTCGATGAAATCCGCGAGCGCGAGCTGCTCGAGCGACGCGCTGCCGGTGTCGCAGGCCGCTTTCGCGAGCAGCAGGTCGGGCGCGAGCTGCGGCGGCGCCACGAGCCACCCGATGCGCAGCGCCGGGAAGAGGAGCTTCGAGGCGGTGCCGGCGTAGACGACCCGGCCGTCGCGATCGAGCCCCTGGAGGCACTCGATCGGGCGCCCCGAGTAGCGGTACTCGCTGTCGTAGTCGTCCTCGAAGACGATGGCTCGGTGCTCGCGCGCGTAGGCGAGCAGCTCGATCCGGCGCGAGAGCGGCAGCACCGCGCCGGTCGGGAACTGGTGCGAAGGAGTCACGCAGACGAGACGCACCGGTGCGAGCCGCGCGAGGCGCCGAACGTCGATCCCCTCGGCGTCGACCGGCACCGGCACGAGCCGCGCGCCCGCGGCCTCGAGTGCCAGCGTGGTGCCGCCGTAGCCGGGCTCCTCGACGGCTACGCGGTCGTCGGAATCGACGAGCGTGCGCGCCACGAGGTCGATCCCCTGCTGGACGCCGTGGGTCGCGATCACCTGCTCGGGCTCGCAGGCGACGCCACGCGCACGCGCGAGATATCCGGCGAGCGCGCGCCGCAGTTCGGGGGCGCCGCCGGGCGCCGCGTAGGCGAGCTCGCGGATCTTCGCGCGCCTCGCGCGGCGCGCGAGCGCGCGACACCAGGCGGTGATCGGGAGATCCGCGTAGGAGGGCTCGCCGTAGCGGAAGTCGTACGCGAGGCGCTCGCTCCCGAGGCTCCACGAGAGGCCGGGACGGGGTGCGGCCCGGCGCAGCCGCGTGAGCCATGCCGAGCGGTGCCGCGCCTCGGCCGCCCCCACGGCGCGGCGGCGCGGCCCGCTGGCCGGCTCTCGCTTCCCCGCGCTCGGCACCCGCTCGGCGTGAAGCGCCTCCTCCGGGAGCGCGTCCGCGACGTAGGTACCCGAGCCTGCGCGGGGCGCCGCGTAGCCCTCGGCCACGAGCTGCGCGTAGGCCTCGAGCAGCGTGTTGCGGGACAGGCCCGCGTCGCGCGCGAGGGCGCGCGTAGACGGGAGCCTGCGCCCGGGCGGGAGGGTCCCGGAGAGGATCGCCAGCCGCAGCGCCCGGTAGGCCTGGCGGTGCAGCGGCCCCGTTCCGTCGAGTGCCAGCCACATGCGCCGCCCCCGCGCGGCCGCCGAGCATTTCGGGCCGCCGTAAAGTGGTACCTATTATATTACGGATCTGGATCTTTACTAGAGTCCTCTTTGCTCGCATGCTGGGGATGCCCTGCGCGGAGGCTCGACTGTCGGACCTGGCACATTTCTTCGCCTACGCCCGCGCGTTCGAGGTCGCCGTGCTGTCGGACGACTGGACGATCCTCGAGCCCTTCTTCGCGCCAGACGCGGAGCATCGGGTCCGCGGCCCGGCACCCTTTGCCTGCGACGACCGCGGGCGCGACGCCGTCATCGCGGGGCTGCGCGCGAGCGTCTCGCGCATCGAGAGGCGCTGCGACGCGCGCATTCCGGAGGTGATCGAGGGGCCGCTCGTCCGGCCCGACGGGATCTGGATGCGCTTCGGCGTGGGGCTCCGCCACGCCGGGCTCCCCGACCTGTGGTTCGAGGGCGAGCACCTCGTCGTCACCCGCGAGGGGCGGATCGCGCGGATCGACGAGTGGATGGATCCCGCGAGCGCTACCGAGGCAGCCGCGTGGCTCGCCCGGCATGCGGCGAGCCTGCACCCGGAGGGGACGCGGACGCCGCCGAAGGATCCCGCGCACACTGCCGCGCTCGGACGCGCGCTGCGCCGCACGCTCGTGCGGCTCCACGACGCCGCGAAGAGCCAGCAGGACGTCGACGCGGCGACGCTCGTCTGCGACGATCTGGCGCGGATCCCGGAGGCCAGCGCATGACGACCCGGACCGTGCACCGCGCCTGCACGCTGTGTGAGGCGAGCTGCGGGCTGCGCTTCGAGGTCCTGGGCGACCAGATCCTCTCCGTGCGAGCGGATCCCGACGACGTCTTCTCGCGGGGCTATGTGTGCCCGAAGGGGATCGCGATCGCCGAGGTGCACTCCGACCCGGACCGCCTGCGCACTCCGGTGCGGCGGACGCCGTCGGGGGACTTCGAGCCGATCGGATGGGAGGAGGCCTTCGCGCTCGCGGCGGGTCGCCTGGGCGAGATCCGCAGCCGGCACGGCGCAGACGCGCTCGCGGTCTACATGGGCAATCCGATCGTGCACAACCACGGCGCGCTGCTGCTGCGCGCCGCGTTTACGAAGGCCCTCGGCACGCGCAACTCGTATAGCGCCGGCTCGCAGGATACGAGCCCGCGCTTCGCCACTTCGTATCACCTCTACGGCAACTCCTTCGCGATCCCGGTGCCGGACGTCGATCGCAGCGACTTCCTGCTCGTGCTCGGCGCGAACCCGCTGGTCTCGAACGGCAGCATGCTCTCGGCGCCGAACCTGCGCGCGCGGCTGCGCGCGCTCCGCGAGCGCGGCGGGAAGCTCGTGGTCGTCGATCCGCGCCGCAGCGAAACCGCGCGCGAGGCGGACGAGTGGATCCCGATCCGGCCCGGGACCGACGCGGCGCTGCTGCTCGCGATGCTGCAGGTGCTGCTCGAGCGCGGTCGGATCGAGCAGGAATCCCTGCGCCGGATCGCGAGCGGCTGGAGTGCGATCGCGAAGCGCCTGCTGCTGCTCCGGCGCGAGGATGCGGCGCGCCACACCGGGATCCCGGTCCCGGTGATCGAGCGGCTGGCGCTCGAGTTCGCAGATGCGCGGGCTGCCGTTGCGTACTCGCGCGTCGGCGTGTGCAACAGCCGCACCGGCACGCTCGGCACCTTTGCGACGGACCTGTTGAACCTCGCGGCGGGTCGGCTGGGTGCCGTCGGTGGCTCGATGTTCGCAAGCCCCGCGATCGATCCGGCGCGCGTGCTGCGCCTGCCCGGGATGGACGGCCACGCGCGCTGGAAGAGCCGCGTGCGCGGACTCCCCGAGACCTTGGGCGACCTGCCTGCCGCCTGCCTTTCCGAGGAGATCGAGACCCCGGGGGAGGGGCAGGTCCGCGCGCTCGTCACCTACGCCGGGAATCCGGTGCTCTCGACGCCGAACGGCCGCCGCCTCGCGGCCGCGCTCGGGAGCCTCGAGTTCATGCTCTCGATCGATCTCTACGTGAACGAGACCACTCGCCACGCGGATCTGATCCTGCCCCCCGCCTGGGCGCTGGCCGAGGAGCACGTGGACGTGCTCTTCCCCGCGCTCGCGCTGCGCAACACGCTCCGCTATTCGCCGCCGGTGGTCGAGAAGGGAGCGGACGAGCGGCACGATTGGGAGATCCTGCTCGAGCTGGCAAAGCGCCTGGGAGGCGGCCCTACCGGGACGCCGGCCGTCGATGCGCTGCTGCGCGCCGCGGAGCGCGTGGGCTGGCGCTATTCGCCGACGAAGCTCGCGGAGCTGCTGCTGCGCACCGGCAAGCACGGCGACCGTTTCCTCCCGTGGCGGCGCCGGATCGGCTTCGCCCGGCTCGCCGCGGAGCATCCGCACGGCATTGACCTCGGCCCCCTCGAGCCCGGCGTCGCGCGCCGCGTCTTCCACCGCGGCGGGCGCGTTCGGCTGGATGCCGCGCCGCTGCTGGCCGCCTTCGATGCGCTCGTCCTGGAGCTGCCGCAGCCGCTTCCGCAAGACGAGCTGCTGCTCGTCGGCCGGCGCGAGGTGCGCACCAACAACTCGTGGATGCACAACCTGCCCTCGCTCGCCTCCGGTCGCGAGCGCTGCCTGCTCTTCGTGAATCCGAAGGACGCGGAGGCGCACGGCGTGCGCGATGCGGAGCTGGCGCGGCTCGAGAGTCGCGTGCACGCGGGCCCCGTCCGGGTGCGCGTCACCGACGAGGTGCAGCCCGGGATCGTGAGCCTCCCGCACGGCTGGGGACATCGCGAGAGCGCGCGCTGGCAGCGCGTCGCCGGGCGCCAACCGGGCGTCTCGATCAACGACTGGACGGACGACAGCGCGGTCGAGTCCGTCGTCGGGCAGTCGATCCTGAACGGCGTTCCGGTGAAGCTGGCGGGCGCCTGACTCGGGATCCGGCTCTCCGCGCCGCGCTTCGTCTAGAATGGGGCCCTGGACGAGGAGGAGAACGGATGAGCGCGGCTCCCCGGGATGGCGTGCACAAGCGGACCTGCCCGCTCTGCGAGTCGATGTGCGGGCTGCTCGTCACGGTCGAGCAGGGCCGGGTCGAGAAGATCCGCGCGAACCCGGACGACGTCTGGTCGAAGGGCTACCTCTGCCCGAAGGGAACCACGCTCGGCGCCCTGCATCACGACCCCGACCGGCTGCGAACGCCGCTCGTGAAGGAAGAGGGCCGCTTTCGCGAGGCCAGCTGGCAGGAGGCCTTCGAGCGGGTGGCCGAGGGGCTGGGGCGCGTGATCGCGACGCACGGAGCCGCGGCGGTCGCGCCCTACGTCGGGAACCCGACCGCGCACAACTTTTCGCTCTCGCGCTACGTGCCGGCCTTCATCGCGATGGCGGGGCTGCCGGTCACCTGGTCGCCCGGAACGATCGACCAGTGGCCGCAGAACCTCGTCTGCGCGCTGCTCTTCGGCGGCATGTGGTCCTTCCCGACGCCAGACCTCGATCGGACCGGGTACCTGCTCGTGATGGGAGCCAACCCGCACGCGTCGCAGGGAAGCCTGCTCGCCGCGGCAGACGTGCTCGGTCGCCTGGACGCGATCCGCGCGCGCGGGGGCCGGGTGGTGGTCGTCGATCCGCGTCGCACCGGGACCTGCGGGCACGCGAGCGAGTGGGTTCCGATCCAGCCCGGGACGGACGCCGCGTGGCTGCTCGCGATGGGTCAGGTGCTCTTCGAGGAGGAGCTCGTCGACCTCCGCCATCTCGAAGGCCGTGTGAACGGGGTCGAGGCACTGCGCGAGCTCTGCCGCGGCTGGACGCCCGAGAGCGTCGCCGCGTGCACCGGGGTGCCAGCCGAGACGACGCGTCGACTCGCCCGCGAGCTCGCGGCGGCGGAGCGCGCGGCCGTCTACGGGCGGATCGGACTCTGCAACCAGGAGTTCGGCACGCTCGCTTCCTGGCTCGTCGAGGTGCTGAACGTGCTGACCGGAAACCTCGATCGCGTCGGCGGCAAGATGTGGTCGAACCCGATCGCGTGGTCGCTCACCAGCCTGCCGAACCCCGAGTTCGCGGGGGGCTTCCGCTTCCACCGCTGGAAGTCCCGGGTGCGCGGCGCCCCCGAGGTGCTGGGCCAGGTTCCGGTGTCCTGCCTGGCCGAGGAGATCGCGACGCCGGGACCCGGGCAGACCCGGGCGCTGATCGTGATCGCCGGCAATCCGGTGCTGAGCGCCCCGGAGGCCGACCGGCTCGACGCAGCACTTCCACTGCTCGACTTCATGGTCTCGGTCGACAACTGGGTGAACGAGACCAGCCGCCACGCCGACGTGATCCTGCCGGGCCTTTCGAGCATGGAGCAGCCGCACTACGACGAGCTGATCTGGAGCTGGGCCGTGCGCAACTGCGGCAAGTACACGCCGGCGCTCTTCGATCCGGGCGAGCGCCCGGCGGAGTGGGAAATCCTTCTCACGCTCGCCGCGATCTGCAAGGGCGCGAAGCCTGCCGAGATCGACGTGCGCGCGCTCGACCAGCTCTTCTTCGCGGGGCTCGTGGCGGGTCTCGCCCAGATGCCGGGCTCGCGCATCGAGGGTCGACGGCCCGAGGAGATCGTCGCGATGAGCGAGGGCCTGGGCCCCGAACGCCTGCTCGACCTCGCGATCCGCACGGGCCCGCACGGCGACGGCTATGGCGCGCGTCCGGGCGGCCTCACGCTCGCCGAGATGGCGAAGCAGCCGGACGGCATCGACATGGGTCCCCTCGAGCCCCGGCTGGACGAGGTGCTGAAGACCCCGAGCGGCAAGATCGAGCTCGCCCCGGAGTACATCACCGCGGATCTTCCGCGCCTCGCCGAACGGCTCCGGCGTCCTCCGGAGGGCCTCGTGCTGGTGAGCCGGCGCCACCTGCGCTCGAACAACTCGTGGATGCACAACGTGCCGTCGCTCGTCTCGGGCCGCGACCGCTGCACGCTGCTGATCCACCCGCGCGACGCCGCGGCTTCCGGCGTCGAAGACGGAAAGCCCGCCCGGGTGCGATCGGCAGCCGGCAGCCTCGTCGTGCCGGTCGAGGTGAGCGACGAGATGATGCAGGGCGTCGTGTGCCTCCCGCACGGCTGGGGGCACGACAAGCAGGGCGCGCGGCTCTCGGTGGCCAGCGAGCACGCCGGGGTGTGCAACAATGTGCTGGCGCCCGGCAGCTTCGTGGACGTCCCGTCCGGGAATGCAGCGGTCAACGGCATCCCGGTCGAGGTGGGGCCGGCCTAGGGGCTCGAACGCGCTTGCCGGATCACCTTCAGCCCGCCCCCCGGAGCTCCGATCTCTGGCAGGTGGCACGTTGCTGCGCTGCGCTGGCTCTCCTGTGCCTCCTCGGCGGCGCGGGCCCGGCGCTGGGCGCGTCCGCGCTGCGCCTGCCCTTCCCCACCGAGTTTGGCGAGTTCGAGGGCGAGACGCTCGACCCGGAGGGCGCCCCGCTCGGTCTTGCGCGCGTCTCGGTTGCACGCGATCCGCAGGGGCGCATCGTCGTGGAGGGCGAGCGGGGCATCCGCGGCCAGGAGTCGTCGCGCTACCAGGCGCTGCTCGAGCCGATGGATGGAGGCCAGATGCTGCGCCCGCTGCGGCAGCACACGCAGACCCTCGACGCGCAGCGGGCGACACTTGCCGAGACGGTGATCGACCACGAGTCGGGTCAGGCCACCTGCACGACGGATGGGAAGCAGGAGACGCTCGAGCTGGCCGAGGAGGACCGCGTCTCGATCGCATCCGCAGATTTTCTGCTCGCGCCGCTGGCGCGTGGAGAGCAGGACGAGCTCAGCTTCCAGACGCTGATCTGCTCGCAGGGCCTGCACCTGGTCGACGTCTCGGCGCGGCGCACCGGGCGGGTCGTGCGACCCTCGGCGGCGACTCAGGTCGTCGAGATCGAGTACAAGATCAAGTTGAACCCGATCATGGCCCTGATCGCACGCCCCTTCCTGCCGCGGATCCTGTTCTGGATCGACCCGGCCGTCTCGGGCCCCTCGGTTGCGCAGCAGTTGCCGCTCTTTCCGCGCGGCCCGACCGTCTTCGTCGTGCGCCGCGGCATCGCGCCTGGCCTCTTCCTCGCGAACTAGCGCGCAGGCATTGCCGCCGTCGCGAGCGGTTTCGCCGCCACGGCATCCACGAAGATCGGGCTCGACCAGGCGCGCTCCTCGCTCGCGACGGTGCAGTCGTCCTCGGCCGGGGTCTTGTAGTCGTCGCCATAGCAGGGGTTCACCTGCACGCAATTGCCTTCCGCGTCGCGCTCGCAGCGGAGGTTGTCCGCGTTGATCGTCGGGCTCGGCTCCTCGATCGCGCGCACGTAGTACACGGCGTCGCGGCCGGCGGCGATGAAGTCCGGATCCTCGAAATGGACCACGCAGCCGGCCGGGTCGGGGTCGCAGCGCAGCACGCGCCACGGGTCCTCGACGAGCCCCGCGACGTCTTCGCCCGGGGACGTCTGCGGTCGGATGCGCACGACTTCGATGCGCGTGATGCGTTTGCGCTCGTCGGACGGGTTGTAGCACTCGCCCCGGCAGATCTCTTCGAGGCGCTCGGGAGAGAGCGCACCGGTCACGTGCTCGGGGCAGCCGGGCTTCTGCACGAAGGAGCCGACGGCGCGTGCCTCGAAGCGGGGGTTCTCTTCGAGACGCGCCTTGCCACCCATCGGCACCGCGCCGAAGGAGCCGTCGGGACGCTCTGCGTTCAGCAGCTGGAACCAGAGCAGGATGCGCGCTCCGCTGGTGCCGTAGATCTCCTTGCGCTGCAGCGCTTCCCAGATCGCGTCGCGGCTGCGCCCGTCTGCGTGCACCGCCGCGAGGCCGCCGGTCATGAAGAAGCTCGCCTGGCGCTCGGACTCGAGCGTGCCGAAGCCGCGGGTGAGATCCAGCTGGTCGACGGCGACGGCGCGCGCCTGGGGCTCCTCCGGCGGGTAGACGCGCTCGCTCCAGGTCTCGTCGCGCAGGCCGTTGGCCTCCGTGCTGAGCTTGCGGTCGACCTCCTTGTAGCCGGTGCCCGGACGCGCTCGGTGGTTGTCGCTCGAGGCGATCACGCCGAACTCGAAGCGCCGCGGGCGCGCGGGGTCGTCGAAGTTCGTCAGCGCCAGCGCGTACTGGGTCGATCCGCGCGGGCGATAATTGAACGAGGGCCGGAAGCAGTCCTTGCACTGCCCCGAGTCGAGCCACTCCTCGAAGGCTTCGCCCTCGACGACGAGCGCGCCCGCGACCCCGGCCTGCGCGTAGAGCAGACGCGCCTGGTCGGCCCGCAGCACGCACTCCGTCGCGGACTCCCCCTCCTCGCGACAGCGGGCCTCGATGATCTCTCCGGCTCGCCAGCACGAGGGCAGGTAGTCTGGCGTCGGCTCCGGACACGAGGGCTTGCCCTCCGCGTCGAAGACGACCTCGCGCCAGTTGCGAAACTCCTCCGAGTTTCCGTGGCCCGACATGATCTCGACGATGAACTGCTGCTTGGGGTCGTAGTTGGCGCCGACGAGCTGCTTGTCCCACGAGCTTCCGGGCGGCGAGTAGAAGCCCCAGGTGTTTCCATGCGGGATCACCATGCTCTCGACGCCCCACTCGCGCAGCTTGCGCAAGAGATCTGCCGGCGTCTGCGCGCTCTCGTAGCAATCCGCCGGGAGCTCCGGGGACGCGACGCCGTCCTCGCAGTGCGGGACCTCGCGCACCTCGTCCATGAACGCGATGAAGTCGAAGTAGCGCTGGCGCTCGGGGAAATCGAGCAGCGGCACGTACCAGGGCATGCCGCCGATGTTGCCGCGCAGGCCGTCGGTCGCGATCCCGGAGGCGCCGATCGCGCGCGCGGGCACCTCGTCGTCCTCGAGTCCGCGCAGGATCACGTTCTTGTGGCCCCAGTGGTCGGCGGGCGTCCGCCCGACCTGCGACCACTCCCAGCCGAGGAAGGCCGCGACGTCGGGGTCGCCTTCTCCGGAGATCGCGTTGCACTCGCGGATCGACTCCTTGGTGTCCTCCCATTTGCGTGGACTCGTCGCCTCGGCGTGGTCCGTGATCGACCAGAAGTCGAGGGCCGAGCAGAAGCGCGCGTAGTCGCAGGCGTCGCCGAGCGGGTGGCTGCCACCGCCGTTCATCATCGGCAGGCTCCACAGGAACGCGTCGGTCGAGAAGGTGGTGTGCACGTGGAGGTCGCCGAAGAGGATCTGGTCGGTGGGGGCCGAAGAGAGGCGCGCCGCAGCGCGCTGCTCGGCCCGCGCGCGCGCCGTCACGACGGCGGCCGGGAGTCGGCTCGCCGTCGGCTCCCCCGGCCCTTCGAGCGCTCCGAAGAGGTGGAGCCAGGCGCCGAGCAGGTATCCGGCCACCACGGCCACGGCTGCGATCACCAGGAACGCTAGGGCCCGTCGCCACATCGGATTCCTCCCCTCGGGTTCGCCCGAGCATACGCGAAGGGGCGGCGGTCTCGGACCCCCCAGCTCTTCATCGAGTGCCTCGAGCGGGGCGTGAGCGAGGTGCTCGCCATCGCCTGGCCGGGGGCTAGACGCTGCCGCCGAGGCGCTTTGCGAATACGTCGCGCCAGCGGGCGATGTGGCGGTGGTGTTCCGGGATCTCGATCTGGCCGAAGCGGCCGAAGCCCTGCGCAGCCCATAACGTGCAATCGGCGATCGTCGGCGTCTCTCCGCAGACGAAGGGAGACGCGGCGAGCTTCGCGTCCACCAGCGGGAGCGCCTCGTCGAGGCGCGCGCGGAAGAACTCGGCCATCTCGGGCCGCGGCGGGAGTCCCAGCGGTGAGCGTGTGGCGTGGACGATCAGCGCGATCGGCTGGAGCACCCCGGTCTCGACCAGGCGCTCGGCGGAGCGGACGCGGAGCCTCTCGAGCGGAGTGCGTCCGAGCATCGGCGGATGCGGGTGGAGCTCCTCCAGGTACTCGATGATTGCGAGCGATTCGCTGATGCATTCGCCGTCGTCGAGCTCCAGCACTGGGAGACGGCCCAGCGGGTTCTTCGCGCGGAACTCGGGTCGTCGCTGCGCCCCCTCGCGGAGGTCGACCATCACCTGCTCGATCTCGATGCCCTTTTCCGCGACGTACGAGCGCAGCTTCGTCGGGTTCGGTGCGATCGGGAACACGTAGAGCTTCACGGCGGTCTCCTGCTCGGGGCGAACGCGCTCGCTTTGGTATAGCGTAGCTGCCCGGGGGAACTGGAGGCGGATCATCTCCGAGCAGTCCGGCAACGAAGCTCCGACGGCAGCAGGCGCTGCGCGTTCGGGAGCACCCCGCTGGCGGCGCCGTGCGCTGGTGGCGCTCGCGCTCCTCGCGGCGCTCGGGATCGGCGTGCGTGCGCTGCTGCCCTGGGCGATCGCGCGCACGATCGAGTCGCAGGCGCGCAGCCAGTTGGGTCTCCCGGTGAGCCTCGCGAACGTCGACCTCTGGCTCGTCAGCGGCGCCGTAGCGCTCGAGGGGCTCGTCGTCGGGCGCGTGGCCCTGGAGCAGGACGATGCGGCCGCTGCGCCAGATCCCGACGCGGCACTGCTTCGCCTCTCGCGCCTCTTCGTCCACCTCGACTGGGGCGCGCTCCTCGGGCGTCGGGTCCACCTGCGCGCGCTCGAGCTCGATTCCCCACAGCTCCGCCTGGAGCGCGACGCCGAGGGCCGCATCGAGCCGCTGGGCCCGCACGCTTTTGAACCGGAACCGGAACCGGAGCCGGAATCGGAATCGGAACCGGAACCGGAACCGGAGCCGGAGAGTGCCGAGCCCTCGGAGCCCTGGAGCTTCGCGGTCGATCGCTTCGACCTGCGCGCGCTCGAGCTAGAGCTCGCGGACCTCGCGACGCAGCGCACGCCGGTCGAGTTCGCGCTCGGACGGCTCTCGCTCGCCGACATCGCGCTCGCCGGATCCGATCTCGGCCTCGGCGGGGTCGAAATCGAAAGTCCCACGCTCCGCGTCGATCGCGACTTCGCCGTGGGCGGCGGCGCGGGCGGCGAGGAGTCGGGCAGGGCGCCGCCGCCGGCGCCGGACTCCGAGGAGTCGGCGACCTTCGGGTACGAGATCGACCGCATCGGCATCGCCGACGCCGGCTTCACGCTGCGCACCGACGCGGGGCCGATCGAAATCGCGATCCGTCTCGACGCCCAGCATGTGAACGCGCGCAGCGCCGTGGTCTTCCCGATCGATCTCGAGCTGGGGATCGGCGAAGGGAAGCTCACGTTGCGGGGAGAGCTCGGCCTGAACCCGCTCGTCTACGAGGGTCGCGTCGCGTGGAGCGATTTCGCGCTGCCCCCGCTGTCCGTCGCGGCGCGCCCGGAGCTGGCCGAGTGGATCCGCTCGTGCCGGGCCGACGGAGACTTCGCGGTCGTGCTGCGCACGACGCCCGACGGGGACGCCGGTCCGGGCCTGCGCCTCACAGGCACGACGAAGGTTCGTGAGTTCCTCTTCGCGGACCCCTCGAACGAGGAGGTGTCGATCGGCTGGAAGGAGCTCGAGATCGTGGTGCGCGAGGCCTTCGTTCCGCTCCCGGCGGAGGGAGAGGCGCCGAGGGCCACGCGCGTAGCGCTCGAGCGCGTTCGGCTGGTGGAGCCGGACCTCCTCTACACGCTGCCCGCGCCGTCTCTCGACGAGATGTTAGGCGGAGGCGACGAGCCGTCTCCGGCCGAGGAAGCACCCGCCGAGCCCGGCGCTCCGCCGCTCGAGCTCGTCGTGGACGCGCTCGATCTCGAGGGAGCTCGCGTCCGTTTCCGCGACCAGACGGTGTCTCCTCCCGTCGAGACGAGTCTGCGCGATCTCAGGGTCGCGGTGCGGGAGGCGGGACTGCCGGAGCCGCATGCGAAGAGCGTTCGTGCGACGGGGATCCTCTCCGAGACGGCCTCCTTCTCGCTCGACGGTGGCCTCGGGAAGGGCTCCGGAGACCTGAGCCTCGCGCTCGACCGGCTCTCGCTTCCGGCCTTCGATCCCTATGCGGCGGCGGCCGGCTACGAGCTGACGAGCGGACACGCCTCGCTCGAGACGAAGGTCCGCATGCGGGGCAAGCGTACCGAGGCCGACAACCGGATCGTGCTGCATCGACTCGACGTATCGAGCCGCGATGCGGGCGGGTTCGAGGAGGCCGTCGGCATGCCACTCGATCTCGTCCTCGCGCTGCTGCGCGATCCCCAGGGAGACATCAGCCTCGCGATCCCGGTGGTGGTCGACGAGTCCGGCGCGCGAACCGAGCTCGCGACGATCGTGCGGGGTGCGCTCCGGCAGGCGCTCGTCGGTGCGCTCTCCTCGCCGCTGAAGCTCGTCGGTGCGGTGCTTCCGACCGGAGGCGGGGGCGAGGCTACGCTCGAGCCCCTCGCCGCCGTACCGGGCCAGGCGGAGCTCGCGGCGAGCTCGGGCGAGCGCATCGATGCGCTCGCGGGGTTTCTGGGCGAACGCCCCGTGCTGGGGCTGCGCCTGCGCGGCCGCGTCGGACCTGCCGACCGACCGCTCGTGGCGGAGCAGATCCTGGCCGAACGCTATGCCGCGGGCGAGGACTGGCCGGAGGTCGAGGACGCGGGCTTCCTCGCGCGACGCCGCATCGGGCAGGCGCTCGAAGCTCGCGGCCGCGGCGAGAGCGCCCCCCTCAGCGACGAAGACGGCGCGCTGCTCGCCCGCTACGCGGCCGCCGTGCAGCTTCCCGCCGAGCGGCTGCAGGCGCTCGCGCGGCGGCGGGGCGAGGCGGCGCGCGACGCAATCGCAGCGGCGCGCGAGATCGATCCTCGACGGCTCCAGGTAGGCGACGCCGCGGGAGAGGGGGATCCCGCCGTCGTGCTCGAGTTCGTGGCTTCCGGCGCTGCCTCGTAGGCGTTAGGCGGCTCCCGCGCTCAGCGGCCCCGGACGGAGACCAGCCGCGCGCGCAGGTCCCGGGCGAGAGCGTCCCTCACCGCCTCGGGCAGCGGCTGGCTGCGCGTCAGGTCGGGCGGTCCGGGCCAGAAGGGGTCTCCGAACTCGGATCCGGCGTAGCTGCGAGGCGCCGCATAGCGCGGGATCACGTGGAAGTGGACGTCCGGGTCCACCATCATCAGCATCAGGTAGTTGAGCTTGTCGAAACGCAGGCATTCGCCGAGCGCGCTCTCGATGGCCGCCGCCACCTCGCGCAGCTCCGCAGCCGCTCCCGGGCTGATCGCTCCGAAGCGCTGCACCGGGTCGCCGCAGACGAGGACGAGACTCCCGAGCGTCACCTGGGCGGGGCGGAGCAGCACGGTCCAGTGCGTCCACGCGGCGAGCACTGTCTCGGGGTGACCGAACTTCAGGGCGGTCGGGTTCACGGCGTCCTCCGCTGTGCTGCTGAGCTGGGCCGCAGCATAGCCGGGTGCGATAGGATGGCGGGGTGATCTACGACCCCTACTCGCGCCAGATGCAGGAGGATCCCTACCCGACCTATCGCCATTTCCGGGACGAGGAGCCCTGCACCCACAATCCGAAGATGGACTTCTACGCGCTCTTCCGCTTCGAGGACGTCTGGGAGGCCACGCTCGACTGGAAGACCTACAGCTCCTCGCTCGGCCCGATCCTGGAGAACAAGGGCGAGATCCCGGGCGAGGTGATGTCCATCATCGGGATGGACCCTCCCCGCCACGTGCGCATCCGCAACCTGGTGTCGAAGGGCTTCACACCGCGCAAGATCGCGGACCTCGAGGGCGAGGTGCGCCGCATCGCGCGCCGCACCCTCGATGCCGTCGCCGGCGAGAGGAGCTTCGACTTCCAGGCGGCGCTCTCGAATCTGCTGCCGATGGACGTGATCAGCGTCCTCGTCGGCATTCCCGAGGAAGACCGTGCCACCTATCGCGGCTGGGTCGACAAGGGGCTCGAGCGAGACCCGGAGACGGGCCAGCCGCCGCCGGGAGCGGCCGAGGGAATGTGGAGTGCGAGCGGCTACGTGGGGCGCCTGCTCGCAGATCGCCGCGTGCGGCCGCGAGACGATCTCGTGTCGCTGCTCGCCCACTCGGAGTACGAAGACGTGGACGGAACCCACAAGCGCCTCGCGGACCACGAGGTCGTGGCCTTCATCGGCCTGCTCGCAGCCGCAGGCGCCGAGACCACGACGAAGCTGCTCGGAAACTGCATGGTGTATCTCGCGCGCCACCCCGACCAGCGGCGTCGGCTGTGGGAGGATCCGCGCCTCTTCCCGCAGGCCATCGAGGAGGTGCTGCGCTACGACGCTCCCTCGCAGTTCCAGGGACGCGTGGCGCTGCGCGACGCCCGGGTGCACGGCGTGCGGATCCCGAGCGGGGCGCGCGTGGCGCTGGCCACCGGGGCGGCGTGTCGCGACGAGCGCGAGTTCCCGGATCCGGATCGCTTCGATATCGACCGGCGTCCGGCGCGGCAGGTCTATTTCGGTCATGGCAACCACGTCTGCATCGGGAAGTCGCTCGCGCGACTCGAGGCACGGATCGTTCTCGAGGAGGTGTGTGCGCGCTTTCCCGACTACGAGGTGGACGAGTCGGGCATGACGCGCACCTACCAGGCCCACGTTCGCGGCTTCGCGAAGGTCCCCATCCGGGTCTAGAGGAAGCCGCCGGATCCAGCGCCGAGCGCGGCGCGCTCAGAGCCACCCCTGGCGATGGTAGAAGTCGACCGCGCGCTCGGCGAAGAGCTCGGCGAGCCGCTCGGTGTCGGCCTCTACGTTCGCCTGTGAGCGCAGCACGAAGGTGAGGCCGCCCGCGATGACCGCGGGCCGGACCGGAGGGCGCGGCTGGTCGGGCGTCGTCGCTACCACGATCCCGGCACCTCCCACCTCCCGCTCGGCGATGCGCCGCAAGTCCCCGCTCTCGTTCACCTGGTAGGCCTGGACCTGGATCCGGAGCGCCGAGGAGGCCGGACCGAGGCCGATCATCATCCGCGGCGTAGCGTCACCCTCGATCACCGTCACGAACTGGCCCTTCACGATGACCGCCTCGCGCGGCGGCGTCGTGCGCGCCCCGGCGCGCTCGGCACGAATCCCGCCGGCGCGCAGCTTCTCCACCATCGCGGCGGCGAGCGTGTTCGCGACGCGCTCGTCGCGACTCGGAGGCTCTGCGTGCGTGGTGGGCGCAGGGAGGAAGGCGGGCCCGAAGGCGTCGACCACGACATCGTCGGGGCGCACGGCGAAATCGTAGACGAGCACCAGCGGCGGCTGGTTCATCGCTTCTTCCGCGTACAGGATCTGGCGGAAGGTCTGCGGCGGCGTGCAGCCGATCGCGATCGCCGCCAGCGCCAGCAATGCCGCGATCGCCAGCTTCGCTCGTCCGATCACCTGGTTCCCCTCACAGATCCCCCGATCCGCAGCGTCCCGAGTGCAGCGAGTGTATCGCGCGTGTCCTCTGCGGTCAGGGAACGCCGACGACCGGCGGCAAGCGGGCTCCCGGACCCGCGACCGGTCTCGGGAAGGGACGCTAGAAGATCGCAGCGGCGAGCGCGCCTCGCGGCCCGAGATGAGTTGGAAAGGATGGCTCACGGCGGGCTTGCTCGGCTGCCGAGCAGCGACCTAGACTGCGCGTTCCCACCAGACTGGAGGCCTTCATGCTCGTCATCGCCGGACACATCCGTCTCGACCCTGCGAAGCGCGAGGCCGCGATCGCCGCCGCGCGCGACGTGATGCGGGATACCCGCCGCGAGACTGGCTGCATCTCGTACACCGTCTCGTCCGACGTCGAGGACGAGGCGCTCTTCCACATCTTCGAGGAGTGGGAGTCCGCCGAGGCGCTCGGTGCCCATTTCAAGGCCCCGCACATGGCTCGCTTCCAGGCCGCGGCGGCGGGCTTCGGCGTGAAGGAGATGAAGCTCCAGCGCTACGAGGTGGCGAGCGTCGGCCCCGTGCGCGCCTGAGGCGTCGCGCCGAAGGGGAGCACGGGCCGCGGAGGGCGCCGCCGCGTCGCGCGCGAGCGCCTCGAGGGTGTCCTGGATCTCGCGCTGCACCTCTTCGCGATGCAGGTTCCCGAGGTGTCCGCCGCTAGGGAAGAATCGCGTGCGCTCGGTGCCGAGCACGTCGACGAGCCACGCTTCGTCGGCATCGCTGGTGAGGAAGTCGTTGCTATTCGCGAAGTGGCGGATCCGCCCGCTCGCGCGCAGCGCGGCCTCGAGTTCGTGCAGGTCGTTCTGCCGCTCGAGATCCTGCTCCGAGTCGACCAGGCCGCGTCGGTCCCGGGTGTAGGGAAGTACGAAGTCCCGCAGGTATTCGTCGAAGGAGATGTCGCCGATCTCGCGATACGCGGGGCCGCGGCGCAGCGGCTCGAGCGGGGTTCTCAGCACGCCGAGGTCCTCCCGCCGCTGGCTCGTCCAGAGCACGCCCTGGAGCATGCGGCGGAAGCTGAGCCCGATCAGGTAGCGCGCCTCGTGATCGCTGAAGGGGAGCTCGCCCTCCACGAGGAGACGGCCCTTGCCGAGATCGGTGGAGTCGACGCGGCTGTACTCACGACGCCCGCCGGCTTCGAGCACCTGCCGCGCCACGGCGGCGGTCTTCCGCAGGATCCGCACGACCTCTTCTTCGCGGCGCTCGGGCGGAAGCAGCATCGGGGCGCGGTAGAACGCGTCGAGCTCGCGCATCGCCGACCGAAGCCGCACGGGAGCATCGAGCGTGAGGAAGCCGTCGAAAGCCACCAGATCTCCGGTGCCGCCCTGCTGCCACGCGGCGATGAAGAAGGCGTGGAAGGCGCCGAGGGAGTAGACCAGCAGCAGCCGCGTACTGGCGTGCTCCCGGTGGCGCTCTCCGAGATCGCGGTCCACCGCGTCGAGCGCGACCCAGAGGTCTCGCGCGTCCGCCGGGCCGTGGCCCGGAACGGATCCGCTCGCCGCGTCCAGCATGAACTCGCGGCTCATCGTGCTGCTCACCACGACGACCGAGAAGCCGCGCTCCCACGCCAGCTCGGCCAGCGCGGTGCTCGATTGCGAGAGCCGGTGGCCGCCGAAGCCCGGGGCCACGAACACGAGCGGTGCCGGCACCCGCTGGAGGCGGTACGAATACGCGAGCTTCCGACCGGTCGAAGGGATCTGCGCGCGGCCGGTGCACAGGGTCTGCGCGAAGTCAGGGTCCCGGGGCGCGAGCAGCACGGACTGGAGCGACTGCACCGGCCCGGTGTCTTCGCCGCGCTCGAAGCGCTCCTCGATGCGCTCATCGCGGGCCAGCGTCCATACCAGGTGGGCATCGTCGTAGGCGTCGAAGCTGGTGGCGACGAAGCGCTCGTAGTCCTCGATCGAATCGACCTGCTCGTTCCAGGTGAGGATGGGTCCGGCCGGAAAGTAATAGAAGGCGGGGTCGAGCAGGCTGTCGGGAACCAGTCCCAGCGCATCGCGGATCGTGCTCGGGCCTGCGATCGGAAGCACGAGGTAGGTGGAGGGACGCCAGCCCCAGGTCGCGAACACCTGACCGAAATCCTCCTCGGCCGGCTCGTAGCCCCGCACGCGCTCGCGCACCCAGCGCGGGACGACGAGCCGGTAGACTCGACCGATCGGGTCGGCTACGACGACGATCGCCGCGTGGTTGAGTGCGGAGATGCTGCGGTTCAGCGGCTCGAGCGGGTCGGGGAAGCGCGGCGGCGGGAGCTCGTCGTCGGCCCCGGCCGGCTGCGCGAGAGCCGGTGCCGCACTCCGCGTGGCGCCCGCGTGGGAGCAGCCGAGCAGCAAGGCGGACGCAACAACGACGAGCGCTGCGAGCGAGCGGATGGCGAGTCGGGGCTGGGTCGTCACCGTGCGCGGCGAGTCTGGCGACAACCCCGGCCGGCGTTGGCTCGATCGGCCTCGGCGTTCAGCCGCTGCGTTCCCAGGATCCGTCCGGCTGACGGCAGGCGGTGCCCCAGGCCTGCTGCGGCTTGCCGTCGATCCGCACCGTCGTGGTGTACTCGCGGCAGTAGCGCTCTTCCTCCTGCCAGGTGCGGCCGGGCGTCACCTGGTAGGCGGCGCCGCTGTCGGGGTTGCGCCAGCGCACCGACTGGTCGGAGCCCGCGTGCTCGAGCACCTGGCCGACGCAACGTTCGTCGAGCTGATCGATCGCATTGCCGATCGAGCCGCCGAGCAGGATCCCGAGCAGCGCACCGCCCGCGATCGCCTGTCCGCGGTGCTTGCCGTCCGCTACCTCGGACGCGATCAGTCCGCCGGCCGCGCCGCCGAGCGCCGCGCCGATCAGCGTGCGGTGACAGCTTCCCACCGCGATCCCGTAGGGCGCCTGGTAGACGGCGCGCCCGTGGTCGTGCTTGCGGCGGTAGCCATGCGCGGGGGCCCACGGCGGCGGGCCGTGATTCACCTGGTAGTGGATCACTTCGACGACCTGCACGTCGTGGGAGTGGTGCTTCGCGTGCTTGTCCTTCCCCTTGCCCTTCCCCTTGCCGGGGTCGGCGAGCGCCGGGGCCGCCGCGAGCGCGCCCACGATGGCGAGCGTGGCGAGGAAACGGAATTGGAGCTGCATGGCGACCCTCCGAGGCGCAAGTGCGGATCAGCATGATCGGAAGGAAGAGCGCTCGGCTGGAGCATCGGCAGGCCTTGCGCAACGCAGCCGCAATCCCGGGCCGAAGGGCGGCGCGCTATCGTGCGTTTCCGACGCAGGAGGACCCCGATGGCCGTCCAGAACGAGACCCGCAAGGCCTTTCACGAGCTCCTGGACCTGCTGCGCGAGGTCGACGAGCGCTGGCTCGGACCCGAGTGGATGATCCAGAGCTCCGAGGACGTCTCCGACGGCATGCGCGCGGCGATGCACATGCTCCAGGGCGGGTTGGTGAGCCACTTCGAGGACGATCCCGCGCATCCCTTCTTTCGCCGGATCGTGAGTCCGACGCGCAAGTTCACCGGCGACAACGCCGACGCGATCTACTACGACGCGGCGGTGAGTGGCGAGCACCGCTATCGCGTGCGCGGCCGCATGGACGGCGCCGTCTACGTCTCGCTGACGGTCGAGGCCGGCGCGGCTGCGGCTGCGCTCGGCGGCCGCACCGCCGGGGTGATCAACGACACCCAGTTCGATCTGGATCCCTCCGGGAGCTTCGAGATTGCGCTCGGCGGACCGCCCGAGGCGCGCAACTGGATCGCGCTCCCGGCCGATGCCACACGGATCACGACGCGCCACTACTTCGAGGAGGAACGCTGCGCGGCCGCCGACCCGGCGCGCCATCTCGCGCTCGGGATCGAGGCGATCGACCCGGGTCCGCCGCCGCCGCGCCCGGGCGACGCATCGGTCGCCGCGGGGCTACGGCGCGTAGCGACCTTCGTGCGCACGCGCACGCTCGAGATGCCGCCCCCCGGAAAACGCCAGCAACCGGACTTCGTCTCCACGACGCCGAACCAGTTTCCGAAGCCGGTGAAGCCCGGCGACCTGGGCCTCGCCGCTGCGGACGCCGCCTATTCGATGGCGCCCTACCTGCTGGGGCCCGATCAGGCCCTGGTCGTGCGGGCGCGCTGGCCGCGCTGTCGCTGCGCGAACGTCGATCTGTGGAACCGGCACATGCAGACCTACGACTACGCGAATCGCCGCGTCACGCTCAATCGCAAGCAGACGCGCGTCGAAGCCGACGGATCCTTCCGCGTCGTGATCGCGCATCGCGATCCCGGCGTTCCCAACTGGCTCGATAGTGAGGGACGACCCTTCGGCATGGTGTTCTGGCGTTTCATGCTTCCCGAGGGGGAGATCGAGACGCCGACGGCCGAGGTCGTGTCCTTCGATCGCGTGGCGCGGAAGGCCTGACGACGAGTTCGGCCGCGGTCCAGGCGAATCGCTAGGCTCCGGCGCGGGGGGATTCCGTGCGCCGCTTCCTGCTTGCGCTCGCCTGCGCCTTGCTGCTGTTGTGCGCGGGCTTCGGTCTCGCCGTGTTCAACATCGAAGCCTGGGCGAATGCGAATCGCGACGCGATCGCGAAGCGGGCCGCGCGCGAGCTCGGACGCGAGGTCTCGTTCGGGGAGGTCGGGATCTCGCTGCGCGGGGGCCTCGGGATCAGCATCGCGGACGTCGAGATCGCCGACGACCCGGCCTTCTCGAAGGAGCCCTTCCTGCGGGCGGCGGCACTCGAGCTGCGGGTCCGGATCCTGCCGGCGCTGCGCGCCCGCATCGAGGTGGATCGGGTCGTGCTCCGCTCGCCCGAGATCACGCTGATCCGGACGGCGCAGGGTCTCTCGAGCGCGAGCCTCGGGGGCGGCTCCACGAGCGCAGAGCCGGCGCAGGCGCCCGCGACGCCCGCCGCTCCGGGCGCACTGCTCGTCGCGTTCGTCGACATCGAGGACGGAACGCTGCGTTTCGTCGATCGCCGCTCGCGCCCGCCGGTCGAGACCCTTGCAACCCAGCTCGATTTTCGCGCGTCCGACGTGGCACCCGGTGTCCCGGTGAGCTTCGAGATGGAGGCCGCGCTGCTCGGGGCGGCGCGGCAGAATCTGCGCGCGACGGGCCGGGTGGACCTTGCGGATGAACCCAGCGCCGACGTCGCGATCGAGATCGCGCCGCTCGACGTCGCGAAGGCGCTGGCCAGCGCTCCCTTGGCCGGCAGCATGCCGAAGGGGCTCGCGGGCTCGGGCAGGGGAAGCCTTTCGCTGCGCGCGCAGGGTACCGCTGCGGACCTCGCGCTCGACATGCGCTTCGACGCCCGCGATGCGGAGCTGCGCCTCGGCGATCGCTTCTCGAAGCCGCGCGGCGGGCCCTTCTCGCTCGCGCTCTCGGGTCGGCACCGCGCCGCAAAGCTCGAGATCGACCAGGGCGAGCTGGTAGCGGGCGAGACGCGACTTGCGCTGAAGGGCGCCATCGAGGATCTCGCGAAGCCCCGGGTCGAGCTGCGCGTGAGCTCGGCGGCAGTCTGGCTGGCGTCCTTCGGCGCCGGCGATGCGAGCGACCTGCTGCGCGATCTCGAGCTCGACACGCAGCTCTCCTTCCCGGTCTCGGGGCCGAAGCTCTCGGCGAGCCTGCGCTCGCGCTCCGGGTCGCTGCGCGGCGTGGACTACGCCGATCTCGCGCTCGACGCGCGCATGGAGCGCGGTCGGATCGAGGTCTCGAAGCTCTCGCTCGACTCGTACGACGCAAAGCTCGACGCGACGGGCTCGGCGGACCTGCGCGCTCCCGACGCGCCGGCCTTCGATGCCCGCATCGACTTGCAGGGCGCGAGCGTCGAGAGGCTCCTCGCCGCGGAAGACGCGGCCGCTCCGCCGCTCGCGAGCGGGACCCTCGGCGCCCAGATCGCCGTGCGCGGGTCCGGCGCGAGCTGGGAGGCGATCGCGCCGACGCTGGTCGGCACGGGAGAGCTCCAGGTCGTCGACGGCGTGCTGCGCGGCTTCAACCCGGCGGGTGAGGCGCTGCGCGCGCTCGTCGGGCTGCCGATCCTGTCGAGCCGCAAGCTCGGGCGGCTCTTCGAATCCCATCCCCAGGTCTTCGGCGCGCAGGACACGCCCTTCGAGCGGATCGAGGCGCGTCTCGAGATCGCCGGCGGCGAGCTCGTCGCTCGCGACGCGCGCCTCCTCGCGCCCGACTACGACATCGTCGGCAAGGGCCGCTTCCTGTTCGCGGGGCGCATCGACTCGTCCGCGGTGATGGCCTTCTCGCCCGAGCTCAGCGACGCGGTCGTCGACGCGGAGAAGAAGCTCCGCTTCCTGCGCTCTCGCGAGGGCCGGGTGGAGCTTCCGGTGGTGATCGACGGAACGCCGGGGGACATCGACGTCGATCCGGACCTCGCCTACGTCGCGAACTCCGTCTCCCGCGAGGCGCTCGGCGACGTAGTCGAGCGGGTCCTCGTCGACAAGCGCGCCGCGCCCGACGCGACGGCCGAGGGCGCCGAGGCGCCGCCCGGAGACACCGGCGAAGCCGACCCGCCGGCCTCCATCAAGGACGTCGGGCGCGACCTCTTGCGACGCGGCCTCGGCGGACTCCTGAAGGATCCGCCCAAGGACTGAGCTCCGCCGCCCGCCCGCGCCGCGCCCGGTCCGACACGTGATATGGTCGCGACCGGCCGTCGGCGCCGGCACCGCGGGAGCCCATGCAGTTCCGCATCCATCCTCACGAGGTGCAGCTCGTGGTGGCGGCGCTCGGGGCGCTCGCGGGGCTCCTCGCCCTCGGGATGCGGCGCTCCGGTCGAGGGCTCGACGCAAGTCTCGGCGTCCTCGCGGGCGTCGCTGCGCTCGCATGCTTCGTCCTCAGCGCGAGCCCTCAACAGTTCGTGAAGACCTGGGACGTCCAGCACGCGTATTTCGGCGCGAAGTACGCGCGCGAGCTCGGATACTTCCGCATCTACCAGTGCATCCTCTCACTCGACGCCAGCGCCGCAGGCAGCTTCCGCGGGATCGATCGGGCGAGCGATCTGCGCGAGCCGATGGCGACACTCTCCCGCGCCGATCTGCTGCGCGATTCGGATTGCGAGCAGCGCTTCGCTCCCGAGCGACGCCGGGCCTTCCTCGCGGATCTGGCCTTCTTCCAGCGCCTTCCGGACCAGCCCAGGCGCGCGCTCTGGTTCGCCGACAACGGCTACAACCAGACCCCCTTCTTCACCGCACTCGTCTCCCCCTTCTTCGAGCAGCTGCCGCTGCGCTATGGGACGCTCCTCGGCCTGGCGCTCATCGACCCGCTGCTGATCGCGATCTCGTTCGCAGCGGTGTTCCGCAGCTTCGGCGTCCGCGCAGGCCTCGTGGCGGCGCTCTTCTTCTTCACGGAGGTTCCGAACCAGTGGAACGTGATGGGCGGAGCGGTGCTTCGTTTCGGCTACGTGTCGCTCGCGATGCTAGGGGCCTGCGCCTTCGCGCGCGGTCGCGCGAAGAGCGCGGGCGTCGCCTTCGGGATTGCGACGCTGCTCCAGGTCTTCCCCGCCATCCTTCCCGCGGCGCTGGTCGCGTGGGCGATGTTTCGGCACGCGCGCGGGGAGCGCCTGCCGGATTGGCTCCCCGGACTCATCGTCGCATTCGTCGCCACCCTTGCGGCGGGGCTCGCCGCTTCGGCGGCGCTCGTCGGACTCGGCGCGTGGCCCGAGTTCTTCGCGAAGATCGCGTCGCACGGGCAGATGCTCTCGCTCTACCGCATCGGCATGAAATGCGTCGTGACTCTCGATCACTTCCTCGTCCCGGCGCCCGATTACGACTACGCCGCGGCCGTCCACAGCCTCGGGGCTCGTTTCGCGCTCCACGCGGCTGGCGCGGCGATCCTCGCCCTCGCGCTTCTCTCGCTCGCGCGTCGGGTCGGCCCCCTGCTCTTCGCGACGACGGCGCTCGCGGTAGCCCTGAGCGTGCTCACGCCCGTGCACTACTACTTCTCGGTGCTCGTCCTGCTCCTCCTCGTGGGACCCGAGGAGACGCAAGCCCCTGCCTACACGCTCAGCTGGACGGCCCTGCTCATCTGGTCGGCGTCGGGCTACGCGGCGCTGCTCGCGACGGACTCGCGCGCGTTCGTGAATAGCGCCATCTTGAGTACGGGCCTCTTCGCCGTGCTGCTCGTCCACTGCGTTGCGTGGCGAAGCATGGCGAGCCGGACGACCCGGTGAGGGCAGGAGGATCCGAGCCATGCATCCCGCGCTGCTCGAGGGCGTCCGCGTCCTCGATCTCACGACCTTTCTCTCCGGGCCGATCGCGACGCGGACGCTCCTGCAGCTGGGCGCCGAGGTCGTGAAGGTCGAGCCTCCGTCGGGCGACCCGACCCGCGCCGGCCTCGGGATGCGACCCGGGCAGCCCTTCCTCCCCTTCTGGTGGCAGCTGCACCGCGGTCGGCGCAGCGCCGTGCTCGATCTCAAGAGCGCGGCGGGCTGCGAGTCGCTGCGCGCGCTCGCGTCCGTTGCCGACGTGCTCGTCGAGAACTATCGCCCGGGCGTGATGGAGCGGCTGGGCCTCGCCCACGATCGACTCCGGAAGGAGAACCCGCAGCTGATCACCTGCTCGATCACCGGCTTCGGTCCCGACGGGCCTGCCGCCGACGCACCGGCGCTCGACGCCGCCGTGCAGGCCTTCGCCGGCGCCTTCGACTACCCGGCGGCCCTCGGCATGGCGGAGGGTCCGATCCCGCTCACCGTCGCGGACATCTCCGGCGGGGCCGCTGCTGCACAGGCGATCCTGGCGGCACTCTTCGCGCGGGAGCGCAGCGGCTTCGGCTGCCATCTCGAGCTCTCCCTGGTCGAGACGCTGCTCCAGTGGCTGCTGGTCTCGGACCGGACCGGAACGCTTCGCTCTCCAGCGACGATCCTGGCGTCGGGCTCCGACGGAGCGCGCTTCATCGTGCAGACCACGCTGCACTTCCGCGATCGCCTGCTCGAGGTCCTGGACGCCGAGCCCGCAACGGCGGGGCTGGCCAGCGATCCGCGCTTCGCAACCTGGGAGGCGCGCGTCGCGAACGCCGAGGACTTCGTCGCCGCTGCCCGCCGCGCGTTCGCGGGGCGCACGCGCGCCGAGTGGCTCGTGCGGCTCGCGGCCGCCGGGCTCCCCGCCGGAGCGGTGCAGACGATCGACGAGGCGCTCGTCCATCCGCAGCTGCTGCACACTCGCGCGGCGGGGATCGCGGGTGGCCATCGCGTGGCGCGCTCGGCCTTCGTCGTGGACGGGGAGCGCACGGACGATACCAGCGCGCCGCCGGCGCTCGGCGAGGACACCGCGGTGGTGCTCGAGCAGTGGCTCGGATTCGACGAGAAGCGCATCGCGGAGCTCGCGGGGAAGGGAGCCTTCGGCCCGCCGCGCAGCGGATAGGAGGCGGGCATGGAACGCGAAACGAAGGACCGGATCGAGATCGTCGCCGTGCTCGACCGCTATGCCGAGGCGCTCGACCAGCGCCGCTGGGAGCTCCTCGAAGAGGTCTTCGCACCCGACGTCGACTTCGACTTCGGCGAGTGGAGCGCACACAGCCTGCCGGAGGCGGTGGCGACGATGCGCAGCTATCTCGACGGCTGCGGGCCGAGCCAGCACCTGCTGGGGAACTATCGCGTCGATCTGGACGGCGATCGCGCGACGAGCCGCGTGTACGTTCGCGCATCGCACGTCGGTGTGGGGCGGGCGGCGGGCAAGAGCTACGAGATGGCCGGGGAGTACGCAGACGAGCTGCGCCGCACGCCCGTGGGATGGCGGAGCGTGAAGCGCCGGGCGCAGGTCTTCTTCGAGCTCGGCTCGCGCGAGGTGCTGGGGCCCGGTTGATCCCGGGGCCGTGCAGGCGTGCCTCAGTGGAGCCGCGACGCAACGACCTCGCGCGCGTCGCGGCGGATCGTCCACAGCAGGCCCGGCTCGGCCGGGTCCCACGCGATGCCCTGACCGGACGCGGAGGCCGGCAGGATCTCGACGAGCTCGAGCTCCGCACCGGCAGCGGGGATGCGCAGCAGGTAGAGCTCCGGGGCGTCGTGTCCGGTCGCGAAGAGCAGGCCCCCCGGCCCGAAGGCGCCCCCCGAGTTGCTGCGCGTTCCGAAGCGCCGCACCACGGCCTCCGGGAAGCCCAGGCTCGCGAGCGGACGCCAGGAAGCGTCGAAGCGCGCGACGGCGCTGTGCTCGGGTCCGCGCCCGGGCACGCCTCCGCGCCCCGCGTAGTTTGCGAGGCCGACGAA
>CAYPSI010000048.1:0-10019 GCA_964413375.1 uncultured Spirochaetales bacterium | reverse complement strand
CGCCTGTGTGATGGACGCGGATCTCCAGGACCCGCCCGAAGTGCTGCTCCGGCTCCTCGCGGAGTGGGAGAAGGGAAGCAAGAGCAGCGAGACGCCAAAGGGGATGCGCAGACCGAGCAGTCGCGCCTCGCTCGCGAAGATGCGCTCGAGCAGCGCGGCGAGAGGGCCGCCCGCTAGCCAGTCGAAGTCCGAGCGCACGCGCCCCGAAGTCCGGCTCTCGCCGACGCGGCCCCGGAAGGGGGCGAGCCGGCGCCAGACACGCGAGAGCAGCCGCACGCTCGCGACGCCGGGGAAGAGCCAGAAGTTGAAATAGCGGTCGAGCACCACGTCGAAGCCGGCCGCCTCGACTCGCGCGACGAGCTCGGCGCGTCGGTAGCGACGCCGGTGGTGCCCCAGATCGTCGACGCTTCCCCACAGCCAGCCGAAGGCCGGGACCGTGACGACGAGCGCGCCTCCCGGGCGGCAAACGCGGTGGAGCTCGCACAACGCGGTCGCATCATCAACAAAATGCTCGAGCGCATCGAGCGCGGTGACGAGATCGAAGCTCGCACCCGCAAAGGGCAGGCATGCCGCGTCGGCCTGGCTGACCGGAAGGCGCCGGTCCGCACGACAGAAGCGCAGGGGCTCGAGCTCGACGTCGACACCCTGCAACGCGGCAGCGGGAAAGCGCTCGGCGAGAAGCTCGAGGTTGGCACCGGCGCCGCAGCCCACGTCGAGAATCGCGCACGCCCGGATGGCCAGCCGATCGAGGGCCGCTTGCAGGATCTGCCGCCGCCCCCGGAACCACCAGTGCGTGCGCTCGATCTCCCGCAGCTGTGCGTAGAGCCTGGGGTCCAGGTCGAGCCTGCGCCTCCCTCGACGAGGGCCATGCGCCTGCGGAGACCGATCGCAGCGCCGGGGCCCGCAGGGGATCCCGCCCCCCGCGGCGCAGATATAGCACCGCGCGCTGCTAGCGGGAGGCCGCCCGAAGCTCGATGCGCGGGTCCTGCCAGACCATCGCGAAGCCGGTGAAATCGAGCGCGTTCATGCGGACCTCGCCGCGGAAGCGACTTCGGAAGACGAGCCACGTCTCCTCCCCCGCAAAGCGCGAGAGGTCGACGCTGCGCTCGAGCGCCGGCGGCGAGCTCCAGCCGCCGACCGGCGCGAGCGTCAGGGTCTCACGGTAGAGCCGCTCGTCGGCGTGGCCTGGGCGCTGCGCCCAGAGCTCTGCGACGAGTTCGCTCCCCGCTCGGACTTCCGCTGGCTGCCGGGTGCCCACGCGGAAACGGATTTCGGATGGCCCCGGCAGCTCGATGCGACACCGCGTCGATACTTCCTCGCTGGCCGCGCCAGGATCCAGCTCGAACCCGTGGTAGAGGATGTCGAAGAGAAGATGGTGCCGGAGCGTGCGCCGCTCCCCCTTGCCGGCGTCGATGTCGCAATCCGCGAGCGCGTCGAGAGTCTCCCGCGCCGGCAGCGGCGACACCCGGCGGCGCAGGAAGAGATGCTCGTCGATCGCGACCGAGAAGGCCGGTGCGAAATTCCGGCGCAGATAGTCCGTCAGTAGCGGGGCGTAGTCGCGCAAGCGGTTGCGCTCGGAGAAGAAGTCGTCGTAGTCGGCCACCGCGAGCTGCACGTCCGCGACCTCGGCTCCCTCCACCACGCCAGCGCCCTGGTCGTGAGCGACGTGCACGGCGTAGAGGTTGTAGTAGCGGCTCGGCGCCGGGCGGTCCGCGAGGAAGTTCAGCATCGCGAGGCCCGGGAGCGTGAGCACCGGCTCCCCGTCGCGTGTACCGGCCCGGATCGCAGCCACTTCGAAGGCCAGCATCTCCTGTTCCGCCCGGCTCACCAGGACCCCGCCCCGCGGCGCCGCGATGGCGGTGTCGTGACTGCGCAGCAGGTCGACGGCCCAGTAGCCGGCGACGATCGTGTACGCGCCGAGTAGCGCGCCCCCCGACGCGACGAGCGCCCAGCGATACCCGTGACCCGGCCCCGCGCGCCGGGCGAGCAGGCGCCCGGAGACGACGGCTCCGAGCGCGACGATCGGTTGATACACGTTTACCAGGTGGTTGAAGTCCGCGCGCGGAAAGACACCGAGATAGACGAACCCGGCGAAGGCGAGCAGGGCCAGGAGGGCTCCGTCCGGAGGGCGCCCCCGCAAGGCCGGTCCGAGCGCGAGCCAGGCAGCCGTTCCGAAGAGGAGCGGCGGTATCCAGTAGAGCAGGACGTGCAGGATCTCGACGCAACGCACCCACCAGTCGGGCCAGTCGAAGCGAAGCGCGGTCTCGCTGAGCCCCTGGGCGCCGTAGGTGAAGCGGCCGATCCCCGAGAACTGCTCGCGCGTCCAGATCTCCCCGAGGCCGAGGTAGGCGATGTCGTGGGTGCCGAGGAAGCCCCGGAAGGGGTGCACCACGAGGGCCTCGAAGGCGTGGCCCAGGGCCTCGTGGTACCCGAAGTAGAGCAGGGTCGGCACCGCCACGAGAGCTACGCCGGTCGCGAGCGGCGCGAGTGCGCAGAGCCCCTTTCGAAACCAGACAGCGAAGGGCTGCCTCGGCTCGAGGAGCGCGGACGCGATTCCCAGCGCGCAGCCCAGAGCGGCGAACGCTCCGTAGTTCTGCTTGAAGACGAGCGCGAGACCCAGCGCGAGACCCACCCAGACGAGATCGCGTGCAGCGCGCACCGAGCGCCAGGCGAGCACCCGCTCGAGCGCGAGGAGTCCGAAGCACATCGACCAGGGCGAGTAGAAGGACCAGGTCCATGCCGGAAAGGCCCAGACGCTCATGACCAGGAAGGCGGCGAAGGCTCCCCACGCGGCCAAGGGGCTCGCCAGCCGACCCACGATCCGCACGACGAGCGCGAGCGACGCGCACCAGCACACGAGTGCGAGCACGCGGGACGCGAGCACGCTCGGCTCGACCACGCGGAAGAGCGCGGCGAGCAGGAACCAGACCCCCGGCGCGACGAAGGAATCCAGGTCGCGATAGGGTACCTTGCCCTGCCCCATTTCGAGTGACTGAAGCAGCAGGAACCCCTCGTCCGAGAGGATGATCCCGCGCCGGCAGAGGCTCCACCCGAAGAGCACGGCGAACGCGCTCGCGGCAGCCGCTGCGGCGCCGCGACGCGAGAACCTCACGGCGCCTCTTCCCGCCGCACCAGTCCGTGCCACTCGGTCTCCCCGGCGGACAGCAGCGCGGCGCGCCGGAAGCTCGTCTCGAGATGCGCGTCGACCTCGGGAAAGAGCGCTGCGAAGGGTCGGAACTGCAGGTACATCCGCGGATTGTAGACGACACAGCGGGTACCGCTTTGCTCGAGCACGGCGACGATCTCGCCGCCGCTGACGTTGCCCGGGATCATGAGGTCGAAACGCGTGGGGTTCGGTCGCGCCGCGAGGAAGTACAGGATCGGCAGGTCCGGCGCGGCGAAGATGGGCTCACCCGGACGCGCGCAGTCCTCGAGGAAGCGGGTCGCAGCGCGCAGAAGAGCGCGCTGCTCCGGGGCCACCCGCAGGCTTCCGCGAGCAATGCCGAGAGGCTCGGCGTACCAGCGCCGCACATCCACCGATATCTTCGCGGTCGCGACGCCCGCGGCGAGCGCGACCACGGACCACACGGCGCGCCAGAGCCAGACCGCGGCGGCGCTCCGACCCGACAGCGCGCGATCCGCCGCGTCGAGCACGGCGACGAGCACGAGGAGTACCGGAGCGGCCACGAAGGCCAGGTGCGACCAGATCGCGGATGGGAAGAGCCCGAGAAAGAGCAGGCACCCGAAGCACACCACCGCGCTCAAGGCGCCGCGCTCCACCGCCCCATCGCCGCGCGATGCGACGAGCGCCATTCCAGCACCGACGACGAGTGTCCCGAGCGCAGCGCCGTAGGCGATGCGGATCGCGACGCTGCGCACGCCCGGCGAGATTCCGATCCCGAGGAGCTCCTCGCCCCGAACGAGGTAGTTGAAGAGCGCCGCCGGCGTGTACAGGAAGACGAAGCGCGCGTCGTCCGGATGGGTCCCGAAGATCGGCGGCAGGGGATCCCGGAAGGCGTCGAGCTGTGAGCTGCCGATCGAAACGAGGGTCGCATCCAGCAGCGCCGGCAGCGCCCCGGCCGAGGCGAAGGCGAGCAGTGCCGGGAGGACGAGGGCCGCGGCGCCGACGAGGAAGGGGATCCCTGCGCGCAAGGTCCGGCTTCCCGAGGGCTCGGGACGGCGACGCCCCAGCCACAGGCCGGTCAGCACCGCCAGCGAGGCCAGGACGCCGAAGTTCTGCTTCACGAGGGTGCTGGCCCCGAGACACAGGCCCGACGCCACCGCGTCCACGCCGCGACCCTGCTCGAGGGTGCGCAGCAGCGCCAGCAGTGCCCCGAGCGCGAAGAGCATCGAGAGCGGCGAGTAGTTGAACATCGAGAGGCCGGGGAAGTCGAAGAGCACGACCGCGAGGTAGAGCGCGGGAGCGAAGACCGCCCACGCCGGCCGGGCCACCCGCAGCGCGACGCGCCACAGGCACAGAGCGGTCATCGCGTTGGCGACGAGCTGCGCCCGCCGCAGCACCACGAGATCCTCGCCGAAGACCGCCATGAGCCAGGCGGCCACGTGATAGACGCCCGGAAAGATCCCCGTGTAGACGTCGCGATAGAGGATCTGGCCCCGCGCGATCCGGTCGGCGATCGCGGCGAGCTGCCCCTCGTCGATCGCCACGACGCTGCGATCGTGTGTCGGAAGCAGGACCAGGAGGCCGGTGGCGAATACGAGGGCCGACCCTGCCCAGCTTCGAACCGGCCCCGGCCGCATCGCGCCGCAGTATAGCGGCAGGCCGGCGCGCCCCGGCCTGCCGGGTCGCGTACCATGGGCGCCCCCATGGAGGCCCGGGAACACGAACGGCTGGCCCACTTCGAGGAGTGGTACTGGTGGCACCGCGGCCGCCGGGCGATCGTGCAGCGCCTCCTCGAGCTCTATGCCCCTCCCTCGGCGCGCATTCTCGACGTCGGCTGCGGAACAGGAGCCACCACGCTCCGCCTCGGCCGCTTTGGTGCGGTCGTCGGGATGGACATCGGGCGGCGCGCCCTCGAGGTCGCCGGCAAGCGCGGCATCCCCGTCGCGCAGGCGAGTGCCGCGCGGCTTCCCGCCCGCGCGGGCGCCTTCGATCTCGTGGTCGCGCTCGACGTGCTCGAGCACCTCGAGGACGACCTCGCGGCGGCTCGGGAGATGCGGGCGGCGCTCCGCCCCGGAGGCCTCTTCGTCGCAACGGTGCCCGCCTATCCATGCCTGTGGAGCGGCCACGACGAGGCGCTCGGCCACATGCGGCGCTACCGGCGCCGCCAGCTCGTCGCCACGCTCGAGCGCGCAGGCTTCGAGATCGACTTCTGCTCCTACGTGATGGCCTCGATCCTTCCCGCGGCAGTGGTCGTCCGTCTCTACGAGCGTTGGGTTCGGCACGGGTCGGCGCAGCGCGAGAGCGGCTACGTCCGGGTCCCGGCGCTGCTCAACTCACTCCTCGCGTGGATCACGAGCAGTGGGAGCCTCCTGTTGCCGTGGATCCGCCTGCCCTTCGGCCTGAGCCTCGCCGTCGTGGCGCACCGCCCTGGCCGACCGCCGGCGAGTGGATGCGATCGGTCGGACGCCCTCGCTCAGACCAGGTAGCGTCGCCAGATTCGCACCAGGTCCACAGCGGCCCGCAGATAGTCGAGAACTCCCACTTTCGTACCCGCGACGTCGATCCACTCCGAGAGCGGCAGCTCGCAGACCACCGACTCGGCCGGCGGGAGAGCGCCCGCGAGCCGCAATCGGATCAGACGCGCCAGGATCTCGACGTCGAAGGCCCAGCGCGCGACGAAGGGGTCGCGGAAGATCTCGCGCGTCACGGCGCCCGCGCGGAACAGTTTCGCCCCGCATTGCGTGTCGTAGACGCGCAGGCCCAACGTGAGTGCGATGGCGGTGGCAGCAACGCGGCCCAGGTAGTGGCGCAGCGCGCGACGCTCGATGCGACGCCCGAGCAGCACCACGCGGGACCCGATCGCGATCTCGAGCTCTGGCCGCGCGTCGAGGAGATCGACGAAGTCGCGAACGGCGGATAGCGGCGTCGCGAGGTCCGCATCCCAGTATCCGACGTAGTCGGCCCCGCCCTCGAGCGCGCGCAGCATGCCCCGACGCACGGCCTCGGCCTTGCCGACGTTCTCGGAAAGCGCCAGTACGCAGACCCGCTCGGGCGCGACACGCTCGAGCGATCGCAGCTGCGCGAGCGTGTCGTCGCGGCTCCCGTCGTCGACGAAGACGAAGGCGATCTCGGGATGGGCGAGCAAGAAGTCCCTGAAGCGAGCCGAGGGCAGACGCGCGCCTTCGTCGTAGCAGGGGATCACGACGACTGTGCGCCCCACCCGGCTCCGCCGCGCGGAATCCGCCTCTGCCTGGATCACGGGGAGCTACGGTAGCAGCCACGTTTGCTCGCACCGCGCGGCAGGCGCGCCCCGATCGGCAAGCCGGGCTAGATTGCCGAAATGCCCTGCCGCTCCTCCCGCGCGATCGCGGGCGCCGCCGCCGCCCTTCTCCTCGCCGCGAAGCCTCTCCACGCCGAGTCCGCGCTTCGCATGGAGCTCCCCGCGCGTTTCGGCGCGATTCCCGCCGCGACCTACGATACCCACCGCGAGCGGGTCGGCTCCGCATACCTCGTGATCGAGCGGCTAGACGACGGAAATGTCCGCATCTTCTCGGAGAGCGGGATCCAGGACGGCGCTCGCACGGTCGCGATGGCGGAGCTCGCGCCCGAGGCAGGCGGACGCTGGCTCCGGCTCGTCCTCCAGGAATCCCGCACCTTCAATCGTGATGGGACGCCTCGCGGCCTGCTGCGCATCGACCACCGCGAGCGTCTCGGATCGTGCACTCCACAAGACAGCGCGAGTCCGCCGCGCACTCTCGAGCTCCCCGACCCGGACAGGGTCGCGAACGTCCCGATGAATCTCTTCTTCCTCCCGCTCGTGCGCGGGAGCGTGGAGCGGATCGACTTCCAGCTCTTCCTCTGCAGCGGGGGCCCACGCCTGGTCGATTTTCAGGCAACCCGAGCTCCGGCGAAGGGCCGCGATTCCCCGTCGGAGATCGTCGAGGTCCGCTACGGGCCGGAGCTGGGCCCGGTGCTCTCGCTGATTGCCCCGGGCTTCCTGCCGAAGCTGTCCGTCTGGTTCGACCGTGTGAAGCCCAACCGCTGGCTCGCCCACCGGATTCCCCTCTACAGCGACGGCCCCGAGGTGCTCGTCATCCGCGACGGAGTTCCGCTGCGTTGGCTCTCCGACGAGTGAGACGCGATCTCCCGGGCCTGCTCGCGGCGAGCTTTTTGCTTCCGATGGCAGCGATCGTGATCTGGCTGGCCGGGCGGCCCGTCGCAACGGACGACTTGTGGTGGCATCTCGCACTCGGCGCGGCGTATGCGCGCGAAGGCCCCTGGCCCCTCGCCGAGCCGATGTTCCACACCGTCGGCGAACAGCGCACGCTGCCGCAGGAGTGGCTCTTCCAGGTCGCCGCGCACGCATGGCACTCGATCTTCGGCTTTCCTGGCCTGCGCGCGCTCCACGCTGCGACGGTGGCGGCGATCCTGGGCCTGGCCTTCGCGCTCTTCCGGCGCGCCGCGCCATCGCTCGCAGCTGCCGCACTCGCGACGGCAGTCTTCGCCTGCCTCTCGTGGTACCGACTCTTCCAGCTGCGTCCCGATCTATTCAGCATCCCGGCCACCTTCGCGCTCGCCGCCTTGCTGCTCTGCCGGGATCGCGCCCCAGGCGCTCGCGCGACGACGGCGGCGCTGGGACTGCTGCTGGTCTGGGCGAACGTACATCCGCTCTTCGCGGTCGGCCTCGCGCTGATGCTCGCGGCTCTCCTCGGCACGGCCCTCGAGGCGCTCCTGCGCCGGCTTCTCCCAGCGGGCGAGCGGGCCGCTCTCGGGCCGAGAGGCTTTGCACGCGCGCTCGCAGTCGCCCTCGGCCTCGGACTGCTCGTCACACTCGCCAACCCGCGAGGCCTGGCGCAGCACGCGACCTTCTTCGTCGAGTCCGCCTCCGGGGACATCTGGCTGCTGCTCGACGATTTCCTGCACTTCGATCCGCTGGCTCCGCCGCGACACAACCTCGCCATCACGCCGCTCGCCTGGCTCGCCACCCACGCGATCCTCGTGGCCCTGGCTGCGGTGGCGGCGCAGGGCTTCGTACGCCTGGCCCGCGAACGCACGGCGGCCGCGCTCCACGATCTCGATGCCGTCCACCTCGGGCTCGCGGCGGCGGGGCTCGTGGCGATGCTCGTCGCGGCGCGCTTCCTGTGGCTCGTGGTCTTTCCGCTGCTCTATCTGCTGCGCTGGCAGCGCCGCCTCGAGGCAGAGCGACCCGGGCTGCATCGCCCCGCCGCATGGGCCGCGACGGCGCTATGCGCCGCGCTGGCGCTCGCCTTCCCGAACGCGATCCGCTTCGAAGCCTTCGTCGCCGAGGTGGCGATCGAACGCGGCGCCTACTGGGAAAGCCCCTGGCTCGACGAACGCTATTGCGGCGCCGGAACGCGCTTCCTGCGCGACGCAGGGCTGCGAGGGAAGCTCTTCCACCCCTTCAACATCGGAGGCTTCCTCGGTTACTGGCTCGCCCCACAGCTGCGCACCTTCATCGATGGTCGACTCGACCACGTGCCGAGCGAGGTGCTGCAGGACTATCTGCAGATCCGGAGGGCCAGCCAGCGAGGCGTTCCCGAGGCGATGCGGGAGCTCCTCGGAAAATGGGACGTCGACGTCTTCGTCGGCCTGAACTTTCCGCCCGAACGCTATGCCGATGCGAGCTGGATCGCCCACCTGCGCCGCTTCCCGTCGTGGATCCCGATCTTCGCGAGCGAGCACTGTGG
Source organism: uncultured Spirochaetales bacterium (assembly GCA_964413375.1). GTDB lineage: Bacteria > Myxococcota_A > UBA9160 > UBA9160 > SMWR01 > CAZUYC01. Next base: position 1,187 of record CAYPSI010000048.1, on the reverse strand, counting down.
GATCTACCTGCATCGCGTCGCGGGGAGCGAGGAGAACCTGCTGCGTGTGCGGGCCTACTATGCGGAGCGCCGGCTTGCCTTCGATCCGCTTCGGGGAATCGATGCCTCCGAGCTGATCCGCCGCCGCCCGGCATGGTCTCGCCGCCAGGGCCTGCTCCCGGCGGATTTCGACGCGCTAGAGGCCTCCGCGCAGGCTCCTGAGCCAGCGGAACGGACGGCCGCACTCGACCGCCTCGGCGACCTCTTCTGGCGCATCGGAGCCTTCCGCGACGGCATCGTCGTCGACCGCGAGCTCCTCGCGCTGCACCCCGAGCATCGCGAGGCCCGCCGGCGCCTGGCCGACGATCTGCTGCTGTTCGGCCGCCCCGCCGAGGCACTCGAGGTGGCGGCGCTCCTGGTCGAGATCGACCCCGACTACGCCGACATCCACGCGATCCACCAGATCGCGAGCAATCTCGTGCGCCGGGATCAGGGAAGGGGTCCGCCGCAAGCGGGCCCCGCAAACGCGAACGGCGCCGAACCCTGAGGTCCGGCGCCGCCGAAGAGGTCCCACCGCCGCGCTACTCTCCCACCGGGAAACCCGGCAGTACCATCGCCGAAGCAGGACTTAACTTCCGTGTTCGGAATGGGAACGGGTGTGGCCCCTGCTCTATGGGCGGTGGGATAAACCTTTCGTATTCGCGTTTCGCAATCGCTCCCGGATCGTGACGATTCGGGGACGACTCCGACGGTCTCAAGCAACCGAAGATCTTTCCGGGTCCATGGCCGCCGCGCCTCGCGCGCGAGTGGTCAAGCCTCACGGGCGATTAGTACCGGTCAGCTACACGCATCGCTGCGCTTCCACCTCCGGCCTATCAACGTCCTAGTCTTGGACGGCCCTTCAGGGGACCGAAGTCCCAGGGAGATCTCATCTTGGGGGGGGCTTCCCACTTAGATGCTTTCAGCGGTTATCCCCTCCGCACTTAGCTACCCGGCGGTGCCGCTGGCGCGACAACCGGTACACCATAGGTGCGTCCGTCCCGGTCCTCTCGTACTAGGGACAGCTTCCCTCAAATCTCCTACGCCCACGGCAGATAGGGACCGAACTGTCTCACGACGTTCTAAACCCAGCTCGCGTGCCACTTTAACCGGCGAACAGCCGGACCCTTGGGACCTGCTTCAGCCCCAGGATGTGACGAGCCGACATC
>CAYPSI010000047.1:0-3157 GCA_964413375.1 uncultured Spirochaetales bacterium | reverse complement strand
TCCGTCTCGCAGAGGCCGATCCCGTCGGCCATCAGGGCCGCGTAGGAATGCAGCACGTTGGAGCGGTGGCTGTAGACGACGCCCTTGGGCGAGCCGGTGGTGCCGGAGGTGTAGCACATCGCCGCGGCCTGGCCCTCGGGGGCGTCCGGAAACTCGGGCAACGGCTCGGCCTGCGCCAGCAGCGTCTCGTAATCGAGCGTCCGCACAGGCTGCGGGCCGGGCGCGTCGTCCACCACGATCGTCCGGCGCACGCAGCCGACGCGCGCCGCCACCTTCTGCCAGACCGGCAGCAGGCTCTTGTCTACGATCACGACACTGTCGCCGGCGTGCTCGACGATGTAGGCGAGATCGGAGTCGAAGAGCCGGATGTTGAGCGTGTGCAGGATGCTGCCCATGCACGGCACGGCGATGTAGGCCTCGAGGTGCGCCTGGTGGTTCCAGCAGAAGGTCGCGACCCGGTCGTCGGGGCCGACGCCGAGCGCGCGCAGCGCCGCCGCCAGCCGCCGCGCCCGCTCGAGTAGCTCGGCGAAGCCGGTCACGCGCACGCCGTCGGCCGTCTTCGTGGCCACGGTCTTGCGCGGGTGCATGCGCGCCGCGTGGCGCACGAGCATCGGGATGTTGAGGGGAAGCTCCTGCATCAGGCCATTCACTGTGAGCCCCCTTTCGCGAGGATCTGCTTCAGCTCTTCGGTCCAATTCAGGACGATGCGAAGGTTTCCAACCTGCGCGTCCCGGCGCAGCAAGATGAAACGGCCATCCGGCGTCACGTCGTAGTTGGGAGTGGTGAGGCCCATGCCCAGGTCGTATTCGTCCTTGAAGAGCGCCTTTGGCTTGGAAACCACGGGCTCGGCTCCCGATCCGTCGAACGAAACCGCCATCAGGCTCTGCCCGTCGCGGTAGTAGATCTCGCGGCCGCTGGCGCTCCATCGCGGCTGGAAGCCTGAGCCGTCGGAGATCTGCCACTGACGGTCGAGGGCCGGATAAGGGCGGACGTAGATCTGTGACGTGCCCGATTGGTTCGAAACGTAGGCGAGCCAGCGTCCATCCCTCGAGAGCTGGGGACCGCCCTCGTAGGCCTTTGTGGCGACGAGCGCCCTGGGCTCGAACTTGCCGCTGAGCGACATCAGGAACACGTCGCCCGCCGTTTCGGGTCCGATGCGGGTGACGAGGATCGAATCCGGGTCCGGCCCGGCAGACGCTGGGAAGTCGTTGACGAGCCCAGCGGGCAGTCCACCCTGCCGGCTGCCGTCCGCCGAGACCCAGGCCGGCCGGTTGAACCGGCGAGAGACGACGCGGCTGCCATCCTGGTTCCACGCAGGAAAGGCGGTGCCTCCCGCCGCCGCGGTCAGCCGGCCTCGCGAACCGCGTTCGAGGTTGAGCGTTTCGAGGCTGCTGTTGCTGCTGGCGACGACCAGCTCCCGGCCGTCCGGCGAGACCCGCGGGTTGGCGTACTGGCCGCGCGGCAGATCGAGGACCGATGAGGGGCCGTCGCGCGCCACCGAGACGACGCGCTGGGTCGCGAAGTCGCGCGGCAGGAAGAGCAGCGTGCCGTTCGAGGCGACCGCGAAGGCCATGTTGCCGCTCTGAAATGTCCCGACCAGGCCCGCTGGAAGGATCGGCGTCGCCGAACCCAGCACCTTGTTTGCTTGGGCATCGAAAGCGGCTGCGAGCAGCGCTCCGTCGCGCGCGAGGAGCAGGTGGCCGGTGGGCGACCAGACGGGCGCCGTGGCCCGCTCGACGACCACGCTTCGCTCCCCGCCCTCGATCGAAATCGCCTCGATACGCTCGGTTCCGGGATCCGTCGTGAGGCTCGAGAAGAGCACCGTTCGGCCGCCAGGTAGAGTCGTCGGCCCCACATGCAGGACTTCGTGGCGAGCGGCGTCGAGCGTGGTCAGGGCCCGTGGCTTGCCTCCTTGCAGCGGTCCCATCCACAGCCCGCCGTTGCGCGGGAACACGACCCCGGCGGGCGTCCAGGCCACACCCGCGTTCAGATCCGGGTTCGAGACGATCACCGTCCGCTGCCCGTCGACGAGAGACACGCACACGAGGTCGGTCCCGACGATCACGACGCTCTTGCTGTCCGGCGAAAACGCGACACCGGTGGGGTTCTGCGCGGTGATGACGGTCGTTTCCGCGCTGTCGAGCCGGCGCACGAACAACGCGCGCGCTCCGTTCCTCACGCCGATCATGGCGACGAGCTGGCCGTCGGGCGACAGTGCGAACCCGTTTTCCAGCATCGGCAGGGGCTCGATGTCGGAAGGAAATGCGACGTCGAAGCGCATCACCGGGTGAGCGGCGGGATCGATGGCGCCCTTCGAGAGCAGCACCCAGCCCGCCGCGAGCCCCATGAGGAGTGCGGCGGTCCACGGTATGGATCTGGACAACGAGCTCGGTCCAGGTGTCGCCTCAGACGCCGCATCCGCCGATGGGCCCGCCTCGAGCGCGATGCGCGCCTCGCCGATCGCCTGAAGGCGCTGCTTCACGTCGCGATCCAGGCAGCGTTGAAGAAGTCGTTGGACGGAGGGCGGCGTCCCCACGGGCAAGCGCTTCCAGTCCGGCTCGGTCTTGAGCACCGCGGCAAGCGTGTCGCTGACCGTCTCACCCCTGAAGAGCTTCCGGCCCGTCAGCATCTCGAAGAGCACGACGCCGAAGGCCCAGATGTCCGCGCGCCTGTCGACGGCCTTGCCCCGTGCCTGCTCGGGGCTCATGTAGGCCACTGTGCCGAGGATCATGCCCGCCTCGGTGCCCGTGCGAGCGAGCGTCGGCGACTGCGAGAGATCCGCGGGCGACCCGCTCGGCGTCTCCCCCGTCCAGGCCTTGGCCAGGCCGAAGTCGAGCACCTTGACCTTGCCCTCGGGCGTCAACTTGAGGTTCGCCGGCTTCAGGTCACGGTGAACGATCCCCTTCTCGTGCGCTTCCTCGAGCGCTTCGGCGATCTGCCTGGCAGTCGCGATCGCTTCGTCGAGAGGGATCGCTCCACGCTTCAGCCGCTGGGCCAGATCCTCGCCTTCCACCAGTTCGAGCACGAGGAAGGGCTTGCCGTCCGCTTCCTCGAGGCCGTGGATGGCGGCGATATTCGGGTGGTTGAGGGAGGCGAGGACCTGCGCTTCCCGCTTGAAGCGCGCGAGGCGCTCGGCGTCACCCGCCACCTCGGCCGG
>CAYPSI010000046.1:0-7820 GCA_964413375.1 uncultured Spirochaetales bacterium | reverse complement strand
CAGCTTGGCCGAGATCACCCAGGGGCCCGAGAGCGAGCTCACATTGAAGCGCAGGTAGCTCTGGTAGATCGACGAGCTGTTCTTGACCCGGATCTCGGAACTCGTCCCGTAGTTGCTGGTCGCGCTCGACGACTTCACGTAGGCGTCCGCGGTCGGGAGGAAGGTCTGCGTGGGCGGCGGCGGCGCCACGCTCAGGTAGCCGCTGCGCAGCTTCGTGTTCGAGCCCGCCGCGTTCGTGGCCCGGAGGCTCACGTCGTAGACCCCGGCTGCCGCGTAGCTGTGGCTAGGGTTCTGCTGGGTCGAGGTCGCGCCGTCGCCGAAGGTCCAGAGCCAGGAGGTCGGGCTCTGGGTCGAGGTATCGGTGAAGGCCACCGCGAGCGGTGCCACCCCGGAGACCGGCGTCGCGCTGAAATCGGCCACCGGCGGGTTCAGCACCACCGGTCGCAGCGCGAACGCGAGGGGAATCGTCTTCGGCGTCGGCAGCGCGGTCGGGTTCGTGACGAGCTCGATCACGTAGACCCGAAGCTCGTTGGCGAAGGCCTCGTAATACAGGATCGCCTGCTCCTCGAAGGTGGAGTTGGTGTTGAGCCTCCACGGATAGGGGTTCGCGATCCCGTCGAGACCGAGCTTGGCGCCGGGGCTCCCGCTGTGGCCGTGTGCGTAGCAGCAGAGGGCCGTGTTCTCGAGCACGCTCGCCAGCGGGATCAGGCCGTTGTCGTCGTGCGGATGATGGGCGAGCAGGAAGGGGTTCTCGCCCGCCGTGGCCGCCGCCGCAACCTTGGCCGAGATGAGGGCCAGGTCCGCGGCGCTGATCTGGTTGTCGGCTCCGTTCGAGTTGTTGAAGCCGATGATCCGCAGGCCCTTCCAGCCGGTGTACACGCTCGGCCCGTTCTGGCCGACCACGCTTCCGCTGTCGGTGTCCCAGACGTCCGAGTCGCCGATGAAGAACTCGTAGAAGCCGAACGGCGCGCCGGAGCCCTGCTCGTCGTGGTTGCCCGGCACCGCGCGATAGGGAATCGCGTTGGCGGTGAGGCTCGCGTCGACAGTGTCGAGCCAGCGGATCCATTCCGACTGATCCCCCCCGTGCGAGACGAGGTCGCCCGCAACCAGCACGAAGTCGATCGGCTGCGGGATCAGGGCCCCCGCGGAGCCGGATGCGACGATCGCGTCGAGGACGCGCTGGAAGGCCGTCCAGTCGGCCTCGTCGTTCGGCTGCGAGTCGCTGATCTGCACGAAGCTGAACAGGGGCGTCTGGGCGCCGGCGGGTTGGCCGGACCCCAGCAGCACGGCCAGGAAGAGGAGAACACCCAACCACCCACGCGCTCCCGCGCGCACGCTCGGTACCCGGGCTCGCATCACCATCACCCCTCTGCTCGCGGCGCAACGCGCCGCACCGCTCCGCAGCAACGACTGCGCGGCCCCTCCCCGACTCGTGCCACGCTACCACCGCTCTACCGGCAAGAGAGCGGCAATAACGAGCCGGCTCGCAGCTTTTCCTTCGCCGCGCGAGTACCGCACGAGGCTCACCAGCTTGCAGGTGGCCGCTGCCGTGGTGGAAGTGACGGCCGGCAAGCGACTTCCCCATTCCTGCACACGCCCTGCGCGGATCTGCCCCTTGTGGCCCGCCACCCCGGCCGCGTAGGGTCGAGGCACTCGCGGCAAGGGCGCCATCCCCGGGCCGGGCCTGCGAGCGGAGTCCATCGAGAGTGGCGGGAACGCGGATCTGCATCCTGGGGGCCGGCGGGCTCGGATCGCTCGTGGGCGGCTGGCTTGCGGAAGCGGGCGTGGAGGTCACGCTCGTCGGCCGCGCTGCGCACGTGGAGGCCATCCGCGCCCGCGGGCTCGAGATCCGGGGCATCCGGGGCGAGCGCCGGGTGCGACGCAACCTCGAGGCCGTCGCATCTGCGACAGAGGCGCGGGGCGAGTTCGACTGGCTCGTGCTCGTGGTGAAGGCGAAGGATACCGAGACGGCGCTCGCCGAGGCGGACCTGCTGCGGCCACGCGCGCGCGCCGCCCTGTCGCTCCAGAACACGCTCACCAAGGAGGAGAGTCTCAGCGCCTGGCTCGGGCCCGAGCGGGTGATCGGTGCGTCGACCACCGAGGCCGGGACCCTCACCGGGCCCGGATCCGTCCAGCACGTCGGGACGGCACCGACCGCATTCTACTTCGGCGAACTCGATGGCCGGCAGAGCGAGCGAGTGGCCGCACTCGTCGACGTCTTCGCGAAGGCCGGCTTCGGGGCGCGCCAGGCCCCGGACATCCGCCACGTGGAATGGGAGAAGCTGCTCCAGATCGCGACGCTCTGCGCGTGGTCCGTCTCGTCGCTCGGCGTGATGCCCGGAGGCTCGGTCGCCGAGGCCCTCGTCGTGCGGGAGGCGGCCGAGCACTACGTGGCCATCGCCCGCGAGCTGCTCTCGATCTACCGCAGCCTCGGCTACGAGCCGCAGGACTTCTTCGCGCCCTACTCGCGCTTCCGCGAGCTCGAGCACGAGAGCTTCGAGGAAGCGGTCGAAGCGACGCGCGCGCAGGGACGGCGCATGCTCGATGCCGGCGTGATCGGGCGGCCCTCGCTACACGTCGACCTGATGCGCGGCCGCCCGACCGAGGTCGAGTACTGCCTCGGCCCCTTCCTCGCGCAGGCGGAGCGGCAGCAGATCCCGGTGCCGACGCTGCGCGCGGGCTACCGCATCATCCGCACCCTCGAGCAGATGCTGGCTTGAGGGGGGCGCGGGAGGACCTTGGCATGGACGACACACGCATGCTCGATCGCGGCGAGCTCGACGCCTCGACACACCCGGACCTGAAGCCCGCCAGCTTCTCGAGCGTCGAGGAGGAGCGCGCCCACCGCAAAGCCCGCCTGGCGGGGGCCTGCCGCATCTTCGCCCGGCAGGGCTACGACCACTGGGTCGCCGGCCACCTGACCGTGCGCGACCCGGAGCACGCGGATCGCTTCTGGGTCAACCCGCTCGGCGTGAGCTGGCACCGCATCTGCGTCTCCGACCTGCTCCAGGTGGATTTCTCGGGACGGGTGATCCATGGCACGCGCCCCGTGAACGCGGCTGCCTTCGCGATCCACTCCGAGATCCACCGCGGACGCGAGGATGTCGTGGCGGCCGCTCACGCGCATACGCCCTACGGCCGCGCCTGGTCGGCCACCGGCCGACCGCTCGAGCCGATCAGCCAGGACCATTGCGCCTTCTACGAGGACCACGCCGTCTTCGACGACTTCACGGGGGCCGTGTACGACGCCGCGGAATCGCGACGCTTCTCGAGCGCCCTCGGTCGACACAAGGCACTGATCCTCCAGAACCACGGGCTGCTCACGGTGGGACAGTCGATCGACGAGGCCGCCTTCTGGCTGCATCTGCTCGAGCGCTGCGCCCAGAGCATGCTCCTGGTGGCGGGCCTCGCCCCGCGCGAAGGGCGCCCCGCCTACGTGGTGCTCTCGCACGAGGTGGCGTCGCACACCCACGAGCAGGTCGGGCAGCCGCTTCACGGCTGGCGCGGCTTCCAGCCGCTGTGGGACGAGATCGTGGCCGAGGAGCCCGAGTTCCTCGAGTGAGGAGCAGCGCCTGACCTCCATCGAGAAAGGATGAGGCCATGGACTTCGAAGAGCTTCGCGTCGGCGACGAGCTTCCCTCGCTCGAGCGAACGACGGTGTTCGCGCACTGGAACCGCTACGCCGCGGTGAACGACGAGTTCATCGACGTACACATGGAACGGGAGGCGGCGCAGGCGGCCGGCCAAGCCGACGTCTTCGGCATGGGGAACCTGCGCATCGCCTATGTTCACAACGCACTGCACACCTGGCTCGCGGGGCACGGCGACATCGTGGAGTTCGGCTGTCAGTTCCGTGCGCTCAATCTGAAAGGCGATCGGCTCCGCACCCGCGCGCTCGTGACCGGCAAGGAGGAGCGCGCCGGCGCACAGCTCGCGACACTCGAGATCGACGTCCGCAACCAGCGCGACGAGAGCACCATGCCGGGAAGCGCGACCCTGCTCTTCTTCCCGGACGGGAAGGGGCGCAGCCTCGCGGAACCGCCTGCGACGCCAGTTCCTTCCGGACGGGACCCCGGCAGCTACCTCGACGCGAAGACGCTGGCGTGCCTCGCTCGTCCCCTCGCGCCGGATACCGCCTACGCGGTCTGCGAGAACGACATCCGACGCTGGGCGATTGCGACCTTCTACCCGGACGAGGCCCCAGCCGAGTACCTCGACCAGGCCGTCGCAGCGCGCGGCCCCTGGGGCGGGATGATCGCGCCGCGGGACTTCAACCCCTTCGCGTGGACGCGCTGCACCCCGCCCGATACCTACCCCTGGATGCGCGGCATGGGATCCGAGCCGGGCCGGCGGGGGCTCAATGGCGGCCAGCGCAACCGCTACTTCGCCCCGATCCGCCCTGGCGACGCGATCCGCTCGGTCGTGACGCTGGTGGATGCCTACGAGAAGCAGGGACGCCTCGGGACGATGATGTTCCTCGTGGACGAGGCGCGCTGGACCAACCAGCGCGGCGAGCTGGTGCGCATCGGCCAGCGCACGACGATCTACCACTAGGAAGCCCCTGAAGGCCCAGCGTTGGACTCGCGCTCACCCCTCTTCGAACCCCTCCGCCTCGGCCCGATCGAGGCGGCGGGCCGCGTCTTCAAGACCGCGACCGCGGAGACGCGAGCGAGCGAGGACGGCTTCGTGACCGACGAGCTCGTTCGCGTCTACGAGCAGTGGGCGCGCGGCGGCACCCCGCTGATCATCACCGGGAACCTCTACGTGTCGACGCAGGGAAAGTCGACCCACCGCATGTGTGGCGTCGATGCGGACGACAAGGTTCCCGGCCTGACCCGCCTCGCCGAGACGGCGCACCGGCATGGCGCGAAGCTCATCGGCCAGCTGAACCATTGCGGACGACAGCTGATCGTGGGTCACACCGGGGTGTTCGATCCGGTCTCGGCGTCATCGGTACTCGAACCGGTGCTGGGAACGCGTCCGCGGGCGCTCCACGCGCAGGAGATCCCGGGGGTGGTCGCCTCCTTCGCGGCGGCCGCCGAGCGCTGCCGCGCCGCCGGCTTCGACGGAGTGCAAGTGCACGCTGCGCACGGCTATCTGCTGAGCCAGTTCCTGACGCCCCACACCAACCGGCGCCGCGACGCCTGGGGTGGCTCGCAGATCAATCGGCTGCGCATCGTGCGAGAGATCCTGCGCGAGACGCGTCGCCGCACCGGTCCGGACTTCGCGATCCTGCTGAAGCTCAACGGCCACGACCGGCTGCCCGGGCGCAACGGCCTCGGGACGGATGCCTGCGTGCAGATCGCGCGCCTGCTCGAAGCCGAGGGCGTGGACGGCATCGAGGTCAGCATCGGTCACTACGAATCGGGCTTCCCGATGACCGCCGGGACCTTCGACGGCTTCTACCGCGAACTCGTCGAGAAGGGTCTCGGTCGCCACATGGATGTGTTCAGGAGAACCTCCTTGCGCCTCGGCCACCGTCTCTTCGACCGGGTCTCACGGCGGCTCTGGCCTGCGCAGGAGGGCTTCAACCTCGCCCTCGCGCGCCGCTTCAAGCAGGTGCTCAGCATTCCGGTGATCTGCGTCGGCGGCTTCCACACCCGGGCCGCGATGGAGAGCGCCCTCGAGTCGGGCGCCACCGACGCGATCTCGTGCGGGCGCGCCTTCATCGCCGATCCCTGGCTCGTCGAGCACCTGCGCACGGGCGTTCCCGGGCCCCGCTGCGACTACTGCAATCTCTGCCTCGCACGCTCCGGCACCGGCCCGGTGGATTGCTGGAACCCGGAAGTGCGCGCGCAGAAGGAGAAACTCCTCGCCGAGAAGGGCGACATGGACATGGGAGGGTGATCTTGAGCGACGAGTTCTCGCCGGCCCAGCAACGCATGCTCGAGGCCTACCTGGCGCACACTGGAGCGGAGTTCGAGACGCAGCGTCCCGAGGACGCCATGGCCACGATGGTCGCCTCCCCGACCGTGGTGCTGCTCCCCACCCTCGCCGGCGGGACGGGCCGCGGGGAGGTCGCCGAGTTCTACGCACACCACTTCATCTTCAACATGCCGCCCGACATGGAGCTGCTTGCGGTATCGCGCATCGTCGGCGCGGACCACGTCGTCGAGGAGAGCGTGCTGCGCTTCACCCACAGCATCGAGATCGATTGGATGCTCCCGGGCGTGGCTCCCACCGGTCGCCGCGTAGAGGTGGCCGTATGCTCGATCGTGAAGATGGAGGGCGAGAAGGTCGCCCACGAGCACATCTACTGGGATCAGGCATCGGTCCTGGCCCAGCTCGGGCTTCTCGATGGCGAGCGCCTGCCCGCCGTCGGCGCCGAGGCGGCGCGGAAGATCCTCGACCATTCGCTTCCGGTGAAACAGCTCACGCAACGCGCTCGCAGCCGGGCCGGGGCCCCGCCCGCGCGCAAAGGAGACGCACGATGAAGGCCAGGCCGCACCCGAAGGTGGAGGAGATCCGGCAACGCATCAACCACCCGATCGTCGACGCGGATGCGCACCAGCTCGAGACCGTTCCGGTGCTGCTCGACTACATCCGCGAGGTGGGCGGCAGCAAGATGCCCGAGCGCTTCCTGGCCTTCCTGCGCCACCAGCGCCGCACCTTCGAGATGAGCTGGGAGCAGCGCTTCGACACGCGCACCTCGATGCCCGTGTGGTGGCCGATCCCGACGGAGAACACGCTCGACCGGGCGACCACGCAGCTCCCGCGCCTGATGTACTCGCGCATGGACGAGCTCGGACTCGACTTCAGCATCGTGTACCCGGGTCTCGGGCTCCAGATCGTGACGCTCCCCGGCATCGTGGACGACGAGCTGCGTCAGGTCTGCACGCGAGCCTTCAATCGCTGCTACGCCGACCTCTTCCGCGAGTTCTCGGATCGGCTCACGCCGGCCGCCGTCGTCACCATGCACACGCCGGAAGAGGCCTGCGCAACGCTCGAGGACGCCGTCCACAACTGTGGACTCAAGGTGGTCGTGATCGCGGGTGATGTGATGCGGCCCGTGCCGCAGGTGGCGCGCGAGCACCCGGAGCTCGCACAGCTGGTGCAGTATCAGGACTGCTTCGGGATCGACTCGCCCTACGACTACGACCCCTTCTGGGCGAAGTGCGTCGAGCTCGGCGTGGCCCCGACCTCGCACTCCGGGCCGATCGGCCTGGGCACGCGCCGCTCGGTGACGCGCCATCAGTACAATCAGCTCGGCGGCTTCGCGGAGGGCGGCGAGGCGCTGCTCAAGGCCCTCTGGTTCGGCGGCGTGACCCGGCGCTTTCCGACGCTGAACTTCGGCTTCCTCGAGGGCGGTGTCGCCTGGGCCTGCAGCACCTACACGCGCATGCTCGACCACTGGAAGAAGCGCAACGCCGAGGCGATCCGCAGCCTCGACCCGGGCCGCCTCGACCAGGCGCTCTTCTCCAAGCTGATCGACGAATACGGCCACGAGAAGGTCCGCGCGTACCGGGATCCGCTCGTGCGCGACTCGCTCTGGGCGCCGAGCCCCGACGAGCTCGACGACTGGCGCGCCTGCGAGGTGCGGACTGCCGAGGAGCTGGCGGAGCTCTTCGTGCCCCGCTTCTACTTCGGCTGCGAGGGCGACGACCGGATGAACGCGCTCGCCTTCGACCAGCGCCTGAACCCCTTCGACGCGCGTCTGCGCGCGATGTTGGGCTCGGACATCGGCCACTTCGACGTCGTCGACATGCGCGAGGTGGTCGCCGAAGGCTGGGAGCTCGTGGAAGACGGCCTCATCAACGAGGAAGACTTCGCCGACATCGCGTTTCGCAACGCGGTGCGCCTGCACGGCGGCATGAACCCGC
>CAYPSI010000045.1:0-3578 GCA_964413375.1 uncultured Spirochaetales bacterium | reverse complement strand
AGACAGCCGGGGACGGGACCGAGCTGGTGGTCGAGCGCTCCGTCTACGGACCGGGCGAGAGCATCGGCGTTCGGTGGCGAAATGGACCGGGCAATCGCTGGGACTGGATCGGGATCTTCCCGGGATCGGTGCAGCCGACCCTGGAGAACATTCTGATCTGGCGACACACGGGCAACCGGATCGAGGGCCGACTCGCGATCGACGGCACCGCTGCCGACGACGAGCACTGGCCGCTCGCGCCGGGTGAGTACCAGGCGCTCTACCTGCTCCGCGACGCGATCGAGCCCATCGCGGGGACGAGCTTCGCGGTTCGCGACGGGCGAGCCGGGAAGCCTGCCCCGCGGGTCGCGCTGGCTGCGCTCCCCTACCCGCCGGACTCCGGCAGCATCGTCGTCCGCTGCGGCCGGCTCGTGGACGGCCTCGCAGACGCGGTGCGCGAAGCGGTCACCGTATCGATCGAGCGCGGGCGGATCGTCGCCGTCGGCGAGAACCTGGAGCTCCCGGCCGATGCGCCGATCCTGGATCTTTCGGGTCATACCTGTCTGCCCGGTCTCATCGACATGCACACCCACCTCTCCGACGTGCCCGGCGACACGGCGGACCTGAGCGTCTATCTCCGGCGCAGCCTCGATGAGCAAGTCGCGCTGGGGCGCGAGAATGCCCGCCTCACGCTGCTCGCCGGCTTCACGACGGTGCGCGACGTGGGTACCTACGTCGCGTGGAGCGATCGCGCGCTGCGGGACGAGATCGCGCGCGGGCAGCTCGTCGGGCCGCGCATGCAGGTGTCCGGCTTCTATCTCACGGTACCCGGCGGCGGGGGCGATCTGCTGATCCCGGGGATTCCGGAAGCGGAGATCCCGGCGCTCGTGCGCACCGGGGTGGCGCGCGGGCCGGAGGAGTTTCGTCGCCGGGCGAAGCTCGCGGTCGAAGGCGGCGCGGACCTGCTCAAGCTGATCGCCTCGGGCGCGGTGCTGGCCTACGGCGGCGTTCCCGGCGCGCCCGAGATGACCCCGGAGGAGATCCGCGCCGTCGTGGAGGTGGGGCATGCCGCGGGCAAGAAGGTCACCGCGCACGCGCACGGCGCCCGCTCGATCAAGGATGCGATCCTCGCGGGGGTCGACAGCATCGAGCATGCGTCGCTGATCGACGAGGAGGCGATCGCGCTCGCCCGGGAGCGCCAGGTGCCGCTCTCGATGGACGTCTACAACGGCAGCTACATCGACAGCGTGGGGCGTCTCGAGGGCTGGCCGGAGGAGTTCCTGAGGAAGAACCTCGAGACCACCGACGCCCAGCGGCGCGGCTTCGCGCTCGCGCATCGCGCCGGAGTGCCGATCGTCTACGGCACGGATGCCGCAGTCTACCCGCACGGCTGGAATGCGAAGCAGTTCGAGATCATGGTGGAGCTCGGGATGACCCCGATGCAGGCCATCCAGGCCGCGACCTCGTTGGCCGCGCGCGTGATGGGTTGGTCCGATCGGGTCGGCAGCGTCGCACCCGGCCGTTTCGGAGACCTGATCGCCGTCGAGGGAGACCCGCTCGCGGACGTGCGCACGTTGCAGCAGGTCGCCGTCGTGATCAAGGGCGGGCTCGTCTTCAAGCTGCCCAAGGATTGAATCGGTCCGCGGGCCAAGGCGTCTGGGTCCCCTCTGCCGGCGCTTCGCCGCTTGTGGTACAAGGATCCTCGTCCCGCGCGCGGCGACCAGAAAATGGATGGGCTGCCCATGCAAGTGAAGCGCGACCTTCCTCCGGCGATGCGACCGCCTCGCAGCCCTGGCGCGGTCGGCCGCCCGACGGCCGCCGACCTTGCGGCCACGCGCGAGCCCTTCGCGTCGGCGCGCACGCTGCCGGCCGCCTGCTACACCTCGGACGAGGTCTTCCAGCTCGAGCAGTCGGAACTCTTCGGCAGGATGTGGCTGTGTGTCGGCCGCGAGGCCGACATTCCGAAGCCGGGCGACTTCTTCACGCACGACCTGGGCGACGAGCGCATTCTCGTCGTTCGAGGCAGCGACGCGACCGTGCGGGGCTTCTTCAACGTCTGCCGGCACCGGGGCTCGCGCATCGTCGACGTGCCCTGCGGCGAGGGGCTGGAGCGACTGCGCTGTCCCTATCACGCGTGGACCTACGCGCTCGACGGTCGCCTGACCCATGCGCCGCGCATGGGCGCGAGCTTCGCGCGAGATTCCTTCTCGCTGCTTCCGGTGCGACTCGGTCTCTTCTGGGGCTTCGTCTTCGTCAACCTGGAGGACCGGGCCGATCCGCTCGAGCTCGCTCTCTCCGAGCTTCCGGATCTCTCTCGTTACCAGATGGGTGCGTTGCGCCGCGGCAAGCGCGTGGAGTACGTGGTCGAGGCCAACTGGAAGTTCCTGTGTGAGAACTACAGCGAGTGTTACCACTGCCCTGGAGTCCACCCGCAGCTCTTTCGCATCAGCGAGTATCTGGAGCCGGGCGTCCGGCAGCTCGAGAGCGGACCCTGCTTCAACGGCGGCGCGATGGCGCTGCGCGACGGCTACTCGACGATGTCGATGAGCGGGCGCAGCCAGCTGCCGCAGATCCCGGGGCTTTCGGCCGACGATCATCGACAGGTCTTCTACTATCACGTCTATCCGAACCTGCTGCTGAGCCCGCACCCCGACTACGTCCTGACGCACACGATCTGGCCGCTCGGGCCCGCGCGTTCGCGCGTCGTGTGCGAGTGGCTCTTCACCGTGGAGGCCGTGGCAATGGAGGCCTTCGATCCCGTCGACATGGTCGAGTTCTGGGACCTGACGAACCAGCAGGACTGGCAGCTCTGCGAGCGCGCCCAGGCGGGTGCGGCTTCGCGGGGCTATCGGCAGGGCCCCTACCAGTCCAGCGAGGACTGCGTCCACACTTTCGACCGCTGGTATGCCGAATGGCTGACGACCCATCTCCAGCGCTAGCCCCCGTCGGGATCCGCGGGGCGGGGCAGGGCGACCCGACCTCGCAGACCAGGCGGAGCCGGTCTATTCTTCGCGTGAAGGGCAGAACTCGATGTCTCGGGATCACGCGAAGCTCCGAATCGAGCAGTTCGGTGTGAGCTCTTGAATCAATTCCGGTTTCCGGTCGCGTTCGGCGCCTCGTGGTGTTTCTCCGTGGGACTGTTCTGGTTGCTCCGTATCCTGATCGGCGTCAGCAATGAGCTTGACGATCTCCAGGTTCCACCGAAGTTCGAGTTCGTGCGTCTGCGCCATGACAGCGACATCGAGGAGCGTAAGCGGGTCAAGCCGCAGATCGAGAAGCCCGAGCCGCCGCCGACCGCGGAGACCGTAAGTACGACCGCGAGGCTGAGTGTGATCCCGGGCGCCGATCTCGCCTCGCTCGCCCCGTCGGTGGACTACTCGGGCGTCGGCGGCGTCGGAGTGCTCGCTCCGGCCGAGCTGGCTGCCAGCGGCGGCTCCGACCGCGACGTCCTGCCCCAGGTGCGGATCCAGCCCGATTATCCGGTCCACGCCCGCCAGAAGGGGATCGAGGGCTGGGTCGACGTCGAGTTTACGGTCGGACCGGACGGCAGCGTCCGCGACCCCTTCGTGGTGGCTGCGGACCCGGAGCAGATCTTCGAC
>CAYPSI010000044.1:0-2889 GCA_964413375.1 uncultured Spirochaetales bacterium | reverse complement strand
CCGTGGTTGACGGTGCGAGTTTACAGGGTGTCGCTTCTTCGTGGATCGCATGGCTCGGGGGCGCTTCGTGGAGCGTTCGGGTCAGTGCCTCGAACGACCTTCTATCCGTGCCGGCGGTCTGGCGCCGGTTCACCCGATCCCGTGTTCGCCCGAACGCGACTGCGAAGCGCTCGAGCGGGCGGTCCCCTCTAACGGGCGGTGCCCCGTAGGCACCCGGCGGCGAAACGGATCGCCCGCACCCGAGCAACGCGCGGTGTGGTGCGCATTTCGCTCATGGTGAACACTCCGATCGGGCATCGTGAACGGAGCGGAGCGACGCTGGGGGATTTCAGTTCTTCTGCGCGGCCTCCTTGCGCCGTGAGGGCCCTTGTAGCACGAGCTCGTGGGCGTTGTGGATCAGGCGATCGCAGAGGGCGTCGGCGATCGTGGGGTCGCCGAGGTGGTCGTGCCAGTGCTTCACCGAGATCTGGCTGGCGACGATCGTGGAGCGGTTGCCGTGCCGGTCTTCGATGATCTCGAGTAGATCTCTCCGTTCTTGGTCCGCGAGCGGAGCGAGCCCCCAGTCGCCCAGGACGAGGACGTCGACCCGGGCGAAGCGCGCGAGCAGCCGCGGATAGCTGCCGTCGGCTCGGGCCAGGGTAAGCTCGTCGAAGAGGCGCGGGACGCGCCGATAGAGCGCGCGGTAGCCCTTGCGGCAGGCCTGCTGCGCGAGCGCACAGGCGAGGTAGGTCTTCCCGACGCCAGTCGGCCCGGTGATGGCGACGTTGTGGTGCTGCTCGATCCAGCTGCAGGTGGCGAGCTCGCGCACGCGGGCTTTGTCGAGCTGACGGCGCACCGGGTAGTCGACGTTCTCGATGCAGGCGTTTGGGAGCCGGAGCTTCGCCTCGTGCAGGGAACGGCCGAGGCGCTTATTCTGGCGGTCCAGCCACTCGGCGTCGACCAGCAGCGCGAGTCGCTCGTCAAAACAGAGGCTGCTGCTCTCCGGGTCCTTCTGCTGCTCCATCCAGGCCCTCGCCAGCGCGTTCATCCGCAGCGTCATCAGCTTCTCGAGCGTCGGTTCGTTCAGCATCGTCTTCTCCTTGCTTCGGATCGGGTTGGTAGTAATCAGCCCCCCGCACGTTCTCGTGCGGGGCCGCCGCGGCGGCCGGCTCGTGGGTCCCGCGCACCGGCAGCGGCACGCGGTCGAGCCCGCGCTTCAGGATCGACTCGACATGGCGGTACGAGCGGGCGCGCACCGCCATGGCTCGCGTGCAGGCCGCCTCGAGCCGCACGGGCCCGTAGCGCTTGGCCAGGCGCAGGATCCCAAGACACGAGCGGTAGCCCTGCTCGGGGTGCGGGCGGTCGGCGAGAATCGCCTCCACCAGCGCCGCCGTCCCGATTCCGATGCTCGCCGCCCAGTGAATCAGCCGCGAGGGCGTCCAGGCCAGGTGCTTCTGGTGCGCCTTCGGCATGTGCTCGGGGACGGTCGTGTGACGCCCGCGCTCGAAACTCCGCGCGTGGGACGCCACGCGCTGGCTCTTCCAAAAGACCTCCAGCGTCGACGCGGTGAAGCGCAGCTCGACGCGCTCGTGCACGAGGGCGTGCGGCACAGAGTAGTAGTGACGGTCGAGCTCGACGTGATAATCGAGGTTGACCCGCGCCGTCTTCCACTCCGCGTGCTCGAAGCGCTCCGCCGGCAGCGGCTTCAGCGCCGGGCGATCGAGCCGCTCGAAGAGCTCCTGCCGGCTGGCCCCATACGCCCGCATCGTGCGGGTGTTGATCCACGCGAGCAGCTCGCGGATGCGGAGATTCAGCGCGGCCAGTGAGAAGAAGGTTTCGTGGCGCAGCCGCGCCAGGATCCAGCGCTCGACCACTTGGACCGCGACTTCCACCTTCGCTTTGTCGCGCGGCTTCGCGGGACGCGCCGGCAAGATCGCCGCCCCGTAGTGCTGCGCCAACTCCTCGTAGGCGCGCTGCACGCCGGGCTCGTAGCGGCACGCGCTCGTGACCGCGCTCTTGAGTTGATCCGGCACCAGCGCCGCTGCGACGCCGCCAAAGAATTCGAAGGCTCGCACGTGACTCGCCAGGAAATCCGGCACCCGCTGCGTCGCCGTCGCCTCGGCGTAGGTGAAGCTCGAGGCCCCGAGCACGGCGACGAAGAGCTCCACCTCCTTCACCTCGCCCGTGGCGCGATCCACGATCCGCGGCCGCTTCCCGGCGTAGTCGACGAAGAGCTTGTCCCCGGCCCGGTGGATCTGCCGCATCGAGAGCCGCCGGCGCTTGAGCCAGCGCCGGTAGTACTCGCAGAACTGCGTGTAGCCGTAGCCGCCCGGGTGCTGCTCGAGATACTCGAGATGCAGCAGCTCCAGCGTCACGCCCGGACGCTTGTGCTCCGCGTGCACCCCCGCAAAGTCCGGAAGCACCCGACTCGAGCTGCTGCCCGCCGGCGCTCCGTACAGCCGTGCGTCGAGCGCCTCGTCCGTGAGTGCGCCGACGGCTTCCCAGTCGAGCCCGGCCGCCGTCGCCCGCCGCAGCGTCGCGTGGATCGCACCGACGCTCTGGCCCAGGCTCCGCGCCACCTCCCGGTGGCTGTGCCCGAGGCACCATTTCTGTCTCAGGATCTCGCGCGTCTTCCGCATGGACAGCCTCTGGCCCGCCACCGATTCCCCCTCTCGAGGGAGTCAGCGCAGTCCGCTGCCCAGCGTCGCCCCGTCATTCCCTCCGTTGTGGAGGCGGGCCTATAGCACCCCGTTCACGATGCCCGATCGAGGTGTTCACGATCCCGATCCAGGTGTTCACCATGGCCGATCTTCGTGTTCACCATCCCGACCTAGCTGTTCACGATCGACCGATCTGGGTGTTCACTTTGGTCCGAAACGCGTGAAGTGGCTCGACGATCAGGGCATCGAC
>CAYPSI010000043.1:0-6725 GCA_964413375.1 uncultured Spirochaetales bacterium | reverse complement strand
GGGGCGACGATCAGCTTGCCGTAGCTCTTGCGCGAGCCGAGCGCCTCGAGGGCGGCGGGGAGCGCTTCGAGCGGGTAGGTCTCGAAGATCACCGGCCGGATGCGTCCGGAGCGGTAGAGCTCGAAGAGCGCATCGAAGGTGCGCGGGATCTTCTCCGGGTCCTTCGACGCATGGGCGCCCCAGTGGAGGCCGGTGATCGCGATGTTCTTCAGCAGGATGCGGTTCACCTGCACGCTCGGGATCTTTCCGCTCGCGAAGCCGATCACGAGCAGGCGCCCGTTCCAGGCGATGCATTTCAGCGACTTCTCGAAGATCTCCCCCCCGACGGAGTCGTAGATCACGTCGGCGCCCTTGCCGCCGGTGAGCTCCATCACGCGCGCGGCGAAGTCCTCCTGCTGGTAGTCGATGAGCTCGTCGGCTCCCTCGCGGCGGGCGATCTCGAGCTTCTCCGCGCCTCCGGCCGTGGCGATCACGCGCGCGCCGAGGGCCTTGCCGATCTGCACGGCGGCGATGCCGACCCCTCCCGCGGCCGCGTGGACGAGGAGATCCTCCTTGGGCTCGAGCGCGGCGCGGTAGACGAGGCCGGCGTACGAGGTGGGGTAGATGATCGGGAAGGCCGCTCCCTCGGCGAAGGACATCTCCTCCGGGAGCGGGTAGCAGGCGCTCGCCGGGGCGAGGGCCAGCTCCGCGAAGCCGCCGAGCCCAGCGGTGGCGAGCACCCGGTCGCCCACGGCGAAGCCGCGCACTCCGGGTCCCACCTCGCGCACGACGCCGGCGATCTCCGCGCCGGGGATGAAGGGAAAGGGCGGCTTCACCTGGTAGCGCCCCTGGATCATCAGGATGTCGAAGAAGTTGCAGCCCGCGGCGCGCACCTCGATCTGGAGCGTGCCCGGTCGCACGGCGGGCTCGGGCACCTCGCTCACCTCGAGCTCGTGCGGCTCCATCCAGCGGTCGACGACGACGGCACGCATCGCTCTTCTCCTCCTGCGCCGGGCCCGCGAGTCTACCGCGGCCGGGGGAGCGGGGCGCGATCGGGTACACTCGCCGCGTGGAGCCGCAGTCGCTCAAGGACGCTGCGCGAGACGCCGTCGACGCGCGTCGCGTGGAGCTTCTGGCACTCTCCCACGCGATCCACGCCCGGCCCGAGCTGGCTTTCGAGGAGCACGAGGCTGCGCGACTGCTGGTCGCGGCGCTGCGCGGAGCGGGCATCGAGGTGGAGCCGGGGGCCTACGGGCTCCCGACGGCCTTCGCGGCCGAGTTCGGCCCGACGGGCGCACCCTGCGTGGCGCTGCTGGCCGAATACGACGCGCTGCCCGGGATCGGCCACGCTTGCGGGCACAACCTGATCGCGACGGCGGGTGTCGGAGCCGGGCTCGCGCTGGCCGCGCTAGGCCGCGCGCTTCCCGGGCGCGTGCGCGTGCTCGGAACGCCCGCCGAGGAGCACGGTTGCGGGAAGGAGCTGATGGCCCGGCGCGGAGCCTTCGAGGGGGTCGACGCGGCGCTGATGATCCACCCCGCGGGCGTCAACCTCGTGACGATGCCTTGTATCGCGATGGCCGAGCTCGAGGTCGTCTTTCGCGGTGAGGCGGCGCACGCGGCCGCGATGCCGGACCGCGGCGTGAACGCGCTCGATGCGATGATGCTGGCCTATCAGGCGGTTGCGGCGCTGCGCCAGCACATCCGCCAGACCGAGCGGATCCACGGCATCGTGACGGATGGCGGCCAGGCGCCGAACGTCGTGCCCGAGCGCAGCGCGGGGCGCTTCTACGTGCGCGCGGCGGACACCCAGGACCTCGCCCCGCTCAAGGCACGCGTGGAGGCCTGCTTCCGCGCGGGAGCACTCGCCACCGGCTGCGCGGTCGAGATCGCCTGGGGGGAGGCGGACTACCGCGACATCCACCTGAACGATCCGCTCGCCACCGCGTTCCGCCGCAACGCCGAGTCGCTCGGGCGCGAGTTCTTCCCGATCGAGAAGCTCCCGTCCGGGATCCAGGGCAGCACCGATCTCGGGAATGTGAGCTACCGGGTGCCTTCCATCCACCCGATGCTCGCCGCCGCGCCGCTGCACGTGACGATCCACAACCCGGAGTTTGCGAAGTGGGCGGGCTCCGAGCTCGGGGATGCAGCGGCCCTCGACGGAGCGAAGGCGCTCGCGATGACCGCGCTCGACTTCTTCTGCGACGCCGATCTGCGTCGCCGGGCCCGCGAGGCCTTCGAGGCGAGGCCGCCCTCGTGAGCGTTCGTCACGGAGCGGCAGCCTACGCGCGCATGCAGTCGATCGATGCCCGCGCCTGGATCGCTCCCAGCGCGCAGATCTTCGGGCGCGTCTCGATCGGTGCCGACTCCTCGCTATGGCACAACGCGGTGGCGCGCGCCGAGTGCCAGGAGATCCGGATCGGGCGCTTCTCCAACGTGCAGGACTTCTCGATGATCCACGTCGGCTACGATTGTCCGACGCTCGTCGGAGACTTCTGCTCGATCGCCCACCATGCGACGATCCACGGTTGTACGCTCGAGGACGCCGTGCTCGTGGGCGTTGGCGCCGTGGTGATGGACGGCGCCGTGATCGGCGCCGGCTCGATCGTCGCGGGCGGGGCCGTGGTGCCCGAGGGGAAGGCCTTTCCGGCCGGCTCGGTCGTGGCCGGAATCCCGGCGAAGCAGATCGCGCAGCGCGACAGCGCGCGCGCCAACCGGATGAACGCCTGGCTCTACCAGCGCAACGCGGAGGCCTACCGGCGCGGGGAGCATCGCGCCTGGGACGGCCCCGACTTCGACACCTGGCGTCGCGCCAAGCAGGCCGAGGTGGAAGCGGACCAGGACCTCGCGCAGCTCAGGTCGCCCGGCTAGCGATTCCGGAGAACATCAGCCGGACCGACGCCTCGACGGCCGCGCAGCAGGCGTCTTCGGACAGCTGAGCATTGGCCCATGCGATGCGTGCACCGCTTGCGGCATGCACGAGCGCTCGGGCCGCGACGACCACGTCCACCTCGCGGTCGAGCTGCCCGCGCATGCGTCCCGCCATCAGGATCTCCGCGAGAAGTCCGACGGTGCGATCCTGGAGTGCGAGCACGCGTTTCGCGACGCGCGCGGCAGGCCAGGTGGTCGCGCGTAGCGCTACCACGGTGAGGTCGGAATCGCGCGCCAGCAGCGCGTGCTGCGCGTCGAAGAAGCGCAGCACGCGTTCCCGCGCGGCATCGCTGCGCTGGTCGCCCTGCCGGAAGCGCGTCCACGCCTCTTCCTGAAGATCGGCGAGCTCCTGGACGAGCAGCTCCTCCTTGCTCTGCACGTGGCGGTAGATCGAGCTCGCGCCCATGCCAGCGCGGGCCGCTATTTCGCGCAGCGTGGCGCGGTCGAAGCCGCGCTCCTGGAAGAGCTCGCGCGCCGCAGCGCGGATGCGCGCGCGGCTACGTCGACCGCGCACCAGGCGCCCATCGTCGGGGCGCAGCGTGCGATCTCGCAGGGGCCGGGTCGACTCCATCGTCGACGCCAGCATCGCACAGCGCGTGCGGGCGCGAAAAGACGAGGGCCCGACCCCCACGCGGGTCGGGCCCTCGGACGCCGGAAATCCATCCAATGCACGGATCCGGCGTGCACCGCCTCCCAGGAACTCCCCACACGGGCTCACTGCAGGCGGCCAAACACACGCTGACTGAGCAACATCCGTGCCGGCGTCGGCACGCTCGGAACCCTGCGGATTCAGGTGGGTTCGTTCTCGTTCCGCAGAGCCGACAGGAAAGGCTCTTCCGCTAGCGCGGAAAACTGCTTCCGTAGGGTGAAAACCGATCTCGGTCCCGACGGGGGCCCCGCCATCACGAGAGATCCTTGCGCGGGTCGGGCGGATCGAAGCCTTCGAGCTCGAGCAGTTTCGCCTTGGCCTGTGGAGTGAGGTTGCGGGGCACGCGGATCTGCACGATCACGTAGAGATCGCCGGCGGCTCCGCCCGAGGGGTGGGGTACCCCCTTCCCGCGCAGGCGCAGCTTCGCGCCGCTGTCGGTTCCGGCCGGGATCGTGAGCGTGACGCGGCCGTCGAGTGTCGGCACCTCGACCTTCGCGCCGAGGGTGGCCTCGCCCACGCTGACCGGGAGCTCGAGGGTGAGATCGCGCCCCTCGCGGCGGAAGAAGCGGTGCGGGCGCACGCGGATGCGCGCGTAGAGATCGCCGGGCGGAGCAGCACCGCGGCCCTCGGCCCCCTTGCCGCGCAGCCGGATCCGGCCCCCGTCCGAGACGCCGGGGGGGATGCGCACGGTCACCGACTCCTGCCGCAGCGAGCCGTCCGCCGTCGGCCGCGCGATCGCGATGCGATGCTCTCCGCCGCGCGCGGCGTCGACGAAATCGAGCTCGATCTCGGCGTCGAGATCCGCGCCCTTGCGCTCGCGGCGTGCGTCACCCCGGCCGCGGCGCGAGA
Organism: uncultured Spirochaetales bacterium; assembly: GCA_964413375.1. Lineage (GTDB taxonomy): Bacteria > Myxococcota_A > UBA9160 > UBA9160 > SMWR01 > CAZUYC01. The sequence goes on along the minus strand of CAYPSI010000043.1, from coordinate 2,320 downwards.
AGAGATCCGTGAAGAGATCGTCGAGCCCGCCGAACTCCGTGCGATCGGAGCCGCCGCTCTCGAAGCCCTGGAAGTGAGGGTGGCCTCCCCGAGCGCGCGAGGCGAAAGACTCGCGGGCCCGGCGCGCCTGCTCGGCGTCGAAGCCACCCTGGAGCGAGACCTCCCCGAACTCATCGTAGTTGCGCCGCTTCTCCGCGTCGGAGAGGATGTCGTTGGCGCGCGAGATCTCCTTGAAGCGATCCTCTGCCGATGCGTCGCCCGGGTTCACGTCGGGGTGGTAGCGGCGCGCGAGCTGTCGGTAGGCCTTGCGGATCGCGCCTTTGTCCGCGTTCTTCGCGACGCCGAGAATCGCGTAGAGATCCTGCTCGCTCCCGGCTTTCGCCATCAGCGCGGCTCCAGCCGGTCTGCCGTGAGATCGAGCTGCTCGGGATGCTCGAGCCGCTCCCGGATTCCCTCGAGCGTGTGATAGGAGTAGAGACCGTCCTCGATCCGCTCGTCGTAGGTCCAGGCCACGCCGATGCGGCGGCGCCCCTCCGGGCCGCGCTCGATCCTGCCCATCACGCCGAAGAGCGATGCCGTGCCGTACTCCCACAGATGGTGGAAGCCGGCCGGGTAGTCGATCGAACCGAGGTTGGCGATGAAGAGGGAGGTGAAGAGCGGGTCGGAGTCGATCATCGAGCGCGGGAGTACGCCGAGACGATCACCGATCCGGGCCAGCCACAGCGCGACGCGGATCGCGGGCCCGGGGAGCCGCAGCAAGAGGCCCATCTCCTTGTCGCTCGTCGTCTTGCGTCCGGAGCGCCCGGCGTCGAGCTGTGCGTAGATGGCGTCGACCATCTCGTCGAGGGACTCTCCGGTGGGGCGGAAGCGGCGCTTGATCGTCAGCATCGGCGCGCCGTCCTTGATCTCGCGCTTCGCGCTGAACGTGATCCACTCGCCGTCGCGCTGCCACAGCCTCCCCGCCTTGACGAAGCGGTTCACGCCCGGCCGCAGGTGGAGGGCATGCCCGCAGGAGCGCAGAAAGAGGTGGAAGAGCGTGATCGGCCGGTCGGGCGGGCGCACGCGGTTGCGCTTCTCGAGGTACTCGAGCGCCGCCTCGACCTCTATCTGCTGCATCATGTAGAAGAGCGAGTCGCTGCGGCGCGGCGATACGTAGGGCATGAAGCGCCGCATCGTCGAGAGCTCGCGCACGGGCGTGGCATCGGCGCGGCGTCCGAACATGGATCCTGCCTCCTCGGGACGGGTGGCCTCGGGGAGTCTAGCGGGGGCTCGGAGGATGCTCCGGTCGGCCCATGCACCAGACAGAGGTGCCGAGGACTTCGGTGCGTCGGGCGACCTCGAAGCCGGCCCGCCGGTAGAAGCCGATGTTCGCCTGCCGGTCGGTCTCGAGCCAGGCTGGCGTCGCATCCGCGTCTACGGCGTCGAGCCAGTGGGCGAGCAGTGCGCTGCCGACGCCGCCACGCTGGGCCAGTGGATCGACGCCGAGCGTCGCGAGGTACCAATGGGGCTCGCGAGGGTGGACGCGAGCGAGTGCCTCGAAGACCTGCCCCCAGCGCCGCGCCACTCGCAGGCCCTGTCCGCAGACGCGGCGAAGGTGCGCGCGCAGCGACGGTGCGGGCAGCGGCCACCCGAAGGGCCGCGTCGCGACGAGCAAGCCTCGCGTTGCGCCACCCTCTCGAGCGGCGAGGACGAGCCCCTCGGCCATGGCCACCGGCAGCAGCGCCTCCGCTCCGTGGAGATTGGCGCGCAGGCGGCGCTGCGGGTCCGAGCCGATCACCGCCACGTTGAGCGGGCTGTCGCGGAACGCGCGCGCCAGCACCCCCGCGGCGGCCGGGCGCTCCTCGTCGGCGAGCGAGTCGACCGCGAAGGTCGCTGCGTCCGCAACGCGCAACGGCGCTGCTCCGGCTATGCGCCTTCGCGGGAGGGCGGCAACCTGGGCGCGGTCTCGGGCGGGAGATTCAACACCTCGCGCGGGAAGGCCTCTACGAGGTACTCCACCACGTCGCGGACCGCGATCACGAAGCGCGGGCGATACTCGTGGTCGACCACCGGCACGTGGCGGAAGCCGCCGAGCGACATCTTGTTGAGCGCGAAGGCAACGCTCGCGGTGTCGGGCAGGACCTCCGGGTCGGGCGTCATCACGTCTCCGAGCGGGAGTGTCGCCGGGTTCTTCCCGCGATCCACGATCCGGAAGAGCACGTCGCGCTCCGTGAAGATCCCGAGGAGCTTGCTCTGGGTCGTCCCGTCGTCCGTCACGAGAACGCAGCCCCGGTGCTCGCGCTGCATCGCCCGCACGGCCTCCGTCACCGTCGCCTGCGCG
>CAYPSI010000042.1:0-30021 GCA_964413375.1 uncultured Spirochaetales bacterium | reverse complement strand
CGAGCGGCGAGAGCACTCCCTCGCGGACGAGGTCGAGCACCACCGCGAGCGCCGTCTCGAGACCGATCATGCCGGGGGGCGCCACGGCGAACTCCTGATCCTTCTCGTGCACTGCGTGGGCCGCGTGCTCCGTCGCGATCGCATCGATCGTGCCGTCGACGAGACCTGCGCGACCGGCCTCGATGTCCGCGGCAGAGCGAGGCGGAGGGGCCACCTTCGTGTGCGTGTCGAAGCCCAGCGTCGCATCATCACTCAAGGTCAGGTGGTGGGGAGTCACCTCCGCCGTCACGTGCACGCCCCGTTCGCGCGCGCGCCGGATCGCGTCGACCGCACCGGCGACCGAGACGTGGGCGACGGGCAGGTGGGCGCCGGTGAGCTCTGCGAGCAGGATGTCGCGCTCTACCATCACGGTCTCTGCGATCGCGGGGTTGCCGGGGAGTCCGAGGCGGGTCGAGCAGTGGCCCTCGTTCACGACACCCTCCCCGACGAGGCAGCGGTCCTCGCAGTGCGCGATCACCGGAGCGCCCACGAGCCGCGAATAGGACAGCACGCGGCGCATCACGTCGGCGTCCATGATCGTCCGCCCGTCGTCGCTGAAGGCAACCGCACCGGCGCCCACCAGGGCCACCATCTCGGTCATCACCCGGCCCTCCAGGCCGCGCGTCGCCGCCGCGATCGGGTACACGCGCACCGGCGAATCCTGTCGCGCCCGGTCGAGGATGTAGTCGGTGGTGGCCGGGTCGTCGTTCACCGGCTGTGTGTTCGCCATGCAGGCGATCGTCGTGAACCCGCCGGCCGCGGCGGCGCGCCCCCCCGAGGCGATGTCCTCCTTGTACTCCTGGCCCGGTTCGCGCAGATGCGTGTGCATGTCGACGAAGCCCGGGGCGACCCACGCGCCGCCTGCCTCGATCACCTCGGCGCCGCGCCCGTCGAGCTGCCCGCCGGCCGCACGGATGCGGCCCTCCTCGACGAGCAGGTCCCCCAGTTCGTCGAGCCCCGAGAGCGGATCGAGCAGTCTGCCGCCGCGGATCAGCACGCGCGTCACGCTGCGGAACCTCCCCTCGGAGCCTCGGCGGCGAGTCCCGGCCGCCGCCGCCGGCCGGCAAAGAGATAGAGCACGGCCATCCGGATCGCGACGCCGTTGCGCACCTGGTCGAGAATCACACTCGGCCGATGGTCGGCGAGATCCGTCGAGAGCTCGACGCCGCGATTCACCGGGCCCGGGTGCATCACGATCGCTCCGTCCTTCGCGTAACGCAGCTTTCCACGGTCGAGACCGAAGGTCGCGGAGTACTCGCGGACGCTCGGGAAGTAGGACCCCGTCAGGCGCTCGGTCTGGATGCGCAGCGCCATCACGACGTCGGCCCCGTCGATGGCCTCGCGCAGCGAGGTAAAGGCCTTCACCCCGAGCGTCTCGACGGCAGCGGGCAGCATCGTCGGAGGCGCCGCCACGCGCACTTCGGCCCCTAGCTTGAGGAAGCCATAGATGTTGGAGCGCGCCACCCGCGAGTGGAGGATGTCCCCCACGATCGCGACCGTGAGACCATCGATGCGCCCCTTCTCCTGGCGCACGGTGAGGAGATCGAGCAGTGCCTGCGTCGGGTGCTCGTGCGCACCGTCACCGGCGTTGATGACCGGAGCCTCGAGCTCGTCGGCGATGCGCTTCGGCACCCCGGCCACGTCGTGCCGCACGATCACCGCGTCGGGGTCCATCGCGTCGAGGGTGCGCGCCGTGTCGAGGATGCTCTCCTGCTTCTTCAGGCTCGAAGTGTTGGGCGAGAAGTTGATGACGTCCGCCGAGAGGCGCTTGCCGGCGATCTCGAAGCTCGCCCGGGTGCGCGTGCTCGACTCGAAGAAGAGGTTCACGATGGTACGGCCCCGCAGCGTCGGGACCTTCTTCACCTCTCGTTCGCCGATCTCGCGCATGCGCTCCGCCGTATCGAGGATGCGCTCGATGTCGGCGCGTTCGAGGTCCTCGATGCCGAGCAGGTCCCTGCCGATCATCGTCCTTCCTCCGCAGCCGCTGCCACGACGACCACCTCGAGGGGCGGCTCGAGTCCGCCCCCCATCCCCTGGAGCCGCACGACCTCGCCGGGATTCGTCGGCACGTTCTTGCCGACGTAGTCGAGCTTGATCGGCAGCTCCCGGTGACCGCGGTCCACGAGCCCCACGACCTGCACCATGCGCGGGCGTCCAAAGTCCATCAGCGCGTCCATCGCCGCCCGGATGGTGCGCCCCGTCTTCACGACGTCGTCGACGAGGATCACCACGCGCTCATCCACGGCGGACGGCATCTCGGTCGCGCGCAGCGCCGGGCGCTCGTGGGTCGTCTGCAGATCGTCGCGGTAGAGCGTCGTGTCGAGGACCCCGACCATCGGCTCCACACCGGAGATCTCACGGAGGTTGCTGGCGAGCTGGCGCGCAAGCGGGACACCCCCGTTCGGGATCGCGACGAGGTACACGCTCTCGGCGTCCTCGTTGCGCTCGACGATCTCGTGCGCGATGCGCATCAGCGCACGTCGGATGCCCTTGTCGTCGAGAACGGGATGGGCCCCGGCGGTGCCGGAAGAGTCGCCTGCGGACGCAGGCGGGGCCGGGGGGTGCTCGGCTCGGCTCACGATCGCGCTTTCTCCGCCTCTCGGGACGGAATTAAAAGCCCCGTCGCAGCCGGAAGATACCCAGCGGGCGCGCCCGTCGCCACGCGACCCGGGCCGCGCAGGGACCTGCCTCGCGGCGAGAGAACGCGCTTTGGCCCATCTGTCGGAGCGCAGCGGGGGTGCAGCACCACCCCTCGCATTGCGCGATGCTTCGGCGCCGTGCGAGGGATCCGGGAACACGACGCGAGCGCGCGCGAGCGGGGGCCGGGCCAGGCGCGGGCTGCGCTGGCGTGGCTCGGAGGCATCGCCTGCGCGGTGCTCATGAGCAGCCCGATCGCGGGACCCTCTGGGGCCGAGGCGGTCGCCGAGGCCGCGCCATCCTTCCACTCCCGCGAGGGTGGGTTCTCGGCCCGCTTTCCCGAGGCCCCGCGCTACGAGGAGAAGCGGGAGTCGACGCTGCTCGGCGTACTGCGGACCCGGAGCTGGGAGGTCGAGCGCGGCGCGCTGCGCCTGCGCATCGAACGCCACGACGTGCCGGCACTCGCGACCGTGGCGCTCGGAGACGAGGCGCTGCTCGAGCGCGCCGCGCGCGAGCTTCTCGCCGACCTCGGCGCACGGGCGGCGCGGGACGAGGCGGCCCGCCTGCGCGAGCACCCGGGACGCCACCTGCGCTACGAGCCCGGCGAGCGCCCGGGCGAGACGGAGGACGCCTGGCTCTACCTGCTCGGCCATCGCCTCTACGTGATCTTCGCGCGCGGCGCCAACCCGACGACCCGTGCCGCCGCGCTGCGTTTCGCCAGCTCGGTAGAGCTCCTCGAGGACTGAGCTCCGCGCTAGAGCAGCGAGCTGTCCGTTTCGACGCCGAGGAAGAGCCGTCCGATGAGCTCGAGCGTCGCGGGGCTGACCATCATGTGCTGCGTTGCCACGTGGACGTCGCGGAAGATCCGCTGGAGGGGCGAGCGACGGTACACGCTCGACCCTCCGCCGAGCTCGTACATCAGGTCCACCGCGGCGGCCGACGCCCGCGTCGCGTGGGTGGTCGCGAGCCGGACGTCGCGGCGGTGCTCGGTGCCGATCGCGCCTTCGGCCCGGGCCGCTTCCCAGGCGCACTCGATCGTCTCGTAATACAACGCGCGCGCCGCGCGCAGCAGCGCCTCCGCCTTCGCGACGTCGCTCTGGGCCGCGGGCCGCAGTGCGAGCACGCGCGAGCTGCCCTGGGGCGTCTTGGCGCCGGCCAGGCCCACGAGCTCGTCGATGGCCGCGCGCGCCAGGCCCATCGCGACCGCTGCGATGCCCATCGCGAGGAGTCCGAACTGCGGAAAAGCGTAGAGCGGGCGCGCGAGCGGCCCGTCGACGCCGAGTCCTGCCGCGTAGCGCTCCGGCACGCAGAGATCGTTCATCGCGAAGTCGGTGCTCCCGGTTCCGCACAGGCCAGACACCTGCCAGGTGTCGAAGAACTCGATCTGGTCGGCAGGGGCGATCATCATCCTCGAGCGGGGCGCGCCGCTCTTCGTTCGCTCGACCTCACCGTCGCGGATCACCTGACAGCCGCCCATCACCCAATCGGCATTCTCGCTGCCCGAGCCCCACGCCCACCGACCGTTCACGCGGAAGCCCCCCTCCATCGGGATGGCCCTTCCCTGCGGAGCAAAAACGCCGGCGAGCAGCACGTCGGGTTGGTGGAAGATCTCCCGCGCAGCCTGCGGAGCCAGGATCGCGAGCACACTTCCGGACGTGGCGCCGATGAAGACGCACCAGGCACAGGACGCGTCCGCCTGCGCCACGGCTTCGATGGTGCGCATCGTGTCGGCGGGCGGCAGCTCGAGCCCTCCATAGGCCTCGGGCACGCACATGCGGTAGAAGCCCGCCTCGGCGAAACGCCGGGAGAGATCGCGAGGCAGTCTGCGCGCCTGCTCCACTTCATCGGCGCGGCGACGCAGCTCCGTAGCGAAGGCCTGCGCTGCCGCGAGGGTATCCACCGCAACGATCCGACTCACCGCGAGGCCTCGGTCGCGAGCCCGAGCCGGTTCGCGATGTTGTTCTTCTGCATGTCGGACGATCCCCCGACGATCGGCATGCCGAGCAGGTCCCGCACGTGGCGCTCCATGTCGTGACCCTCGGCCAGGCCGTAGGCCCCGAGCACGCGCTGGCAGACGAGGGCGATCTCCACCGAGGTGTCGGCCACGAAGAGCTTCGCCATCGAGGTCTCGACGGCACAGGGGCGCTCCTGCTGTGCGAGCCAGGCCGCCCGATAGAGCATTCCGCGACACGCTTCGAGCTTCGTGCGCGCCTCCACCAGCGCGTGGCGAACGGCCTGGTGAGCGCTGATCGGGCGCCCGAACTGGCGCCGCTGCTGCGCGTACTCCCACGCCTCCTCGACGGCGGCCTGCGCGATCCCGAAGCAGACGGCCGTGATCTCGAGCTTCTCGACGTCGAGGGCCTTGCCGGCCAGCATGCTCCAGCCGCGCTCCCACCCGGCCTCGCCGCCGACCAGGTTCTCGATCGGAACCCGCACGTTCTCGAGGATCACGTCGCTCGAGAGCGTGTAGCGGAGATTCACGTGTTCGATCGGGTGGATGGAGACGCCCGGCGTGCCCGGCGGCACCAGCACGAAGGAGAGGTTGCGGTAACGCGGGGCCTCGTCCTCGCTGCGGACCAGGCAGTAGATGTAGTCGGCGAAATCCGCCCCGGTGCACCAGCGCTTGAAGCCGTTGAGCACCAGCTGCCTTCCGTCCGCACTGCGGCGCGCGGTCGTGCGCACGCTGGCGAGATCGCCGCCCACGTCGGGCTCGGAGAGCCCGTAGGCGAAGAGGAGCTCGCCACGGGCCAGCCGCGGCAGCAGCGCGCGCTTTTGCTGCTCCGACCCGTTCTCCGAGATGTTGATCCCGCCGTAGAACGCGCAGTGGATGAAGGGCCCCGCCGCGAAGCTGCCGCGACGGCAGAGCTCCTCGATCACCGCGACGGCGGCCACGAGATCGCGCCCCTGGCCACCGTAGGCTTCGTCGACGGTGAGCCCACAGACCCCGAGGGCGGCGAGCTTGCGAAAGAGCTCCGGGGGGAAGCGGTGCTCCCGGTCCCAGCGCCGAACTTCGTCTCGAGGCATCTCGGTTGCGACGAAGCGACGGATCGTGTCGCGCAGGATGGAGATGTGCTCCGGCTCCTCGGCGAAGTACACGCTGGGCTCCCGGTCAGCGCCAGGCCCGGCCCCAGCGGTCGAGGAAGGCGAGCTTCTCGACGGGGCGCCGGGAGATCGGGCCGTGGCCGCGCAGCAGCGGATAGCCGATCGGCACCGCAGCGGCGGTAGCCCACGGCTGCGGGATCTCGAGCAGCTCGCGCACCTCCGCCTCGCACTCGCAGAGCAGCGTCGTCAGCACGCAGCCAAGGCCCTCGGCGCGGCAGGCGAGCAGCGCGTTCTGTACGGCGGTGTAGATCGAGGCCCCGCCGACCACCGAGATGCGGTCGAGCTTCGCGTCCGTGATCGCCATCTGGCGCGGGTCGAAGCAGAAGACGAGCAGCACCGGCGTCTCGCCGAAGTGCTCGGCCAGGTGGTTCCCAGACGCCAGCATGCGCTCGGTGCGCTCGCGAACGTGCTCCGGCGCATCCGCGATGAGCTTGCGATGCTGCGCCGAGTACGCAGCCCAGCGCACGGAATAGAGCTCCCCCAGCCGCTGCTTGCTGGCCGCGTCGCGCACTGCGACGACCCGCCAGGGCTGCACGTTGCCGCCGGTGGGTGCCCAGCTCGCCGCCTCCAGCACGCGGCGCAGCACGGCGTCGGGCACCGGGTCGGACCGCAAGCGGCGCACCGCGCGCAGCGTGCTCATCGCCGTGTAGAGCCCGATCTCCTCCACACCCACGCCTATCGACCCTCGAAGCGCGGTTTGCGCTTCTCGCGGATCGCCGCGAGCGCCTCGCGGTGATCTTCGCTCTGGAGGGTCACGATCTCGAGCGCCGTCGAAGTATCGAAGGCCACGTTGAGCGCGTCCTTCACGAGCTTGTTCACCGCCTGCTTCGTGTAGCGAAGCGCCAGCGGCGCACCTTCGGCCAGACGCCGGGCGAAAGCCAGCGCTTCCTCCTCGAGCCTCGCCGCGGGGACCACCCGATTCACGAGACCGATCCGCTCGGCCTCGACCGCCCCGAGCGCGTCGCCGGTCAACAGATACTGCTTGGCGCGCGCCGGACCGAGCACCAGGGGCCAGATGGCGGCGCCGCCGTCGCCCGCGACGATGCCGACCCGGACGTGGGGATCGGCGATGCTGGCGTCCTCGGCGATGAAGATCACGTCGCAGAGCAACGCGAGCGAGGCCCCGAGGCCCACCGCCGGCCCGTTCACCGCGGCCACGATCGGAAGCTCCACGTCGAGCAGGTCCCAGATCATCTGCCGGGCGTCGCGCCGCAGGTGCTCGAGCTTCGCGAGGTCGTCGAGGGTCGGGAACCAGGCGAAATCGCCTCCCGCGCTGAAGGCCCTGCCCCGACCGATCAGCAGCACGGCGCGGGCCTCGTCCTCGCGCTTGAGCTCGCGAAAGAGGCGAGCGAACTCGCCGTGCAGCAGTGCGTCCACGGCGTTGAGCTCGCTGTCGGGGTGATCGATTGCGACGCGCAGCACGCCGTCCACGCGATCGAAATGCAGCGCCCGGTATCCGGCCGATGAACTCCGCTCGCCTGCGGCTCGCTGCGCGCTTCGCTTGCTGACCATCGACAGTCCTTCGAAGGGTTTTCGCGACGCCGCATCATCGCACAGGCACGCGGGGATCGCCCACGCGGCAGGATCAGCGATCGAGGTCTCGCGCGAGCGTGCGTCCGGCGAGGGTGAAGTGCAGCGCCGCCCAGACGTTCACGAAGCTGGCGAGGAGCAGCGCGTAGCGCAGCGATTCGTCGCCGAAGCGCGGCGCGAGCCAGTCGCTCAGGATCCCGATCGCCTGCGGCCCGAGGCCGAGTCCGATGATGTTGATCACGAAGAGCAGCACCGCCGAGGCGAGCGTCCGCATCCGCAGCGGCACGAGGCCCTGCACCATCGCGAGGCAGGGTCCGAGGTAGAGCGCTCCGACCGCCGCCGGAACCAGGAAGAAGACCAGCGACCAGAACGCGTCGGACGCGAGATAGACGCCGAACGCGAAGGGAGTGGCGCCGCCCACGCAGGCCGCGACGAGCCATACGTTCCAGCGCACGTCGCGCCGGGCCAGACGGTCGGCGAAGTAGCCGCCCAGGAAGGTCCCCGCCCCGCCGAGGATGCCGATGATCAACGCGAGCGCCGTCCCGACGTCCCCGGTCGACATCCCGAAGCTTCGGATCAGGAAGGCCGGGAGCCAGGCGACCGACCCGTAGCCGACGAAGGAATTGAGCGCCGCCCCCGCCGCCAGGTGGCGCAGCGAGCGGACGCGAACGAAGGTGCGAAAGGCCTCGGCGACCGGCGGTGCTGTCGCTCGAGCCTCCTGATCGCGCCCCTCGGACTGGCCGCGCAGCGGTTCGCGCAGCGTCGTGCGCACGAGCAGCGCGAGCAAGAGCCCTGGGACACCGACCACCAGGAAGGCCGCGCGCCAGCCGAAGAACTCGTTGATCCAGCCGCCCGCGAGGAAGCCGACCAGGATGCCGAGGGGCACGCCGAGCGCGAAGATCGCCATCGCCGTGGCCCGCTCCTGCGGACGGTAGAGATCGGCCAGGATCGAATGGGAGGGAGGGCTCGCACCCGCCTCGCCGATCCCGACGCCGATTCGCGCCAGCGCGAGCTGCACGTAGCTCGCCGCGAATCCGCACACGGCGGTCATCACGCTGAAGATCACCGTTGCCAGCGCGACGATGTTGCGACGGTTCCGCCGGTCTGCCCAGATCGCGATCGGGACGCCGAGAGTCGCGTAGAAGATCGCGAAGGAGATTCCGGACAGAAAACCCAGCTGGGTGTCCGAGAGCGAGAACTCCCGCTTGATCGGCTCGAGAAGGATCGAGAGGATCTGGCGGTCGACGTAGTTCGAGACGTAGACGGCCGTCAGCACCCCGAGCATGTAGCGCCGGTAGGCCCGCGAAGGCAGGTCCGCTGCAGCGGTCACCGGCACGCCGGGCTCGAGGGTCGGCGCCTGCATCCGGTGCATCGCTTCCCGCCCCCTGGAGCCCGTGGAGACCCGCGCCCGCCGCGCCTAGACCACGGTGCGCCCGCTCGCGGGGTCGTAGCGGGCGGACGCGGGGATCTTCTTGCCGTGCGCGCCGAGGTAGTGAGCGGTGAGATGCGGCGGGCGCGGCAGGATCTCCGTCAGCTCGTAGACGCGCTCGTATTCGCCGTACTCGAGCTTCCAACGGCCGTCGACCTTGCGGTAGCGGTCGCGGTAGAGACCCGTGCCGATCAGAAGCTCGCGGGTGCGGAAGTTGTAGACCTGGTCGTGGAAGTACCAGAGTCCCGTCGCCCGCGTCTCGTCCACGACGTCGATTTCCGGTCCATGGGCGTTGTGCTGGGTCACGATCTCGGAGTGGAAGCTGTTCGCAATCATCCCCAGGAACTCTTCCGGGCCCTTGGCGACGTACTCGTAGTTCCCGCCGATGCAGCGGCAGGCGTAGTCATCGGTGAGAAGCCCGCGCAGCTCCTCGACATTGGCGGTATCGAGGCAGCGGAAGTAGGCGTGGCGCAACCGCTTGATCTCTTCGATGTCACAGAGGCGTTGGACCTGCCTCGCGAGAGTTGCAAGGTCGGGGGACGCCATGTTCTCTCCTCCCTCATCTCGTCTGCCGCGCTCGGCTCCTGGGCAGGGTCCCCTTTGCTCGAGCGCCTCAGCGCACGACGTCTCCCATCCGGTCCCAGCGCATCTTCTCGGTGAGCAGACGCCACCAGGTCAGCGGGTTCAGGAGTTCGGCCCAATCCCCATTGAAGTCCCAGGACCAGTAGTGGACCATCGCAGGTCCCTTGAGGTCGGGAAGCGCGACGGTTCCCCAGAAGCGGCTGTCCTTCGAATGATCGCGGTTGTCGCCGAGCATGAAGTAGCGCCCGGGCGGGACGGTCACCGGCGCCGGCTCGGGGAGCGTCACCTGCGGGTCGTCGAGGATCGTGAAGCTGTGTTCGCCGAAGCGCACCTCGGCCATGGACAGCGGACGGCCCACGTCGTCCACGAAGGGTTCTCCGAGCGGACGTGGCTCCACCGGCTCGCCGTTCAGCCAGACCTTCCCGTTGCGGAACTCGAGGCGATCGCCCGGTATCCCGACGATCCGCTTCACGAACTCCTCGGTCGGGAGCTCCGGGTGGAGGTCGGCCGGGAAGGTCTGCGGGCCGCGCTTGGCCACGCTGAACACCACGACGTCGCCGCGCTCCGGCTCGCGCAGCCCGGGCAGGCGGATGTCGGTGAAGGGCAGCTTGATCCCGTAGACGAACTTGTTCACGAAGAGGTGATCGCCGATCAGCAGCGTCGGAAACATCGAGCCCGAAGGGATCCGGTAGGGCTCGATCACGAAGGCCCGGATGCCGAGCGCGATCAGCACCGCCATCACGAGCGTGCTGATCTGCTCCCAGAATCCGCTCGCCGCCGCCTGGTCGTCGGTGGCGCCGGATTTCTCTCGCGCTCGCTCGCGTCGGCTCACGCGTCGCCCAGCTTGAGGGCCGCGAGGAAGGCTTCCTGCGGGATCTCGACCTGCCCCACCCGCTTCATGCGCTTCTTCCCCTCCTTCTGGCGCTCCAGGAGCTTCCGCTTGCGGCTGATGTCGCCACCGTAGCACTTTGCCGTCACGTTCTTGCGCAGGGCCTTCACGGTCGTACGCGCGATTACCCGCGAGCCGATCGCCGCCTGGATCGCCACCTCGTACATCTGGCGCGGGATGAACTCCTTGAGCTTCCGGACGAGCTCCGTACCCCGCGAGTAGGACTTGTCCCGGTGCACGATCAGCGAGAGGGCGTCGACCGGGTCTCCGTTCACGAGCACGTCGAGCTTCACCAGGTCGGCCGGTGCGTAGCCGGTGAGGTCGTAGTCGAAGGATCCGTAGCCTCGTGTCGCGCTCTTGATCCGGTCGTGAAAGTCGACGACCACCTCGGCGAGCGGAAGCTCGTAGCGCACCTGCACGCGCGAGCCGTGGTGCGTCAGGTCCTTCTGCACGCCGCGCCGGTCCTGACAGAGCGCCAGGATCGCGCCCACATACTCGGGCGGCAGGTGGATGGTGGCGAGGATCATCGGCTCTTCGATGCGGTCGACGTCCGCCGGCGAGGGCACCTCGGCGGGGCTCTCGATCTCGCGCATCTCTCCGGAGAGCATGGCGATCCGGTAGCGGACCGTCGGGGCCGTGGTGATCAGGTCGAGCGTATACTCGCGCTCGAGTCGCTCCTGGACGATCTCGGCGTGCAGGAAGCCCAGGAAGCCGCAGCGGAAACCGAAGCCGAGCGCGGCGCTCGTCTCCGGCTCATAGGAGAGCGACGCATCGTTCAGGCGCAGCTTCTCGAGCGCGACCTTCAGATTCTCGTAGTCGTCGGGGTCGACCGGGTAGAGCCCGGTGAAGACCATCGGCTTCACTTCGCGAAAGCCCGGAAGCGCCTGGGTAGCCGGCGCGCGCTGGTCGGTGAGGGTGTCGCCGATCTTGATCTCCGCCAGCGTCCGGACCCCCGCGACCACCATCCCGACCTCGCCGGCGGCGAGCTCCGGGACGGAGCGCGGATGCGGGTCGATCACGTGCAGATCCGTGATCTCGTGCTCGTGACCCGCCGCCATCATGCGGATCTCGCCGCCGCGCCGAAGCACGCCGTCGACGACGCGAACCAGCATCACCGCACCGACGTAGGGGTCGAACCAGGCGTCGAAGACGAGCGCCCGTGTCGGCGCCGCGGGATCTCCCTTCGGAGGCGGAACGCGGCTGACCACCGCCTCGAGGAGCTCCGCGATCCCCTTGCCCTCCTTGGCCGAGACCGGGAGGACGTCCGCCGCGTCGAGACCGATCACGTCCTCGATCTCCTGCGCCACGCGCTCGGGATCCGCTGCCGGGAGGTCGATCTTGTTCACGACGGCCACGATCTCGAGACCGGCATCCACGGCGAGGTAGGCGTTGGCGAGGGTCTGCGCCTCGATCCCCTGCGCCGCGTCGACGACGAGGATGGCCCCCTCGCAGGCCTGGAGCGCCCTCGACACTTCGTAGGAGAAATCGACGTGGCCGGGGGTATCGATCAGGTTCAGGATGTAGTCCTGGCCGTCGCGGGCCCGATAACGCAGGCGGGCGGTCTGCGCCTTGATCGTGATGCCGCGCTCGCGCTCGAGGTCCATCTTGTCGAGGAACTGGTCGCGTCGCTCGCGCGCGGAGAGCGCTCCGGTCGCCTCGAGCAGGCGGTCCGCCAGCGTGCTCTTGCCGTGGTCGATGTGCGCCACGATGCAGAAGTTCCGGATCCGCTGTCGATCGATCACCGGACGGCCATCTCCGCGCGCAGGGGTGAGTCCTCGGATCGGAGGTAGGCCCGCACAGCCTCCCTCCAGTCGCGCATCTGCACTCCGAGTGCCTCGGCCTTCGAGCAGTCGAGGACGGACCAGGCGGGGCGCGGCGCCGGGAGGTCGAGATCGGCGGTGCGAATGCGCTCGACCGCGAGGTCGGAATATCCGGCCTCGTCGAGGCATAGCCGCGCCACCTCCCACCAGGTCGCGACCCCGTTTCCAGCCAGATGGTACAGGCCGCTGGCGCTCCGATCGACCAGTCCGCGGATGCCGGACGCGAGGTCGACCGCCCAGGTGGGCCTCCCTTGCTGATCGTCGACCACCCGCAGGGGCCCGCTGCCCTGCCCGGCGCGGCGTGCCTGGGCCTGGGCCAGGATCGCGGCCAGGAAGTTTCGGCCCCTGCCGAAGACCCAGCTCGTCCGAACCACGAGATTCGACGGGGAGGCGGCAAGCACCCGGCGCTCGCCCTCGAGCTTCGAGCGGCCGTACTCGGAGCGAGGCTCGGGCGATTCCTCCTCGCGATAGGGGAGTTGCGCGTCGCCGGAGAACACATAGTCGGTCGAGACGTGGACGAGCCGGCAGGCGCGACGCGCACACTCTCGCGCGAGCAGCCCTGGCGCCTGCGCATTTGCGCGCCACGCGGCGTCGGGCTCCCGCTCGCAGCGGTCGACGTGGGTGAAGGCTGCCGCGTTCGCGACCACGTCCAGCGCGCCCCCGAGCGAGGAGAGGAGCTCTTCGACAGCCTCTGGAACGGACACGTCCACCTCGGGGAGGTCCACCGCAGCGACGAGCTCGGCGTTCGCGTCCGCCTCGAGCTGCTGGCAGAGCGCGTGGCCGAGCTGCCCGCGACAGCCCGTGACGACCCAGCGCATGGCTAGGAGCGACCTTCCTCGATGACCCAGGTCGGCAGCCGCTCCTCGGTCTTCAGGCGCGCCGCGGTCCGGTCGGCATCGTCACGCGACGTCATCGGACCCACGCGGACCCGCCAGCGGGCGCCGGAAGCGCCGGTGCTGGGGCTCACGAAGGCCGGGAAGCCCTTGCGACGCAGCGTCCCCGCGAGCTTCTCCGCAGATGCAGCGTCTCCGAACGCTCCCACCTGGACGGCGAGCCGTGCGGTCGCCTCCTCCACGATCGCCGCGATCGGCGCCGGCTCGCGTGTGGCTGCGACCGGCGGGTCCCGGCGGGAGACGGCGCTTCGTACGCCTTCGGGTTGCTGCGCAGGCGGCGCCGCCGCCACGTCGCCGGTCTCGGCCGGGGCGACCGCATCGGCCGATCCGTCTCCGGGCGGGCTCTCCCAGGCCAGCTCGCGGGTACCCCCCGCGAGGTGCGTGGCCACGAGCCCCGGCTCGCGCCAGACCACTCCGGCGAAGAGCCCCAGCGCGAAGCCCGGTACCGCGAGGAGCAGGAGCCCCAGCAGACCGAACACCAGACGCCAGCGCGATCCTTCCTTCTGCTTCTGCTCCGCCATCACATCTGCTCCGGCGCGCCCACGCCGAGCAGGCGCAGCGCGTTGGCCAGCACCGTCCGCACCGCGAGCGTCAGCCCCAGCCGCGCGTTGGTGAGAGCCGCGTCCTCCGACACCACGCGATGCCGCGTGCGGTCCTGAACATAGGGATTCCAGAGGCCTGCGAGCTCCCGGGCGTAATAGGCGACGTGATGAGGCTCGCGCGTCTGCGCCGCGCGCAACACGACGTCCTCGAACTCCAAGATCTTCTTCAGCAGGTCGATTTCCTCCGGAAGGCGCAGGGGAGCGGGGTCGACGCTCGCGGCATCCGGCGGCTCGACGCCCAGCGTGCGCGCATTGCGCTCGATCCCGCAGGTCCGCGCATGTGCGTACTGGACGGTGTACGCCGGATTCTTCTTCCAGTCGGTCTCCTTGGCGAGCTCGAGATCGAAATCGAGGTGGCCCTCGGCCTTGCGCTGCACCATGAAGAAGCGGAAGACGTCGATCCCCACCTCTTCCAGCAGCTCGTCTACCGTCACGTAGGTGGCGCGGCGCTTGCTCTGCTTCACCTGTTCTCCGGCGCGGTTGAGCGTCACGAACTGGTTCATCACCAGTTCGATCCGGTCGCCCGGACATCCGAGCGCCGTCGCGGCCGCGCGAACGAAGGGGAACTGCTCGATGTGGTCCGCACCCTGCACGTCGATGACGAGGTCGAAGCCGCGCCGGAACTTCTCGCGGTGGTAGGCGATGTCGGGTAGCAGATAGGTGGGCTCCCCGGTCCCTTTGACGAGGACGCGATCGCGGTCGAGCCCGAGCTGCAGCGCGCGTAGCCAGACCGCGCCGTCCTGCTCGTAGACGAGATCGCGTTCGCGGAGATCCTTGAGCGTCTCCTCGATCTTGCCCTCCTCGTAGAGCGCCATCTCGTTCGAGTAGACGTCGAAGGTGATCTGCAACGCGTCGAGAGTGCGCCGGATCCCCGCGAAGATCCGCCCCTCCGCGCTGCGCCGGAAGAACTCCGGGTCCGCGCCGTCCGCGAGTCCGTCGCCGTGCTCACGGCGCAGATCGGAGGCGAGCTCCGAGATGTACTCGCCCTGGTAGCCGTCGCGCGGGAACAGGACCGGGAGCCCACCCAGCGACTCCGGCCACGGCGCGCTCTCGTCCCGGAGGGCCTCCGGCGGCGGCGCGGCGGCCCGGCCGAGCTGCTCGAGGTAACGCGCTTTGACGGAATCGCCGAGGACGCGCATCTGGCGCCCGCCGTTGTTGAAGTAGTACTCGCGCGTCACGTCCCAGCCCGTCGCCTCGAGCAGCCGCGCCAGCGAGTCCCCGAGCACCGCCTGCCGCCCGTGGCCCAGCGTGAGAGGACCCGTGGGATTGGCCGAGACGAACTCGACCTGGACGCGTCGGCGCCCCCCCTCCTTGGCGCGGCCGAACTCGGCCCCCTGGGCGAGGACCCGCCGCAGCAGCTCCTGCCAGCGCTCCTCGGCGAGCCAGACGTTCACGAAGCCGGGGCCAGCCACCTCGCCGCGTTCGACCACGCCGGGCTCGGAGACGAGCCGCGCGAGGATCGCCTCCGCAATGGCTCGGGGCGGATTTCCGAGCCGCTTCGCGAGCGACAGCGCCGCATTGCAGGCGAAATCTCCGTGCTCCGGGTTCCGCGACGCGACGAGAGTGAAGTCGGGAATGGGGCCCGCGTCGCCGGCGTCGCGGAGCACCTCTCCGATCGCGCTTCGGAAGCGCTCCTCCAGGCGTTCCTTCATGGTCTCCGATCCCCGTCCGAGAATCAGCCTCGCTTCGCGTGCCGGGCCGCCCGGCTCAGCGCACTGCGCCGTCCGATCGGCGTTCCCCCGGACCCGCGCGGCGCGCGTCGAGCCGCACCACGGTCTCTCCCGGCTGTGCCAGCCCGAGATCCTCGCGGATCGCCCGCTCCACGGCGAAGGAATCGGTCTCGAGCGCCAGGGCCTCACCGCGAAGCGCTGCGATGTCCCCGCGCAGGATCTCGATGCGGGCGTGCGCCGCGGTGAGATCGTCCCGAAGCCTACGCCAGGCCGGGATGCCCGTTCTCTCGTCGAGCGCCGATACCCCGGCCGCCGCGAAACCCAGGACGGGGATCCACCACAGTTGCCTCGACAAGAAGCGCCTCAATCCCCCCCTACCCCCGCAGCTGCCGAGGGTACCTCTGCTTCCAGCAGGCGTCGAATCCGGTCGACGTAGGCGTCCGCATCCCACTCCTTCGGACCGATGTAGCGCTCGACCACGGAACCGTCGGCAGCGATGAGCAGCGACTCGGGGAAGCGGAAGGTCTGGTAGGCATGCGCCGCCCGCTGCTCGGGATCGAGCAGGATCGGGAAGCGGAGGCCCAGCCGGTCCCGGAAGCGCTCGACCTCTGCGACGTCCTCATCGACGGAGATTGCGAGCAGCTCGAAAGAGGGTCCCGCGAGAGCGTCGTAGAGATGCTGCATCGCCGGCATCTCGTCCTCGCAGGGCTTGCACCAGGTGGCCCAGAAGTTCAGGAGTACGACGCGGCCGCGGAAGGCGGCGAGCTGCACCGCCTCGTCGCTGCCCAGGCGCGCCAGCGAAAACTCCGGAGCCCGGCTGCCCCGGCCGATCGGCTCGGGGTGAGGCTCGGCCAGGATCGCGAAGACGGCCCCGGCGACCACGCACGCCACGACCAGCCAGATGCCGCGTCGGCCCTCCATCGCGCTCTCCTCGAAGGCGCGGACTCGGGCGAAGCCCGGCAACGCGACTCCCGCCAGCTCCCTTCGCCGGCGTCTCGCCGCGCGGAGTCCGGCTCCCGAGCCCTGCGCCTAGTCGGACTTGCTGGACCGGCCCGTCTTGCGCGGCGCCGCGGGCTTGCGGGCAGCGACATCGCTCTTCGCCTTGCCCTTGCCACCCGGCCTGGCCTTGCGTCCCGCCGCTTCCGCCTGACGCCGGCCACCGGCGGCCTCCTTGGCGGCGGCCTCGGCCTTGCGCCCCTTCGCCGCCTTCTCGCCGCCTCGCTTGGGGCCGGCGGGCGTCTTGGCCGCCGTCTCCGTGTCGGCGGCCCCGCCGCCCTCGACCAGCTCGAGCAGGGAAAGCGGAGCGGCGTCGCCGACGCGGCGGCGCAGCTTCAGCACGCGGGTGTAGCCACCGGGCCGGGCGCGGTAGCGCTCGGCCAGATCTCCGAACACGCGCGCTGCCACCTCGCGGCTGCGGATCACTCGCAACGCCCGACGCCGGGCGTGGAGCGTGCCTCGCTTGCCGAGAGTGATCATCCGCTCGGCGATGCGGCGCACCTCCTTCGCCTTCGCGTCGGTGGTCTCGATCCGTCCGTGCTCGAACAGCGACGTCACCATGTTGCGAACCATCGCGAGCCGGTGGGGACTCGTCCGCCCTAATTTCCTCGATCGTGCCCGGTGGCGCATGGCTCAGGCTTCCCGATCCCGGATCCGATCGATCTCCTTACGGTCAGGGAAGCTCTCGAGCTTCATGCCCAGGTGCAGTCCCATCGAGATCAACACCTCCTTGATCTCGTTCAGCGACTTGCGGCCGAAGTTCTTGGTCTTCAGCATCTCGGCCTCGG
Organism: uncultured Spirochaetales bacterium; assembly: GCA_964413375.1. Lineage (GTDB taxonomy): Bacteria > Myxococcota_A > UBA9160 > UBA9160 > SMWR01 > CAZUYC01. The sequence continues at coordinate 13,044 of CAYPSI010000042.1, read as the reverse complement.
ATCGTTGCACCAGCTCGCCGATCAGCCGGATGTTGGCGTTCTGGAGGCAGTTCGCCGAGCGCACCGAGAGCTCGAGCTCATCCACCGAGCGGAACAGGTTCGGATTGAGCGGTGTCGCTTCCTCGTAGCTCGCCTGCGGAACCTCGACGGGCTCCTCGAAGTTGATGAAGATCGCGAGCTGCTCCTTCAGGATCTTCGCGCCATAGGCCAGGGCATCGGCCGGGGCGACCGTCCCGTCCGTCCAGATCTCGAGCGCCAGCCGGTCGAAATCGGTCTCGCGTCCGACGCGCGCAGGGGTGACGGTGTAGTTGATCTTTCGGATCGGCGAGAAGATCGAGTCGATCGGAATCGTTCCGATCGCCATGTCCTCGGTCTTGTTCTTCTCGGCCGGCACATAGCCCTTGCCGAGACACACCGTCACCTCCATCTCGACGTCCGCCTCCGGGGACAGCGTCGCGATCCGGTGCTCGGGGTTCACGACCTCGATCGAGGAGTCCTCGGCCGCGAGGTCGCCGGCCAGCAGCACGCCCTGGCCCTTCTTGTGCACCCGCAGCGTCTTCGGGCCCGATCCGTGCATCCGCAGGCGCACTTCCTTGAGGTTCAGGACGACGTCGCTGACGTCCTCCAGCACCCCGGGGATGGTCGAGAACTCGTGCAGCACCCCGTTGATGCGCACGGCCGTGATGGCCGCGCCCTGCAACGAGGAGAGCAGCACCCGGCGCAGCGCGTTTCCGAGCGTCACGCCGAAGCCCCGCTCCAGCGGCTCGCAGGCCACTCGCCAGTAGGTGGCGCTCGCGTCTCCGTCGGGCTCGAGCCCGCGCGGCCGGATGAGCTCACGCCAGTTTCGTGCAATCAGCTCCTGGTCCATCATGATTTCCCCCCGATCGGGTAGTGCTCGCGCGCGGATCAGCGCGAGTAGAGCTCGACGATGAGCTGCTCCTGGATGGGCAGCGTGATGTCTTCACGCGTGGGCATGGCCTTCACCGTGCCCTCGAACTTGTCCTTGTCGGTCTCGAGCCAGCGGGGCACGCTGCGCCCTTCGAGCGTATCGAGCGCCCCAGCGATGCGGGCGATCTGCCTCGAGCGCTCCCTCACCGTCACCCTGCTCCCGGGCTTGAGCAGGATCGACGGAATCGTCGCCTTCCGCCCGTCTACCTGGAAGTGGCCGTGACACACGAGCTGACGCGCCTCCGCGCGCGAGGTTGCAAAGCCCATGCGGAACACGACGCTGTCGAGCCGGCGCTCGAGCAGCATCAGCAGGTTCTCGCCGGAGCGGCCCCGCATCGAGTTTGCGCGCTCCATCGTCCGGGCGAACTGCCGCTCCAGGAGGCCGTACATCCGCTTGACCTTCTGCTTCTCGCGCAGCTGAACGCCGTAGTCGGAGAATCGCGTGCGACCCTGCCCGTGCTGCCCCGGCGGGAAGCTGCGGCGTTCGATGCCGCACTTCGGGGTGAAACAGCGGTCGCCCTTCAGGAAGAGCTTGGTGCCTTCGCGCCGGCAGAGCCGGCAGACCGCATCGTTGTATCGAGCCATCGACCTTCTCCCCGGCTAGACGCGGCGCCGCTTGGGCGGCCGGCAACCATTGTGCGGGATCGGCGTCACATCGCGGATCAGTGTGATCCGGATGCCTTGGGACTGGAGCGCGCGGACGGCCGATTCCCGGCCTCCGCCGGGTCCCTTCACGTACACGGCCAGCTGTCGGACCCCGTTCTCCATCGCCTTCTTCGCGCACTGCTCCGCGGCCACCTGGGCCGCGAAGGGCGTCGACTTTCGGGATCCCTTGAACCCGGACGAGCCCGCGGTGCCCGTGCACAGCGTGTTCCCCGCCACGTCGGTGATCGTCACTACCGTGTTGTTGAAGGTCGAGTGGACGTGAGCGATGCCCGACTGGACGTTCTTCTTGACCTTCTTGCGTCCCTTTTTCACTTTCGTGTGCCTTCCTCTCCGCGACTACTTCTTCGCGAGCGTCTTCTTCTTGCCGGCGACCGTCTTCACGGGGCCCTTGCGCGTGCGCGCGTTCGTGTGGGTACGCTGCCCGCGTACCGGGAGCCCCCTACGATGGCGCAGCCCGCGATAGCAGCCGATGTCCATCAGCATCTTGACGTTCTGCGAGACCGCGCGCCGGCGATCGCCCTCGACCTGGTAGCCGCGCTCGATCACCTCGCGCAGCCGCACCACCTCGCTGTCCGCGAGGCGGTCGACCCGCGTATCCTTCGAGATCTCGGCCTTCTCGCAGATCTGTCGCGCCGAAGTGCGCCCGATCCCGTAGATGTAGGTGAGAGCGATCTCGACCCGCTTGTGACGCGGAAGATCGATTCCGGCGATGCGCGCCATGTCCTTCCTCCTAGCCCTGCCGCTGCTTGTGCTTGGGGTTCTCGCAAATCACGCGCACGACCCGGCGTCGGCGCACGATCACGCACTTGTCACACATCTTGCGAACCGAGGACCTGACCTTCATCTCTCTCCCCACACCCCGCACGAAGTCCTAGTGCTTCCTCGCCACACTCGTGAGCACCTCCGGCTCCCCTTCGGTGACGAGCACCGTGTGCTCGAAGTGCGCCGAAAGCGAGCCGTCCGCGGTCACGGCCGTCCACTCGTCGTCGAGGATGAGGACCTCGGGTCCCCCGACGTTCACCATGGGCTCGATCGCAAAGACCATCCCTGGCACGAGCCGGGGCCCCCTGCCGGGCGCCCCGTAGTTCGGGATCCACGGCGCCTCGTGCATGCGGCGTCCGATGCCATGGCCGGCGAAATCGCGCACCACCGAGAACCCATGCGGCTCGACGGTCGACTGCACGGCATGCCCGATGTCCGAGAGCCTGCGTCCCTCCCGCATCTGCGCGATCGCCTTCTCCAGCGACTCGCGCGTGACGTCCACGAGCTCCTGACGCTTCGAGTCCACCTCGCCCACCGTCACCGTGACCGCCGAGTCCCCGTGGAAGCTCTCGAGCGAGATTCCGAAGTCGAGGCTCACCACATCGCCCGCCTGGATCGTGCGCGAGCCCGGGATCCCGTGCACGATCTCCTCGTTCACCGAAACGCAGATCACGCCCGGATAGGGAGGTAGACCGTAGGGATCGTAGCCCTTGAACGAGGAAACGAGACCCCGCTCCAGGATCTTCTTCTCCGCGAAGCGATCGAGCTCCTTCGTCGTGATCCCCGGCTGCACCAGCTCCACCAGCTCCTGGAGGATCTCGCCGACATGCTGCCCCGCCTCGCGCATCAGCGCGACTTCGCGGCGGGTCTTCACCGGGATTTTCTGGCCGAGGGAGCTCATGCCGCGAGCGCCTCCCCGATCTCCTTCTCGACTTCCTCGATCGAGCCCATTCCGTCGACTTCGGCGAGGACTCCGCGCCGTCGGTAGTAATCGAGCAGGGGGGCCGTCTGCTCGCCGTAGACGCGCATCCGCTTGCGAATCGTCGACTCGTTGTCGTCGCTCCGCCCCTCGATCCGGGCGCGTCCCAGCAGGCGCTCGACGAGAGCCTCCTCTTCGACGCTGAGCGCGACGCAGCGCTCGAGCCGCGATCCGAGCTCACCCAAGATGCGGTCGAGGGCCTCCGCCTGCGCCAGCGTGCGGGGAAAGCCGTCGAGCACGAAGCCGCGCTTCGCATCCGAGAGGGAGAGCCGTTCGCGAGCGACCTCGATCACGATCGCGTCGCTCACCAGCTCGCCCCGGTCCATCGTCTCCTTCACCCGGCGGCCGAGCTCGCTCCCGGAGGCCACTGCCTGGCGCAGCATGTCTCCGGTCGAGATCTGGGGCACCTCGAGCCTGCGGGCGAGGCGCGCGGCCTGCGTGCCCTTGCCCGCACCGGGTGCACCGAGGAGGAGGAGCTTGCGTGCGCTCATCGCGCGAGCCTGCCGCGGATCCGCGAGCCACGCGCGAACCCCTCATACTGGCGCGAGACGAGATGCGCCTCGATCTGCGCGACGGTGTCGAGGCCCACGCCCACCACGATGAGCAGCGCCGTGCCACCGAAGTAGAAGGGAACATTGAAGCGCAGCGCCAGCAGTGTGGGCAGCACGCACACGATCGCCATGTAGATGCCGCCCACCAGCGTGATCCGCGTCAGGATCCGGTCGATGTGCTCTGCAGTCTTCTTGCCGGGGCGAATGCCCGGGATGTACGCCCCGGACTTCTTGATGTTGTCGGCGACGTCGACGGGGTTGATCATCACCGCCGTGTAGAAATAGGCGAAGAAGACGATCAGGCCGATGTAGATCACCTGGTAGAGGAAGCTACCCGGGTTCAGGTAGACGTCGATGAAGTTGCGAAGCGCCGGCGCATCGGTGAACTGACCGATGGTGAGCGGGAAGACCAGCAGCGACGACGCGAAGATCGCCGGAATCACGCCCGCGGTATTCACGCGCAGCGGGAAGTAGCTCATCCCGCCCTGGAGCACCCGACGGCCGACGACCCGTCGCGCGTGCTGGATCGGAATGCGGCGCTGGCCGCGCTCGACGACCACGACGAAGGCCACGACGGCCACGCTGAAGGCAGCCAGGAAGAGCGTCTGGAGGATGCTGAACTGGTCGGTGCGCACCAGCTGGAAGAGCGCCCCGAGCGCGCTCGGGATCTGTACGATGATCCCGGCGAAGATGATCAGCGAGATGCCATTCCCGATGCCGCGCTCGGTGATCTGCTCTCCGAGCCACATGATGAAGGCGGTGCCGGTGGTGAGCGTCAGCATCGCCATCAGCCGGAAGCCCCAGCCGGGGTTCACGACCGCGTTCTCGCCAAACTGCCCGTTCTCGAGGGCGACGGCGATCAGGAAGCCCTGGAAGAGGGCCAGCACGATGGTCGCGTAGCGCGTCCACTGGTTGATCTTCTTGCGCCCCTGCTCGCCCTCCTTGCGCATCAGATCGAGCTGGGGGATCACCACGGTGAGCAGCTGGAGGATGATCGATGCGCTGATGTAGGGCATGATTCCGAGCGAGAAGATCGAGAGCTGCTCCAGCGCGCTGCCCGAGAAGAGGTTGAAGAGGCCGAAGACGGTCCCCGCGGCCTGCTCGAAGAAGCTCTTGATCACCTGTACGTCGATCCCCGGCGTGGCGACGTAGGCGCCGAGGCGGTAGACGCCGAGCATCGCGAAGGTGAACAGGATCCGTTGCCGGAGCTCTGTGATCTTCGCAATGTTCTGGACGCCACCGATCATTCGCAGGGCTCCATCCGGCCGCCGGCTTCCTCGATCTTCCGCCGCGCGCCCTCGCTCGCCGCGTGGACCTTCACCACGAGATTGCGCGGGCTCACGCCCTCGCCGAGGAGCTTCACCGGCCCGCCCCGCGCCCGGACGAGCCCGCGGCCCACGAGCGCCGTGATGTCCACGGTGGCCCCGTCGCCGAAGGGCGCGAGGGCCGCGACGTTGATCACCTGGACCTCGATCTTGTTGCGGCTGCGGAAGCCCCGCTTGGGGAGGCGCCGGGCGAGCGGCATCTGCCCGCCCTCGAAGTGGAAGGGCGTCTCGCGGCCGGGCGAGCGCTTGCCCTGGCCCTTCATTCCCCGCCCGGCGGTCTTGCGGTGCCCCGAACCCGGGCCGCGCCCCACGCGCTTGGTGCGGTGGCGGGCCCCGGGGCGCGGTGAGAGACCATCCAGCATCACGCCTCCTCCACGACCACCAGGTGGATCACCTTGCCGATCATCCCGCGCACCGCGGGTGTGTCCTGAAGCGCCACTACGTGGTTCAGCCGCCGCAAGCCCAGGCCCCGCAGCGTCTCGCGCTGCCGTCGGTTGGAGCCGATCTCGCTGCGCACCAGCTTCACGCGGACCTGCTTCGCTCCGCTCATGTCTGCGCCAGCTCCCGGCGACGTTCCTGCGGATCGCGAAGCTCCGACAGGGCGGTCATCGTGGCCCGTACGACATTGTGCGGATTGCTCGTGCCGATCTTCTTCGTGAGCACGTCGCGGACCCCCGCGGATTCGAGCACGGCCCGCACGGAGCCGCCCGCGATCACGCCAGTTCCCGGTGTCGCGGGTCGCAGCAGCACCCGGGCCGCTCCGAAACGGCCGATCACGTCGTGCGGAAGCGTCCCATCGACGAGCGGAACCCGCATCAGCGCCTTGCGCGCGCGCTCGACCCCCTTGCGGATCGCCTCCGGAACCTCGCCGGCCTTGCCGTAGCCGACGCCCACCACGCCGTTGCCGTCTCCGACCACGATCAGGGCACCGAAGCTGAAGCGGCGTCCGCCCTTCACGACCTTCGCCACGCGGTTGATGTAGACCACTCGATCCGTGAGCTCGAACTCGTTCGGGTTCAGCTGATCGATTCGCATTTAGGGCTCCCTAGAACTTTAGGCCGGCCTCGCGGGCGGCCTCCGCCAGCGCCTTGACGCGGCCGTGGTAGAGGAAGCCGTTGCGGTTGAAGACGACTTCTTCGATCTGTCGCGCTCGCGCCAGCCCGGCGAAGGCCTGTCCGACGCGGCGCGCCGCCTCGACATTGCCGGTGGACGAGAGGCCTTCGCTGACCGCCTTGGAACGCGTGGACACGCTGAGCAGCGTCTGGCCCGTCTCTGCGTCTACGAGCTGCGCATAGATGTGTTTGCTGGTGCGGAAGACGGTCATCCGCGGCCGGTGGGTCGTGCCGAGGCTTCGCACCACCCGAGACCTCCGGGCCTGGTGACGGCGTTGCCTTTCGTCGTGGAACTTCCTCTGCATGCTCGACCTCAGGCGCCAGCGCCGGCCTTGCCGACCTTGCGGCGCACCTGCTCACCCATGTACCGGATCCCCTTGCCCTTGTAGGGCTCGGGTGGCCGGATGCCTCGCAGGTCGGCCGCGAACTGACCCACCTGCTGGCGGCTCACACCCTCGAGACGCACCACCACGTTGCGATCCACCGACACCTTGATGCCGTCGGGGATCGCTACCTCGACCGGGTGCGAGAAACCGATCTGGATGCGCAGCGTCTTGCCGGAAACGTCCGCCCGATAGCCGACGCCCTGGATCTCCAGCTCCCGCACGAAGGGTGTCGTGACTCCGCGGACCATGTTCGCGACGAGCGCGCGAGCCAGCCCATGCAGCGCCCGCGTCGGCTTGCGATCGTCCGGGCGGGTGAAACGGATCTGGCCGTCGGCGATCTCCATCGCGATGCTCGAGGGGAGCCGCTCGTCGACCGTCCCAGCCGGGCCCTTCACGCGGAGGCCGTCCGGGGTTCGCTCGACGCTGACGCCCTTCGGAAGCTCGACGGGCTGCTTGCCGATGCGCGACACGCTTACCACACCTCGCAGATGAGCTCGCCGCCGAGCTTTGCGTCACGAGCCGCGCGATCGGAAAGGATCCCGCGCGAGGTCGAGAGCACCGCCAGGCCGAGGCCGCTGCGAACCTTCGGAATGCCGCCGGAACCCACGTACACCCGCCGACCGGGGCGACTGACGCGCCGCATTCCCGCGATCAACGGACGTCCGTCCTCGTCGTAACGAAGCCCGACCACGAGGACCTTTCGCGTCCCACTTTCCTCGAGGCGCACGTCGCCCACGAAGCCGTTGTCCCGAAGCACGTTGGCGATCGCCAGCTTCTGCTTGGAGGCCGGGCAACTCACACGAAGGTGCCGGGCGTGCGCACCGTTCCGGATGCGGGCCAGCATGTCTGCGATCGGATCGGTCATCATGGGCGTTCCTACTGGCGGAACGGAACCCCGAGATTGGCGAGCAGTGCTCGCCCCTCGGCGTCCGTCTTCGCGGTCGTGCAGATGGTCACGTTCAGGCCGACGATCTTCTCGACCTTGTCGTAATCGACTTCGGGAAAGATGATGTGCTCCCGGATCCCCAGCGAGTAGTTCCCGCGCCCGTCGAAGGCCTTCGGTGAACAGCCCTTGAAGTCGCGCACGCGTGGCAGCGAGACGCTCACCAGGCGGTCGAAGAACTCCCACATCCGATCGCCCCGGAGGGTCACCATCGCACCGATGCGCTGCCCCTGGCGCAGCTTGAAGTTCGCGATCGACTTGCGCGCGCGGCGTACCGCCGGCTTCTGACCGGTGATCGCGGCCAGCTCCACCACCGCGTTGTCGAGGAGCTTCGGATTCTGGGTGGCCTCGCCCAGACCCACGTTCACCACGATCTTTTCGAGCCTCGGAACCTGATTGACGTTGGCGTACGAGAACTCCTTCGAGAGGCTCGCTACGACGTCCTTGCGATAGCGCTCGAGTAGACGGGGGCGCATCTACAGCACCTCGGGCGCGAGGGAGACGATCTTCATGAAGCGCTTCGCCCGCAGCTCGCGGGCGACGGGCCCGAAGATGCGCGTACCCACCGGCTCCCGTTGGTTGTCGATCAGCACCGCGGCGTTGTCGTCGAAGCGGATGTAGGAGCCATCCGGCCGCACCACCTCCCGACGGGTTCTCACGACCACCGCCTTGCGGACCTCGCCCTTCTTGACCCGCGAGTTCGGAATCGCGTCCTTCACCGACACGACGATGATGTCGCCGATCGATGCGTAACGACGCCGGGTCCCCCCGAGCACGCGAATGCACTGGACCTTCCGCGCGCCGGAGTTGTCCGCCACCTGGAGAACGGATTCCTGCTGGATCATGTCCTGCCCGCCAGACCTACCGACTCGATCGTGGCCTGCACCTTCCAACGCTTCAGCTTCGAGAGGGGGCGGTGCTCGATGATCCGCACCCTGTCCCCCACCGCGCAGGCGTTGTTCTCGTCGTGCGCCATGAACTTCGAGTAGCGACGTACGTACTTCTTGTACCTCGGATCCTGAACGAGACGCTCCACGCGGACCACGACGGTCTTGTCCATCTTGTTGGACACCACCTGTCCGACGAGCGTCCGGCGAATTCCCCGGTCCTTCACTGCTTGGCTCCACGCTTCTGGGCTAACACCGTTTCCGCGCGCGCAACATCGCGGCGCAGCTGCCCCAGCTTCGCCGTGTTTTCGAGTTGACCGGTGACCCGTTTCACGCGCACGTTGAAGAGCTCGTCGCGCAGCTCCCTGGACTTGGCCACCAGCTCCGCTTCCGAGAGGCTCCTGAGCTCGCTCGCCTTCACAGCGTCTCCTCGCGCTGCACGAAGCGCGTCGAGATCGGCAGCTTGTGCGCGGCCAGGCGCAGCGCTTCCTGGGCCACCTTCACCGGTACGCCCTCCATCTCGTAGAGGATCCGCCCCATCTTCACCACGGCCACCCACTCCTCGGGATTCCCCTTGCCCTTGCCCATCCGCGTCTCCGCGGGCTTCTTGGTGATGGGCTTGTCCGGGAACACCCGGATCCAGACCTTTCCGCCGCGCTTCACGTGGCGGGTCATCGCGATTCGCGCCGCCTCGATCTGCCGCGACGAGAGGCGCCCCGTCTCCTGCGCCTGGAGACCGAAGTCACCGAAGGCGAGAGTCCCCCCTCGGTACGCCTTGCCCCGCATGCGGCCCTTCTGCTGCTTGCGGTGTTTGACCTTCTTGGGCTGGAGCATCGGCCTACCTCGTTACCTCGCCGCCGACGCGGCGCGAGAGCACGCTGGTGCGAAGCTCCTTGTCCGAAACGTCCCCCCGGAAGATCCAGCACTTCACGCCGATCACGCCGTAGGTCGTCTTCGCCTCGGCGAGGCCGTAATCGATCTCCGCACGCAGGGTATGCAGCGGAACGCGCCCCTCCCGGTACCACTCGCGCCGGCCCATTTCCGAGCCGCCCAGGCGCCCCGAGCACTGGATGCGCACCCCGCCCGCACCGAACTTCATGGTCGACGTCACGGCCTTCTTCATCGCGCGGCGGAAGGCGACGCGCCGTTCGAGCTGGAGCGCCACGTTCTCGGCGACCAGCTGGGCGTCGAGCTCGGCCTTGCGGATCTCCTTGATGTTGATGAAGAGCTCGCGGTTCTTGCACAGGGCGGCGAGCTCCGCGCGAAGCGTCTCGACCTCCGCGCCCCGCTTTCCGATCAGGATTCCCGGACGAGCGGTGAACACGTTCACCACCACCTTGTCCCCGGTCCGATCGATCACCACCTTGGAGATTCCCGCGTGGAAGAGCTTCTTCTTGATGAAGCTCCGCAGGCGCAGGTCCTCGTGCAGCCGTTCGGCGTAGTGCCGCTCGGCGAACCAGTTGGACTGCCACCCATAGAGGGTGCCGATCCGAAAGCCGTACGGATGAACCTTCTGTCCCACGGTGTGCCTATTGCTCCTTCAGGACGATTTCGACGTGGCTCGTCCGGCGTTGGATCCAGTTGGCCCGTCCCTGGGCCCGGGGTCGGATGCGCCACAGACTCGGCCCCTCGTCCACGGTGGCCTTGCCGACCACCAGGTTGTCGACATCGATGCCCGCCTTGTGGCGGTTGTTGTGGTCCTCGGCATTGGCGAGCGCCGAACGCACGAGCTTCGCGAGCGGGCGCGAAAAGGACTTCGCGGAGAGCTCGAGGATGGCCAGTGCGTCCCCGACTCCCCGGCCGCGAATCTGGTCCACGACCAGCCGCGCCTTCTGCGCGCTGATCCGGTAGTTGGCGAGACGAGCTTTCACTTCCATCTCAGGTCTTCACCTTCTTGGCCGACGCCGAGTGGCCGGTGAACTTCCGCGTCGGCGAGAACTCGCCGAGCCGGTGCCCCACCATGTTCTCGGTCACGAAGACCGGCACGAAGAGCTTCCCGTTGTGAACGTGGAAGGTGAGCCCGACGAACTCCGGCGTGATCATGGAGCGGCGCGACCAGGTGCGAATCACCTGCTTCGAACCGGAACGCATCACGCGCCCGACCTTTCGCTGCAGGCTCGGGTCCACGAAGGGTCCCTTCTTGAGCGAGCGCGCCATCTACTTCTTCCCCCGCCGCTTCACGATGTACTTGTTCGTACGCGCGTTGCTGCGCGTCTTGTGCCCCTTCGTGGGCACGCCCCAGGGAGTGCACGGATGCCGGCCGCCCGAGGACTTCCCCTCGCCACCGCCCATCGGATGGTCGACCGGGTTCATCGCCACGCCGCGGACGCTCGGCCGCCGCCCGAGCCAGCGCGAGCGGCCGGCCTTCCCGATGCTCTGGTTCTCGTGATCCGGGTTGCCGACCTGCCCGACCGTCGCCATGCACTTCACGTGAACCCTGCGATGCTCGCCGCTAGGCATGCGCAGCGTCGCGTAGTCTCCCTCACGGGCCATCAGCTGTGCCGAGCCACCGGCCGCGCGCACCAGCTGCCCGCCCTTTCCGGGCTTCATCTCGATCGAGTGGATGATCGTGCCGAGCGGCATTCTCGCGAGCGGCAGCGCGTTGCCGGGCCGGATCTCCGCGTCCGGTCCCGACTCGATCCGATCGCCGAGCCGCACCCCGAGGGGTGCGATGATGTAGCGCTTCTCGCCGTCGGCGTAGTGGAGCAGGGCGATGTTCGCCGAGCGATTCGGGTCGTACTCGATCGAGGCGACGCGAGCGGGAATCCCGGTCTTGTCGCGGCGGAAGTCGATCCGGCGATAGAGCCTGCGGTGCGCTCCGCCGCGCTGCCACGCCGTGATGCGGCCGTGCGCGTTGCGCCCGCCCTTCCCCTTCACCAGCCCTTCGAGCAGCGAACGCTCGGGTACGCTCCGGGTGAGCTCGGAGAAGTCCGACACCGTCATCTCGCGCCGACCCGGCGTGGTGGGCTTGTAGCTCTTGATGCCCATGGAATCACACTCCCTCGAAGAACTCGATCGCCTGGCCCTCGGCCAGCCTCACGATCGCCTTCTTCCAGGCGGTCTTTCGCCCGGCGAAGCGGCCGACGCGCCGCGTCTTGCGCGGCATCCGCATCGTTCGCACGTCCACGACCTTCACCTGGAAAAGCTGCTCGACTGCTTGACGGATCTCGTGTTTATTGGCTCGCGGATCGACCGCGAAGGTCACGAGGTTCTGTTCCTCGCGACCGATGTTGCTCTTCTCGGTGACCAGGGGCTTGCGGATCACGTCGTGGGTTTTCACGACGGCTCCCCCCGCCCTGCCGCGCGCGCAGAGCGCAGCGCTTCGTCCAGGCGCTGCTCGACCGCCTCTACGGCCGCTCTCGTCATCACGAGATGCCGGTGGCGAAGCACGTCGAGAACGTTCAGCCCCTCGGCGCGGATCACCGAAACCCCCGGGAGGTTCCGGGCGGATCCCTCGACGAAGGGGCTGGCCGCCTCGATCACGATCAGCACCCCGCCGTCGGCGATCCCCAGCTCCTTCAGGATGCCCGCGACCCGCTTCGTGCTGTACGCGTCGAGGGCGAACGCGTCGACGACCGTCAGCTCCCCCTCGATGATCTTCTGCGACAATGCCGAGCGCAGCGCCGCACGGCGAACCTTCTTCGGGAGCGAGTGCTCGTAGGAACGCGGCACCGGACCGAAGACGACGCCGCCGCCGGCCCACTGCGGCGCCCGGGTCGTGCCCTGCCGCGCCCGCCCGGTTCCCTTCTGCTTCCAGGGCTTGGCTCCGCCGCCGGACACCGACGCACGGTTCTTCGTGCTGTGCGTGCCGCCGCGCCGCGCAGCGAGCTGACGGCGCACCTCGGCATGGAAGAGGTGCGGCAACACCTTGGCCTCGAAGACCGCCGGCGACAGCTCCAGCGTACCCGCCTTCTGGTTTTCGATCGTCACCATGTCCACGCTTGCCATCACCCTCTCCGCGCCTCTCCGTCCGGCCGACCTGCCGACCCCACTCCGGACCCATCGCTCCCCTAGAGCTTGATCTCCACGTCGACACCCGGCGAAAGCTCGAGCTTCATCAGTGCATCGACGGTCTGCGGCGTCGGATCCAGGATGTCGATCAGCCGCTTGTGCGTACGCACTTCGAACTGCTCGCGTGATTTTTTGTCGATGTGCGGCCCGCGCAGCACGGTGTAGCGATTGATCGACGTCGGCAGCGGGATCGGCCCCGCAACCTTCGCACCCGTGCGCACGGCCGTGTCCACGATCTCCGCGACGCTCTGGTCGAGGAGCTTGAAGTCGTAGGCCTTCATCCGGATCCGGATCTTCTGCGAGTTGAGATCTGCCATGATTTGCGCGCGCCTATTCCACGATCTCGGAGACCACGCCGGCGCCGACCGTACGGCCGCCTTCGCGGATCGCGAAGCGCAGCTCCTTGTCCATCGCGATCGGCATGATCAGCTCCACCGTCATCTCGACGTTGTCCCCGGGCATCACCATCTCCGT
>CAYPSI010000041.1:0-12021 GCA_964413375.1 uncultured Spirochaetales bacterium | reverse complement strand
CTTCGCTCGCCTTCGGCTCGCTGCGCGCTCCGCTTGCTAGGATTGGCGCGAGGAGACGGTGGGGATGACGAGGGTCGTGCCCGGGGAGAGCGCGCCGAAGTCGAGATCCGGGTTGTACTGCACCAGCAGCCACATCGGGATCTCGTAGCGCTGACGCGAGAGCTGCCAGAGGGTCTCGCCGCGGGAGAGCGGGTGCGTCGTCGTCCCCGTCACCTCGTAGGCGTCGAAGAACTCTTCCTGGATGGTGCGATGGTATTGGAGCCGGCGCTCTTCGAAGACCTCCGGGGTGACGCGGCTGAAATCGAGCTTGCGCTGGCGGCCGATCACGAGCGGCGTGGTCGAGCGCATGCCGTTGATCTGTCGCAGCCGGCTCGCGCCCACCTCGAGCCACTCGGCGTAGTGGCCGAGCGTCTCGTCCGCGTGCACGGTAATCCGCTGGTCTGGAGTGACCGCGTAGTTCGAGGGGTCGGGAGCCGGGGGGCGCCCCGTCGCCGCCGCGTTGGGGGCAGCTGCCTCGGCCACCACGGCCTCCGCCAGACGCGAGTCCTCGGCACCGGGCTCCTCGCCGGCCTCGATGGCGGCGTCGCCCGCGCCGATGGCGACCGCCGGCTCGTCGCGAGCGGATTCCGGAGCGGCCTCGGCGAGTGCGCTGGGTTCGGGCGTCGTCGACGCGGTCGGGGGCGGCTCGGGGGCGCTCGTCGGGGCGGAGTTCTCGTCGGCCGGTCGCGGCTCCGCGGCGAGTGACTCGGCGGGTTTCGCGGGTGCACTCGCGAGCGTCGCGATGGCCTCGACGGCCTCGCCGGAGCTCGTCGCGGCCACGACCTGCGGCGCGACGCGCAGGCGCTGGCCGATGGCGAGCTGATGCCGGTCGCGCAGGCCGTTGCGCTGCGCAAGCTCGCGTTCGCTGAGACCGAAATGCGACGCGATGCGCGAGAGCGTGTCGCCGCGCCGCACCTCGTAGTAGGCCGGCACGAGATCCGCCGCTGCGCTCTCGGAGCGAGCGAGCGCGGCGACCACGGGCGGCGGGCTCGCCGGCGGCTCCGCGCGCTCGGTCTTTGCCACCATCACCGGCGCGAACTCCGGTCGGGTCGGGAGCCGCAGCACCTGTCCGACGCTGATGCGGTGGCGGCTGCGCAGCCCGTTCACCGCGACGAGCTCGCTCTCGCGGACGTCGTAGCGGTTCGCGATCTTGGAGAGGGTCTCGCCGCGTTGGACCTTGTGGAAGCGGTCGCGCTTCTGCTCGGCGAAGCGCTCGTTATTCGAGATCTCGGCCATCGCGACGCTGAGGGGCTTGCCGAGCTCGTGGCGCGGAATCAGCAGCGGGTAGCCCTTGGGGACGTGCTTCGCGCCGTTCCACACCGCCGGGCGCAGCGCGAGGTTGTGGTCGCGCAGCACCTCGAGGTCGATCCCGAGAGCCCGGCCGAGGGTCGGAGCCCGGTAGTAGGAATCGGTGACCAGGATCTCGTAGGCGACCGGGGGCTCGGGTGCGATCGGGCCGAAGTAGCGCTCGGGGTCGCGATGGATCTGCGAGGCGGCAAGGAACTCCGCGTAGAAGTTGCGCGAGGCGAAACCGAAGATGCGGCTCTGGTAGCGCTGCGCGATCACACCGATGTCGCGCGTGCCGAGGCTGCGAACCGCGCGGTTCATGCCGCCGACGCCGTGATTGTAGGCGGTGATCGCGAGCGGCCAGGCGTCGAGCCGACGGTAGTTGTCGCGCAGCAGACGTGCGGCCCCGACCGTGGCCATGTGGGGATCCATGCGCTCGTCGACGATCTCGTCGATGCGCATGTACTGGCGCCCCGTCGAGCGCATGAACTGCCAGAGCCCCGCGGCGCCGACCCGAGAGTAGGCGCGGGGGTTGAAGGACGACTCGACGTGGGGCAGGGCGACGAGCTCGCCCGGGACGCCGTGCTCCTCGAGCGTCTGTGCGATGTGGTCCGCCCATTGGCCGGAGCGGGCGAGCCCGGCGCGGAACTTGTCCGCCTGCCCGAGCTGGAAGCGCAGCTGGTTCGCCGCGCGTTGAAAGGTCGTGTCGGAGCTCCCCTCGGGCCACAGCGCGAGGACGCGGCGCTCTTCTTCCGAGAGTCCATTGCGCTGGCCGCCGCCGAGTTTCTTCAGGATGTCTCGGATGCGCCGCTTCGAGTCGTCGATGCGTCGTTCGCGCGTCCGGTCGGATACGTTCGTCGGAAAGCGCATCACCTCGTAGACGACGGCGAGATTCACGTTGTCGTGGAGGACGCCACCGGAGGTGTCGACCTCGGTGTAGATCCGCGTCCAGAAGCGCACGTTCGGTTCGAGCGAGGCCGGCCTCGGCAGCTCCGGATTGGCCGAGGCGGTGGACGCTGCGAGCGCGGTGGCGAGGGCGAGGACGAGGCGGCGCATGGGTCCGACACGAATCGGCAGCATCGGCGGGGAACCTGACCGTCGCCGCGCGGAATCCGTCTGGTGCCCCGCGGGGGAGGCGGCTCGATCTCGGCTGCTCATCGCTTGCGGTTCCTCTTGCGCGCCTTGCGCGTTTGCTTCCGCTTCTCTTTCTGGCGGGCGCGCCGTCGAGCCGAGTCGCGGGCGCTCGCGGCGGGCAACCCGGGCCCCGCGAGGAATCCGGAGGGGTCGCCCATTCCGGCCGGTGCCAGCCGGCCGAGCCCTGGGATCCGCGAGAGCAGGCCCCCCGCCGACCCCATGCTTCCCATCAGCTGACGCATCTGGCCGAAGCGGTCGACGAGCTCGCGAACGTCCCGGGAGCGCCGCCCGCTGCCGCGGGCGATGCGGGTGGCCCGGCTCTTGTCGATGCTCTCGGGCCGCGCGCGCTCGGCGGGGGTCATCGAGTGGATCAGCGACTCCACCTTCACGAGCTCGCGCTCATCCACCTGGTCCGCGAGACCGCCGATCCCCGGAAGCTTGGAGAAGACCTCGCGCAATGGACCCATGCGTTGGATCATCCGCAGCTGCTTCAGCAGGTCTTCGAGCCCGAACTGGCCCCGGAGCAGTCGGGCGGCGTCGGCCTCGGCCTCCTGCTGGTCCGCGACCTGCTCGAAGTCGCGCACGAGGCCCACCACGTCGCCCATGCCGAGGATGCGGGAGGCCATCCCTTCCGGTCGGAATGGCTCGAGGCGCTCCAGGTCCTCGCCGGTTCCCACGAACTTGATCGGGACGCCGGTGACGGCCTTCACGGCCAGCGCAGCGCCGCCTCGGGCGTCACCGTCGAGCTTCGTCAGCACGAGGCCGTCGAGCGGAATACGCTCGCTGAAGGCCTTTGCGACGTTCACCGCGTCGCGGCCCATCAGCGCATCGCACACGAGGATCCGGTTGGCCGGTGCCGCCGCGCGGCTGACCTCCTCGAGCTCGGTCATCAGCTCGTCGTCCACGGCGAGTCGCCCGGCCGTGTCGTACACGATCGCGTCGAAGCCCTCGGCGGCGGCGCGACGCGCGGCGGCGGCGCAGATCGCCGGCGGGGCCTCACCCGGGGCGCCGGTGTGTACCGCCGTGTCGATCCGGGCGCCGAGCTGCTGGAGCTGCAGCACGGCGGCCGGACGTTGGACGTCTGCGGCGACGAGCAGCACGCGGCGCCCCTCGCGTTGGAGGTGGCGCGCGAGCTTCGCCGCGACCGTCGTCTTGCCAACGCCCTGGAGGCCGAAGAGCATGATCGAGATCGCGCCGCGGGTATCGCGCAGCAGCGAGGGGTCCACCGGCCCCATCAGCGCCGTGAGCTCCTCTTCGCAGCTCTTGACGAAGTGCTGGCCCGGGGAGACCCGCAGCGTCCGGCCGGCGGCATCGCGAACCCGGGTCTCCACCCGGGAGCCGAGCGCCCGCTCCTTCACTCGAGCGAGGAAATCCCGGACGACGCCGAGGTCGACGTCGGCCTCGAGCAGCGACAGGCGCACGTCGCGCAGCGCCTGCTCGACGTTCTCCTCGGACAGCTGACGGACGCCCGCAAGCCGCTCGCGCGCCGCGCTGAACCCCCGGGTCAGAGTCTCAAGCATGGGTCGGGGCAGGATAGCGGCTCCGGGTCCGAACTGGCGTGCGACGCGTGACCGCATTCGAAGCAGCCAGCGAAGCGCGCAGCGAGCCGCAGGCGAGCGGAGCTAGCTGCAACCGTCCGGATCGACGCAACGTCCAGCAAGCGGAGCTAGCTGCCACCGCCCGGGTCGACGCAACGTCCCAAGACTTGCTCGGCGGGGCGGAGGCGTGCAACATCAGGCGACCGCTGCCCAGGGGAGGCCGATGGCTACCGAGGTCGAGGCGCAGATCGCAGGAAACGTCTGGAAGATCGAGAAGGCGGTTGGCGAGAGAGTCGCGGAAGAGGAGGTCCTCCTGATCATCGAATCGATGAAGATGGAGATCCCCGTCGAGGCTCCCCGCGCCGGCTTGATCCTCGAGATCCGCGTCGCAGAGGGCGACTCGATCGAGGAGGGCGCGGTCCTCGTCGTGATCGAGTGATCCCATGGGTCGGAGCGTGGAGGCGCGGCTGGTCCGGCTCGCCGACCGCGGCGCCGTGATGGCGCGACTCTCGCGCAGCCCGGAGCGCAACCTCTTCCTGCTGGACCTCGCGGGGCGGCTCGGCCTGCCGCCCCCGGCCGGTGAGCTTCGCAGCGAGGTGGCAGCCGTCTGGTTCGGTGACGAGGTGATCGGGGTCGCGGCGCTGCGCCCGAGCGTCGTGCTCGATGCGGATGCGACTCCCGAAGCGATCGACGCGCTGCTGCCCTATCTCGATGCGCTCGGCGTGGGGCTGATCAAGAGCGCGCGTTCGGGCGTCGACTACGCCTGGTCTGCGCTGCTCCGGCGCAGCCACCGGCGGGCCCTGCTCGATCGGCTCGAAACCGCGTACGCGCTGCGCAGGGCCGGAGTGCGCCTGCGCGCGGCCGGAGGTCTGCAGTCGCGGCCGGCGGTCGTCGAGGACCTCGACGCACTCGTCGTCGCCGCTCGCGAGAGCCTGCGCGAGGAGGACCGCCCGGATCCCTTCGCCGGGGACCTGCGCAGCTTCCGGCGCTGGGTTCGAGGGCGCGTGCCGCGCGCGCGGGTCGTGGAGTGCGAGGGCAGGGTGGTGTTCGTTGCCTACGCAGACGTGCAGCGACCCGAGGGCTGGCTGATCCAGGGGGTGTACACCTGGCCCGATTTCCGCCGTCGGGGCTTCGCCGCCACCGGCGTCTCCGATCTGTGTCGTGAAGCCTTTGCCGCCGGTGCGAGGCACGTGCAGCTGGCCGTCGTCGAAGGCAACGTCGCGGGTCGGAGGCTCTACGCGGGGCTCGGCTTCGAGCCCTTCGGCGAGCTGCGCACGCTGCTCTTCGCCCAGGCTTGATCGGGTCTCGCGGGCTCCGGTAGCATGCGCGCTCGTGATTGCCGACGGCCAGGAGGGGAAGGTGGGTCTGCTCGACGGGAAGGTTGCGATCGTGACGGGAGCGGGCGGAGGGCTCGGCCGCGAGCACGCTCTCGCGCTTGCGGGCGCCGGCGCCTCGGTGATCGTGAACGATCTCGGCGGCGCGCGCGACGGGCATGGCTCCGGCTCCGCGATGGCCGATCGCGTCGTGGACGAGATTCGCGCCGCCGGCGGCGAGGCCGCGGCGAGCTACGACGACGTTGCGACGGTCGAGGGCGGTCGACGCATCTGCCAGACTGCGCTCGACGCCTTCGATCGCGTCGACATCCTGGTGAACAATGCCGGGATCCTGCGCGACAAGTCCTTCGTCAACACGACCGAGGAGCTGTGGGACCCGGTCGTCGCCGTGCATCTCAAGGGCACCTACTGCGTCACCCACCCGGTGTACTGCCAGATGAAGGATCGAGGCGCGGGAGGGGTGATCGTCAACACCTCTTCGACCTCGGGCCTGAACGGAAACTTTGGCCAGTGCAACTACGGCGCGGCGAAGGCGGGGATCTTCGGTTTTTCGCGCTGCCTCTCGATCGAGGGCCAGAAGTACGCAATTCGCGTCAACGTGCTCGCGCCGGTGGCGTTCACGCGCTTGACCTCGGACCTCCCCGGCTTCGGGGAAGAAGAGCGCCAGGCGCAGCTCGACCCGAAACTCGTCTCGCCCCTCGTGGTCTACCTGGCGAGCGACCTCGCGAAGGAAGTGACTGGACGCACCTTCTTCGTCGGGGGAGGGCGCATCGCCGAGATGCGGATGGTGACCCACAGCGGCGCGACGAAGTCGCAGGCGGGCGGTCTGTGGACCCCCGAGGAGATCGCCGCGCAGATGACGGCGGGCGCCATCCTGCTCCCGGATTGAGAGCCTGAGGCCGGCCTTCCGGGTGGACGATGCGCAACGCTCCTTCCTTCCACGAGTTCGACCAGCGCCGCGATCGTGCGGTCGGCTGCGAACGCGAAGAACGCGTCGGCGCCGCGCCGCGAGCGGTGCGGCATCAGGGGTGCGAGCCGGGCGCGGCCCTCCTGGGACATCTCCGCGATCGACGCGCGCGCCCTCGATCGGGTCGGGAAAGGCGAGCGACGCCTCCTGCATCACCAGCCCCATCGTGGTCTCGGTGATCCACAGGCGCTCTACACCGGATTTCGGTCGGTCGAGCCCAGCCCTCCGGGGTAGGGGCCATAGACGCGCATGCCTTCCTTGACCGGGATCCCAGCCGAAAGGTGGCCGTCATCGCCAATAGTGCCATCAGGGTGGAGCGCGAAGACCCCGTTCGACCGATCCCGATACTTCTCTTCGAACGGGCCAGCCGGAAAGCCGTCTGCAACGCGGAGCACGATGCCATCGCGTGCGGCCAGGACCGGCGTTCCGATCGGCATCTCGAAGTCGAAGGCGAAGCGGTGCAGGCCCTGATGCGTCAGCTTGCCATCGACGCCCTGGATGAGCCGGCGCGGTTGCGAGCCGTCGAATGGGAACGCGTAACGATAGTCGGGTTCCGGCAGGGGAGGCGAGCTCCCGACGAACGCTGAAACCTTCCATTCGAAGGGCCACGCCTTGCTCGGATCGATCGGCTCCAGGCTTAGCAGCTCGCGCTCTGAGTTCGGAGGCAGCGATTGCCGCACCGGGAGTGGTTGCGAGGCATTGGCGTTCTGCAGTCTGGGGAACGACAGCTCCATGAAGAGCGGTACGTGGCATGCGTTCGCACCGAGGAATCTAGCGGCACGCTGGGTCTGCTCGACGTGAATGGACCAGGCACCGGCGCAGTACTCCTTTGCCGGATTCCCTGGGCGACGGTAGACCGAGTGGACGACCGCCGGCGTCGTCGTCTGGCAGGCGCACAGCAGCAGGGCCGCGAAGAGGCTCGATCGCACAACCGCCCTCATCTTGCCCTGAAGCCCCTGCACCAGGCGGTAGGCCGGCGTGCAATAGACGTGGACCGCATCCATCAGCAGGCTGAGGCTGGGCCCGGGCTCCCGCCGCGGCTCTGCCACGAACACGATCCCGATCAGTTCGCCGCCGCACTGATTCCCCTCGACCCTCAGCCAGTATTGGATTATAATATATATTATAACATGGCAGTGGAAAGGAGCCCCACCATGTCTAACCGTCTCACCCTTCGCAAGATCGGCAGCTCGACCGGCGTCATCCTGCCCAAGGCGGAGCTCGACCGGCTCCACCTGCAGGAAGGCGACGAGCTTTATCTGATCGAGACGCCCAACGGCCTCGAGCTGACGCCCTACGACCCCGAGTTCGACGCGCAGATGAAGAGCGCCGAGAAGGTGCTGAAGAAGTACCGGAACACGCTCCGCGAGCTCGCCAAGTGACCCAGCCAGTCTGGCTCCAGCCCCGGCTCGTGCTGGCGCTTCACGATATGCTCATCACGGAGCACGGCGGGTCACATGGCGTCCGCGCTTCCGGACTCTTGGAGTCTGCGCTTTCCCGCCCGGTCAACCTCTTCAGCTACGGCAACCCTGATCTCCCGGCCCTCGCCGCGGCCGACGCGGCCGGCATCATCAAGAACCATCCCTTCATCGACGGGAACAAGCGCACCGGTTTCGCCGCCGCCGCGACCTTCCTCGACAGCAACGGCCTTGAACTCACCGCCCCGGAAGCCGAGGCTACGCGGATGACCCTCGACCTCGCCGCCGGCACCGTCTCCGAGGACGAGTACGCCGCCTGGCTCCGGGAGAACACCCGACCCGCGTAGGGACGGCTGCTCTTCTTCTTCGTCGGATCGACGAGCATAGGGGATATTGCCTGGGTTCCCGCCTCGGGACCGAGAACCGGCGTCATGGCAAATTCCCGCCGGGGCCGCCAGGGCCCCGAGGGCGGGGCAGGCGTGGCCTACAAGTAAGCGACGCGGAACGATTGGAGGCCTAACAACGGCATGCAGCGGACGGCGCGACGCGCCGCCGCTGATACCGAGGGTTGGGCAGCTCTCAGCGGTACACGTCCTTCCGATCGCCGATTCGGAACACGGTCACGAGCCGCTCCGCGTCGTCAATCGCGTAGATGACGCGGTATCGGCCCTGCCGAACGCGGTACCTCTCTTCATCCCCGACAAGCTTCTGGCAACCGGGAGGCCTCGTCTGCGTGCCCAGAGCGCCAATCCGCCGGGCAAGCCTTTGGCGGTCTCCCTTCCGACCGATTCCCTCGAGCTCTCGAAGCGCCGAAAGCTTGATCTCGACCCTATAGCTTTCCACGCCGCCGCATCTCCCGAAGGACCTTCTCAAAGCTCACGGTTCGTTCGCGAGCCCGATCCTTGAATGCGGCGAGGTCCTCGGCATCCTCCCCCAAACTCTGCTTCACCGCCTCGTTCACAAGCTCCGAAATCGAGCGGTCGGTTTCGGCCGCCTTGATGCGCAGCACGCGGTGAAGGGCGGCATCCAGGTATATGGTCGAGCGCTTCGCAGGGGTTCCCATGGCCGGCCATAGTAGCGCTTTGGCGTCAAAACGTCACCACCGACCGAGCTGCCCAGCACCGGCGGCGACGTCGGTGACCGGAACACGCCCCCGCGGACATGCGGATCGTCGCCCTCGGGATCCAGACACAGGTCGGGCAGGCGGTCGAAGAGGAGGTTCAGCGCGAGGCGCATCTCGAGCCGGGCCACGTGGATCCCGAGGCAGACGTGCGTCCCGCAGCCGAAGCCAATGTGGGGTTCGGCCCGACGGAAGATGTCGAAGCGGTCCGGATCCGACCACCGCTTCTCGTCGCGCTTGGCCGAGCCGAGGACGGGCATGACCGCGGAGCCCGCCGGGATGTGCTGGCCTCCCAGCTCGGTGTCGCGTGCCGCGCGTCTGCGAGGCGCCCGGGTACTCGTCTTGACCAGCATTTACCATCGTATATGCTGGCGGCATGAAGTCCGAGAAGACCAAGGTCACCGTCAGCCTGCCTACCGCGACCTTGCGACGGGCACGGACGATCACGGGCCGAGGGGTCACCAGCACCATTCTGGCCGGCCTCGAGGCGCTGGACCGCCAGGCGCGCCGCTCCGCCCTGCGAGCCTTGAAGGGGCGCGTTCGGTTCGATCTGGATCTGGAGCGGACCCGGCGTTGATTCTCGTAGACACCTCCGCGTGGGTCGAGTTCTTCCGCGGACGCGATCCTGTGGCGAGCGCCGTGGATGCCCTGCTCGAGTTCGACGAGGCTGCCCTCTGCGGCCCCGTCGTGACCGAGATCCGGCGCGGTCTGCGGACCCCCGTCGAGCGAAGGCGCGTCCTGCCGCTGCTCGCGGGATGCCGCCTGCTGGAGCAGCCACCCGGGCTGTGGGAGGAAGCGGGAGACATCGGCTTCGCGCTGGCGCGCAGGGGGGCGAGCGTCAAGACGCTGGATCTCCTGATCGCGGCCTACGCCCTCAGCCACGGCGTAGGGATCCTGACGACGGATGCCGACTTCGCGCGGATGAGGAGAGCCGGGATCCCACTCGGGCTCTCGCGCGTTCGCTGAGCGCAACGAAGCCTCGCCCCGCGTTCCCGAGCATCGCGCCAGGAGCCCCCACGCCGAGAGCATCGGGGAAATTGCCTGGGTTCCCGCCTATGCCTATGTCGGCGCAAAGTACAGATGTCCGGATTTCTCCAAGATAGAAATGGCCGGTTTCCCGTTTCAATCAGTCAGGGTCGGGTCTCGGCGGAGGAGCCCGTTCCGGCCCGCCGCGGCGTTCCGGCGCGCAGCAGGCGGGCCTTCCGCAGGGTCGTGGACGGCTTCGCGACCTTCGCTTCGGTGCGCTCGTGCTGCTGCTTCTGGATGAAGTCCAACACAGCCGAGAGCCGCTTGTTCTCGACGACTTCTCCCTGCTGCACGCCGAGCTCCTTCGGGAAGGCCGTCGCCAGCAACTCGTGCTCGCCGAGGCCCTGCTCGGCGCGGGCGAGCTCGAGCGGGCGAGCGAGATCGCCGACGAGGCGGTCGCCGCTGGGAAGCGCATGTCCCTTCCCGTCGACACGATCAACGCGCTGCGCACCTTCGCGCGCGCGCTCGGCGACCGGTCCCGAGCCGTCTCCTAGCGTGCCCTGGAGCGAGAGGATCAGGCCATCGCCCGGCTCCGTGCAGCCGGCGAGAGTGTCCCGGTAGAAGCCGAGGTCGATGTACACCCTGGAATCGCCGGGACAGTAGGAGGGGCTCATCGCGCTCTGGCCCATCCCGCAGGCGGAGCGCACGAGATCGGGGAGACCTGCGCGATCGCGGCGCTCCACTCCAGGTCGAGGGGCTGGTCCGAGGGATCGGCGTGCTGGCGCGATCCGCTCCGTCGGTCTAGACTTGGTCAACCTAGACCAAGGGGGTTCCATGGCCGAGTCGATCGTCAACCTCTACCAGGCCAAGACCACGCTCTCCCGCCTCGTCGAACGCGCCGCCGCGGGCGAGGAGATCATCATCGCCAAGGCAGGCAAGCCGATGGCGAAGCTCGTCCCCGTGGCGAACAGCGCGCACCGGCGCAAACCCGGTGGTTGGAAGGGGCGCGTGGTGATCCGGAAGGACTTCGACGCGCCGCTGCCGCGGGCCCTGCGAGCCGCGTTCGAAGCACGCCGCTGATGGCGGCGTCCCGGCTGCTCCTCGACACCCACGTGTTCCTGTGGTGGCGGAGCGCCAGCCGGAAGCTGGGGGCGACCGCGAGGCGGGCGATCACGGAGGCGGACGTCGTCTTCGTGAGCGCAGCCACCGCCTGGGAGGCGGCCATCAAGATCGCGCTTGGACGGCTCCGCGTCCCCGACACGATCGAGGCCGGGGTCGTGGACAGCGGCTTCGAGAAGCTCCCGATCGGCTTCCCTCACGCCGAGGCTGCGGCGCGCCTGCCCCCGCACCACGCCGACCCATTCGATCGCATGCTCGTGGCCCAGGCTCGGATCGAGGGGCTCACGCTCGTCACGCACGACCGGCGCCTGGGGCGCTACGAGGTCGAGCTGCTCTGGACGTGATGCGCCACGGGCACGGCCGGCTCATCCGACGTCACGACGGGAGCTCCCGTGCGAGGTGTTCGGCGCGCGGCACCCATCTCGGCGAAGAGGCGCTGCGCCTCCCGGAGCGAGCGCTCCCAGCCGGCCTCGTCCCCGACCAGCCGCCCCGTCAGTCTCCTTGCTGAGTGGCCTTCCTGACGATCGTTAGGTTCGTCATCGCGATCGGACCCGGCTGAAGATCCCCGTGCCCGTGGGCGCCGACCTTGCCGGAGTAGGTCAGCTCGCCGCGCCGGGAAGGGAGGGCACGACGCTGGCGTTGGTGTCGCCGAAGCCGAAGGAGTTGGAGAGCGCGATCCGCGGCCGCGCGCGCCGCGCCGCGTTCGCGACGTGGTCGAGGGCGCACTCGGGGTCGGGGTTCTCGAGGTTGGTCGTGGGCGGGAGGATGCCGTTCTCGAGGGAGCGGAACGCAGAACAGCGCCTGGAGCGCGCCAGCCGCGCCGAGCAGGTGCCCGGTCATCGACTTCGTGGGGCCGAGGGATTTTTTAGCTGCGTTCCGGGCGATCGTCCGATGATCCGATTTCGGTCAAACAGGAACGAAGTGGGGGGAACAAGCCCCGTACCGGAGCGAGTGCTGGATCGACCGAGAGAGCCTGAAGTCGTCGTAACGCCCGTGCTCGGATCCTCGAAAGGGCGTTTGTTCTTCCGATTTGGACGACCTCGCGCACGCCGGCGATAGCATCCGCTCGGTCGTCGTGTTTCGATCAACCCGTTTGAAG
>CAYPSI010000040.1:0-31681 GCA_964413375.1 uncultured Spirochaetales bacterium | reverse complement strand
GCTCTTGAATTCCTTCGCGTAGTCGAAGGCCCCGTCCGTCGGGTCGGACTTCGCGGAATGCTGGTGCAGCAACTCCAGCCGCAGTTGCTTCGGCCACCAGTCGCGGTTCGTCCGACCGGCGCCGGCGATGTGGTTGAACGGACACTTGCCCGCGCTCTCGCCTCTGACCTTCGTGTTCATACCTGCCTCCCTTTCCTGTGTCCTTCAACTCTACGGCTGTGTGGAACGGACATTACTTTTTCTGCGTCGTTGTCTAACCAGAACGAACTGTGAGCGCCAAGCAATCGCACAGGTCGCCTAACGCCCGGGTTCAGCGGCGGGACGAGCGCGCAGCGCGAGGACCGTCCGCTGGAACCCGTTGTTGGGCATCAGTGTTCCCCGAAACGTGCGGGCCATGACGCTCACCGCCCAATGCGAACAGCCGCCATTCACCGGGAACGCCCTTGAGCGCGTGGCTGCCGTGGTCTTCGAACTGGATTCCAGACCCGGTGACCAGGTCCTTCACCGTGCTGGTGACCAGCACCTGCCCGGCGCCGGCCAGCGCACAGACCCGCGCACCGATATGCACGGCCATGCCGCCGAGCTTGCCGTCCACGCGCTCGCACTCGCCGGTATGCAACCCGGCACGGCTCTCAAGCCCGATGCCGCGCAGGGCCTCGCGCATGGCCGCGGCGCAGTGGATGGCGCGGGCCGGCCCTTCGAAGCTGGCGAAGAATCCGTCGCCGGCACTGTCCATTTCCTTGCCGCCAAAGCGCGCCAGCTCGCGGCGCACGGTTGCGTGATGCTGCTCCAGCAGTTCGCGGTAGCGGCGGTCGCCCAGTTCCGCGGCCCGTTCGGTGGACTTGACCAGATCGGTGAACAGGACGGTCGCCAGCACGCGGTCGCTTTCGACATGGTGGCGGGCGCCGGTCAGGAATTCCTCAACCTCACCCAATACGGTCTCGGCCGCGCTATGGAACAGCATGACGTCAGCGCCGGGGAGCGTGACCAGCTTGGCGCCAGGAATATGCTCGGCCACATAGCGGAATAGCGCGACGGGGAAAAAGGAAGAAGCCTCAGGCGTAAAAACCAGGGTGGGCACGCGGATCGCCGGCAGATAGGCGCGGACATCGAGTTGAAACCAGTAGCGCGTATGTTCCGCCGCCCGTCTGGGCGAACTGGAGGCACGCAGTATCCGGGCATTCAAGCCCAGGCTTGCGGGATCGTGGGCAAGGCTAGGATTCGTCAACGCTGCAAATTCCGGTGTGCCCCACTTCGATTGGATTAGTTGGAAGTACTGCTCGGACGCTTCCGGCGACGCACCCTCGGGATAATCGGTAGTCGCCAAGAAGCGTGCACTCGGTCTGGCGAGGATCAGGGCGGCGGTACGCTCAGGGCAGGTGGCGGCGAACATCATCGCCGGGCGGGTGAAGTCGCGCTCGGCAAAGATCGCAGCGCGCTGCGAGCCCACCGCATCCAGCACGGTGCGGATATCCTCTGTCCAGTCCTCCCAGGTCGAGAGCGCGGAATAAGGTGCGGGATCGGACAAGCCCAGGCCGCGCGGGTCGAACATGATCAGCCGCGAGAAAGCTGCCAGCCCTTGATAGAAGCGCGCGGCGGCGGGCACTTCCCAATACATATCCAGGTGCGACGCTATCCCGGAGCAGAGCAACAAATCCATCGGGCCTTCGCCCAGCACTTGATAGGCGATATCGCCCTGGCGGGTACTGACGTAGCGAGTTTCGGGGATTGCGGTCACTGGTTAGCAGGGAATCATGGCGGATCTTTCAGCACGTTTGTTCTGACGCCCAACGTGTATTGGACGGACCTGTATAAACGCCGAGAGCGCGGCGAGGCGGGCTGCCTAATTTGGTTGGGAAGAGAGTGCGCGGGCGACGTAAAGTGCCGTGAGCGCAGGGAATGCCGCGCAATCTGCGCCAAGCGAGGTTCCTCGTTAGACGGGTCTGCATAAGACCCGGCGCAGCCCGGGCCTTGCGGTCGACACCCTCGCGGGGAGGTGACGTTGGGATCCTGCCGAGAGGAGCCGGGGGGCACATCACCTCGTTCCCAGGAGGCGGTCGGCCGGGGATTGGACGCCGGCGGGACCGCGGTTCAGGACATGGGTGTAGATCATCGTCGTGGCGACGTCCTCGTGGCTGGGCGTCATCGGACCTACGGGGTCGGCTCGGAAACCCCGCTTGGGCAGCCTATCCAACCCGAACGCGCTCGTGAAGGTCTCGCCGACCTCTGCCGGTCGAGAGAGCTTCCTGCGAGGCCTGCCCACGCCTGGAGTCGAAGCGCCCGACGCCGACGCCTGAATGGAAGGCGGCCGCGAGAGGTTTCGATCGTGCGGCCCATGCGCTGCTGGCTCCTCCTGGCATTCTCGGCGCTCGGGGTCGCCTCCGACGCCCGCGCTGCACGGATCTATCACGTCGACTTCGACCGGGACACCGTGGGGCTCCCGCCGGCAAGGGACCTGGGTCCCTTCCCCCGGACGGGACCCACCGCGAGCTTCGGAAGCGTGGCGGTGGTTGCCTTCCGGCGAGCCACGAGCGGGACGTCCCTCTACGGCTCGAGATCGGCGTCGATCTGGAAGTGGCCCGCTGCTAGATCCTGGCCGATGGCAGGTTGGTGTTCGACGCGGCGTTCCACCGGAGCGGAACGGATCTGGAGTCCGTCTCCTTCGGGGTAAGCGAGTTCATCGACACTCCCGGGTCTCCCCGAGCGGAGCTCGACGAGCTGCGGATCGAGGCCTTCGGCGGTGCCCTGGCGCCGAGGCCAACGGCGCTCGAGCCGGGCGACGTCCTCCAGCTGGCCTGGTCCGGAGTCCCCCAATGGAGGATCCGACCTGTATGGCGTCGATCCGGCCACGGGCGACCGCGCGGTCCTCTCCGGCTGCGCAGACCCGACGTGCTCATCCATGCTCGGCTCCGGCCTGCGCTTCGGAGAGGCGACGCCCGGCGTTGCGATCGATCCAGATCCACGAGGAGGCGGCGCAGGGTCACCTGATCGGTCTCGATCGCCGGGGCGACTTTGCGCTTCCAAGCCTGGAGCACAGTCGCTCCACGAACTCGTCGAGACTGATCATGGCGCCACGGGAAGACGTCGACGCGTCCCGGGTCCGGGGCGCTCTCAGAGGCGACTCGCTCCCTCACACAGAGGCACCACCGCGCTCGGGTCGTCGGTTGCGTGCAGGAAGCTGCGGATCGCGGGGTCGTCCAGATTCTCGGCGACGCCGCGTTCGAGCTGTGCGAGCAGGCCGTCGAAATAGCCGCGCAGGTTCAGCAGGGTCAGCGACCGCTGGTGCAGGCCGAGCTTGCGAAAGGACAGGATCTCGAGGAGCTCCTCGAGGGTTCCGAGGCCGCCGGGTAGCGCGACGAAGGCATCGGCGCGTGCGTCGAGGCCGGCCTTGCGCGCGCGCATGTCGTCTACGCTGTGCAGCTCGGCGATCCCCGTGTGGTGGACGTCCTGCTCGATGAAGTCGCGCAGGATCACGCCGTGCACGAGGCCACCCGCGCCGAGCGCCGCGTCGGCGAGCGCCCCCATCAGGCCGGTTCGTCCGCCGCCGTAGATCAGGACGTGGCCGCGGCGCGCGATCTCGGCGCCCACCACGCGCGCGGCCGCTAGTAGATCCTCCGGCGCGCGCTTGCTCGATGCGCAGAAGACGGCGATGCGCACGGCGCAGCCTGGCGTCAGCGAGTCCGACGTCGGGGGCGTCGCCCGCGTCCGCCCCCACCGCCCGACGGGGGTCGGTCGGAGCTGCGCGGCGGTCGGTCGTCCGGGTCGGCGGTCCGGGCCGCCGCGGACGGAACACTGACTTCGGTCACGGGCCGGTGCTCGGCGAGGTAGGCCGCGCAGATCGCGGCGAGGTCCCGGCGACCCTCCTCGCTGGCGGCGAGCTGCTCGACGACCGGGACGAAGCGCTCGATCCGCGCGCGGCGCT
Source organism: uncultured Spirochaetales bacterium (assembly GCA_964413375.1). Lineage (GTDB taxonomy): Bacteria > Myxococcota_A > UBA9160 > UBA9160 > SMWR01 > CAZUYC01. The sequence goes on along the minus strand of CAYPSI010000040.1, from coordinate 27,759 downwards.
CGCGCTCGGGCAGCGCGCGCACCTCCTGCTCGATCTTCACGGCGAGCCGGTCGCGGCGCCGTTCGGCGATCTGCGCCTCGCTCGGGAGCTTGCGCTCGCGGATCTCGATCTTGTTGACCTGCTGGAGGTAGCGGAAGTTGCCGATGTCGAGGCCCGACACCAGCGAGACGGCCAGGCCGGCCTTGCCCGCGCGGCCGGTGCGCCCGGTGCGGTGGACGTAGACCTCGGGAGACTCCGGCGCCGAGTAGCCGATCACGAGGCCGAGGTCGCTGATGTCGATGCCGCGCGCAGCGACGTCGGTCGCGACGAGGATGCGCAGCTGCCCGGCCTTGATGCGCGCCATCGCCTGCTCGCGCGCCACCTGGGTGAGGTCGCCGGAGATCTGGTCGGCATCCCAGTCGTGTCGCTGCAGGTAGGCCGTCACGTAGCGGACGTCGCTCTTGGTGTTGCAGAAGACGATCGCGCTGTCGGGGTCTTCGTACTCGAGGATGCGCAGCAGGTTGGCGTCCTTCTCCTGCGCGGTCGTCACCACGAAGAAGTGCGAGATCTCCCGCGGCGCGACCTGGTCGCTCGAGAGCGACACGAACTCGGGGTCGCGAAGGAAGACGCGGGAGAGCGACTGGACCCGCTCCGGGATCGTCGCCGAGAAGAGGCAGGACTGACGGTCCTTCGGCAGATAGCTGTTGATCTCCTTCATGTCCGGCCAGAAGCCGAGCGAGAGGAGCTCGTCCGCCTCGTCGAAGACGAGGATGCGTACGTCGTCGAAGCTGAGCCGCTTCGACCCGAGGTGGTCGAGGATGCGCCCCGGCGTCCCGACGATCACGTGGGCGCCGAGCTCGATGCCCTCGATCTGCCGCGCGTAGCCGACACCGCCATAGACCGGGAGGCAGCGCAGGCCGGTCGGTCGCGCGATCGTCGCGACCTCCTCCGCGACCTGATTCGCGAGCTCGCGCGTCGGCACGAGCACGAGCGCCTGGCAGGCCGCGAGCTGCGGATCGACCGTGCAGGCGATCGGGATCCCGAACGCTCCCGTCTTCCCGCTCCCGGTATGCGCCTGGACGATCAGGTCGCGCCCGGCGCGCATCGCCGGGATCACGCGCTCCTGGACCGGCGTCGGGGTCTTCCAGCGCAGGTCGCGGACGCCTTGCTGCACGGTTTCGGGGAGGTCGCAGAAGGGAGGGGGGAGCGCGTCCATACGAGGGGCGGGAAGCTACCAAATCCCGCGGCCCGGCGGGGGAAAGCGCACGGGGAGGCCCAGAGCGGGATGCTAGCCTCGGGCCGTGCCCGAGCAGCGAAGCTTCACGCGGAGCGACGTCGAGCGGATCGCCGCGCTCGCGAGGCTCTCCGTCAGCGATGCCGAGGCCGACCGGCTCGCCAGCGAGCTCGAAGCCATCCTTGCGTATGCGGAGCAGCTCGCCGGCCTCGACACGAGCGGGGTCGAGCCCACCTCGCACCCGATCGAGCTCCCGACGCCGCTGCGCGACGACCAGCCCGAGCCTCCGCTCGACCCCGAGCTTGCGCTCGCGAACGCGCCCGAACGGGAGGGGTCCGCGTTCGTCGTGCCCAAGGTGATCGAGGGCGAGGAGGAGGGCTAGGTGGCCGCGCCGAGCGACGGGATCCGCGAGCTCGCTGCCCTGCTCGCCGGGGGCCAGACCCGCTCCATCGACCTCGTCGACGCGAGCCTCGCCCGCGCCGAGGCGCTGCGCGAGCGCCTGAACGCCTTCGTGCAGCTGCGGCCGGAGGGCGCCCGCGCGGAGGCGCACGAGGCCGACGCCCGCATCCGCGGCGGGAAGCCGCGCTCGGCACTCGACGGCATCCCCGTCGCGATCAAGGACAACATGGTGTTCGCCGGGGAGCCGACGACCTGCGCGTCGCGGATCCTCGCCGGTTACGTCTCGCCCTTCACCGCGACGGCGGTGGAGAGGCTTCGCGCGGCCGGCGCGGTCGTCATCGGGTCGACCAACATGGACGAGTTCGCGATGGGCTCGTCCACGGAGCACTCGGTGCAGGGCCCCGCTCGCAATCCATGGGATCCGGCCCGCACGCCGGGAGGATCCTCGGGCGGCTCGGCGGCGGCCGTCTGCGCGGGGATCGTAGTGGCGGCGCTCGGCAGCGACACGGGCGGATCGATCCGGCAGCCGGCGGCGATGTGCGGCGTCGTCGGGATCAAGCCCACCTACGGCAGGGTGTCGCGCTGGGGGCTCGTCGCGTTCGCGTCATCACTCGACCAGATCGGCGTCCTCGCCCGCAGCTCGGCCGATGCCGCGATCGTTCTCGAAGCGATCGCGGGTCACGACCCAAAGGACTCGACGTCGATCCCGGAGCCGGCGCCCGCGCTCTCGGGGGCGCTCAGCGGTGACGTCTCGGGCCTCGTGGTCGGCCTGCCGCGCGAATACTTCGTCGAGGAGGGCGTCGATCCCGCGGTGCTCGCGCGCGTGCGCGAAGCCGTGTCGCTGCTCGAGCGCGCGGGTGCGAAGACGCGGGAGGTCTCGCTCCCCCACACGCGCTTCGCGATCGCGACCTACTACCTGATCGCCACGGCCGAAGCCTCGAGCAACCTCGCGCGCTTCGACGGCGTGCGCTACGGACACCGCGCTGCGAATGCGCGCGAGCTCGGCGACATGTACCGCGCGACCCGCTCCGAGGGCTTCGGCGCCGAGGTGAAGCGGCGCATCCTGCTCGGCACCTACGTGCTCTCCGCCGGCTACTACGACGCCTATTACCGCAAGGCCCAGCAGGTACGGACGCTGCTGCGGCGCGACTTCGATGCGGCCTTCCGCAGCTGCGACGTGATCGCGACGCCGACGGCGCCGGAGACCGCGTTCCCGATCGGCGCGCGCACCGCCGACCCGCTGCGCATGTACCTCTCGGACGTCTACACCGTCTCGGCCAATCTGGCGGGTCTGCCCGGAATCTCGCTTCCCTGCGGGCTCGCCGGGGGGCTCCCGGCGGGCCTCCAGCTCCTCGCACCCCCGCTCGAGGAGGCGATGCTGCTGCGCGTGGCGGATGCCTACGAGAGGGCTGCACCCATGCCCCGTCCGGAAGTGAGATGAGGTCTGCAGGCTCGCCTGCTGCGGGCTCGCCGGCTGCGAGCTCGCCGGCTGCAAGCTCGCCGGCTGCAAGCTCGCCGGCTGCAAGCTCGAACTGGGAGGTGTTGATCGGCCTCGAGGTACACGTCCAGCTGCGCACCCGCTCGAAGCTCTTCAGCCCCGCGCCCGTGAGCTACGGCGCGCCGCCCAACCACAGCGTGCACCCCATCTGCCTGGCCCTGCCCGGCGTACTCCCGGTGCTGAATGGGCGTGCCGTCGAGCTCGCGATCCGCGCCGCGCTCGCCACGCAGTGCCGCGTGCACGAGCGCTCGGTCTTCGCGCGCAAGAACTACTTCTACCCCGATCTGCCGAAGGGATACCAGATCTCGCAGTACGAGCAGCCCCTCGCCACCGGGGGCTGGCTCGAGGTAGCGATCGAAGAGGCGAGTGGCGAGCTTCGCACACGGCGCGTCGGGCTCACGCGCATCCACATGGAAGAGGATGCGGGCAAGTCGATCCACGACGCCGCGATCGCGGGCGCTGCCACGCACGTCGACCTGAACCGCGCCGGGGTGCCTCTGCTCGAGATCGTCTCCGAGCCCGATCTGCGCTCTCCCGCCGAAGCGGCCGCCTACCTGCGCACGCTTCGCTCGCTGCTTCGCTATGTCGAAGTATCCGACGCGGACCTCGAGAAGGGCCAATTCCGCTGCGACGCCAATCTGTCGCTGCGCCGGCCCGGGCAAGCCGCGCTCGGAACGCGGACCGAGCTCAAGAACCTGAACTCCTTCCGCTTCGTCGAGGCAGCGCTAGAGGCCGAGGCGCTGCGCCAGGCGCGGATCCTCGAGGGCGGCGGCGAGATCCAGCAGGCGACGATGGCCTACGATCCCGATACGAAGCGCACGCGCGTGCTGCGCCTGAAGGAGAATGCGGACGACTATCGCTACTTCCCCGACCCGGACCTGATTCCGCTGCGGATCGAGGTCGATCGGATCGAGCGCATCCGTGCGGAGCTCCCCGAGCTCGCGCCGGCAAAGCGCGCCCGCTTCGAGGCGGAGCATGGGTTGCCCGAACGCGACGCGAGCCTGCTCGTCGAGAGCCGCGCGCTGGCCGATTTCTTCGAAGCCGCGGCCGCGCGCCACGGGACGCCGCGCAGTGTCGCGAACTGGCTGCTTCGCGACGTGCGTCAGGCGCTGGCCGAGCGCGGTCGCGAGATCGAGGATGCGGCGCTGACGCCCGAGGCCCTGGCGGATCTGCTCGGCCTGGTCGACGCGGGCCGCCTCACCCCCCAGAACGCCCGCGAGATCCTGCCGCAGCTCGTCGAGTCCGGTGGCGATCCGGAGCGGCTCGTACGCGACCGGGGCCTCGAGGCCGTCTCCGATTCGGGCGAGCTCGAGGCGGCCGTGCTGGAGGTGCTCGCAGAGTACCCCGACCAGGTGGCGCGCTACCGGGCCGGCGAGGCCAAGGTGCTGAACTTCCTGATGGGCCAGGTCATGCGCCGCAGCGCCGGAAAGGCGAGTCCGGGCCCGCTGCGGGAGCTGCTGGCGCGCAAGCTCGCGGAGTGAGCGCCGCGCGGGCCTCCCTCCAGGGGATCGCGCCGCGGGCGCCTGGCCTCGAGGGCAGCCGTTCCCGAGCTTTCCGGCTCCTCCGCTGGCGGACCCGCGGGTCCGGCCGGGCTCGGCACGGCCGGCAAGCAGGGGGCGGGAGCGACCCCGGCTCCAGCAGATCCCGAGACAGGTCATTGTCGGGTGTTTTTCCCATCAAGTCGAGGTAGACAGCCGGACGATACCCCCAAGGGGGGTATCCGTGGCCGCCAGCGTCCTGTGCATCGAGAGCGATCCGGTCCTCGGACAGCTCCTCACGCGCTCGCTTCGCGAGCACGGGTTGAGCGTGGTCGAGGCCTCCGAGGCGGTCCGGGCGTTGGCCCTCGCCCACGAGAACCCGCCCGACCTCGTGCTGCTCTCCGTCGACCTCTCGCAGGGGGCAGGGCTCGCTTCCCTCGAGGCGATTCGCGAGCTCCCGGACGGGGCCGGCCGCTCGCCGGTGATCCTGCTCTGCGATCGGCCGCCTCTCGCCGACGAGGCGCTACGGGCCGCCGCGCTCGATGCAGCCGCGGTGCTCACGAAGCCAGTGCCACTGCGCAAGCTTCTCGCGGTGGTGAACGAGGTGCTCGCCAAGGCCGGTCAGGTCCCCGTCGCCCAGATGCAGCGCGGCGAGGGGGTCGCGGGGAGCCTGGCTCGGATGCCCTTTCCGTTCCTGCTGCACCATCTCCATGGCCTGCGCGCGGACGGCGTGCTGCACGTGGCGGACGGCAAGAAGCGCAAGTGGATCCAGCTTCGCAACGGCCAGGCGACTGCCATCCGCTCGAACCTCGTGAGCGAGTGCCTGGGAAACCTGCTCGTGCGCAGCGGCCGCATCGATGCGGAAGTCGTGGCCGAGTCGCGGCGGCGCATGCAGGAGGGTCAGCTCCAGGGAGAGATCCTGGTCGCGATGGCGGCGCTCAGCGAGAGCGAGATGTCGGCGGCGCTCGGCGAGCAGGCGGATGAGAAGTTCCTCGAGATCTTCGCGTGGGAAGCCGGCGAATTCCGCTTCGAGCGCGAGTGCCGGCTGCACAAGTGCAGCGGGCTCGCGGGGCCGCGCAGCACCGCCAACCTGATCCTGCACGGCGTATGCACGCGCACGCCGATCCAGCAGATCGATGCGATGCTCGAACGCCGCGTCGACCGCAGACTCGCTCGCGCGGAGAGCCCCTACTACCGATTCCAGGAGATCGAGCTCGAGCCTGGTCTCCGCGCCTGGGTCGAAGGGCTCGACGGGGCGCCGGTCGTCGATGCGCTCTCCACGGACGAGTCCCATCGGCGTTGCCTCTACGCGCTACTCGCCACGGGCTTCCTGACCTTGAGGCTGCATGGAAGCGGAGCGCAACAGGCCGCTCCGACCCTGGCCCGGCGTGTGCTTCGCGAGATCCATGCGCTGCCCCAGCGCTCCGCCGAGGCCGAGCGCATCCGGGCGGAGCTCGTGGAGCTCGCCGCGGAGACGGTCGATCGCGATCCCTTCGAGATCTTCGGGCTTCCCGAGACGGCCTCCGACGAAGAGATCCGCGCCGGGTACGAGCAGCTGTGCGAACGGACCCACCCCGACCGGGTCGGGGACGCCGGAGACGCCGTGCGAGAGCTGGCGGAGCGGGTCTTCGAGCGCGTCGAGGCGGCCTTCGGGGTGCTCTCCGATCCGCGCCGACGCCAGGAGCACCTGCTCGCCCGTCGCCGCGCGGGCCGCGAGGCCGCCGAGCTCGACGAAGGCCGTCGTGCCATCGAGGCCGAGCTCCTGTTCCAGAAGGGGCAGGCTGCGCTTCGCCAGCGCGCTTACGACGAGGCCATGCAGTGCTTCCAGGAAGCGGTCGAGCTCCACCCGGACGACGGGGAGTACCACGCCCATCTGGGCTGGGCCCTGCATGTCAGCCGACCCGATGATCGCAAGCGGGCGGAGCAGGCGCTGATCCACTTGAAGCGCGGGATCAAGCTGGCGCGGGATCGCGAGAAGCCCTACCTCTTCATGGGCCGCGTCTGCCAGGCGATCGGTCGCTCCGACGTCGCGGTGAAGATGTTCACGCGCGCCGTGCAGATCCAGCCGGACTGCGTCGAGGCGCTTCGGGAGCTCCGCCTGATCAACATGCGGCGCGAGAAAGAGAAGGGCTTCATCGCGCGCCTGCTGCGCCGCTGAACGCCGGCGGGGGCAGTATGTCCGCATCGAAACGGGTCACGGGCGACAAGATCTGGATCGATGGCGGCTTCGTCGCCTGGGACGCCGCGCGCGTCCACATCCTCACGCACACGCTCCATTACGGGCTCGGGGTCTTCGAGGGGATCCGCTGCTACCGGACCGCCGACGACCGCTCGGCCGTCTTCCGCCTCGGCGAGCACGTGCGGCGCCTCTTCGACTCCGCGCACATCAACCTGATGGAGATTCCCTTCACGCCGCAGCAGATCGAGGAGGCCTGCCTCGAGACGCTGCGCCAGAACAGCCTCGCCGAGGGCTATCTCCGGCCGCTCGCCTTCATCGGCGACGGCGAGATGGGGCTCAACCCGGGAGGCAATCCGATCCGCGTCGCGGTGATCGCGTGGGCCTGGGGCAAGTACCTCGGCGAGGAGGGCGTGGAGCGCGGGATCCGCGCGAAGATCTCGAGCTTCAGCCGCCACTTCGTGAACGCGAAGATGACCAAGGGCAAGACCTGCGGAGACTACGTGAACTCGATCCTCGCCAAGCGCGAGGCGCTGCTCGACGGCTACGACGAGGCGATCCTGCTCGACTCGCAGGGCCTCGTGTCGGAGGCGAGCGGGGAGAACATCTTCCTCGTCTCCCGTGGGGTGCTGCGCACGCCGCCCTTGCACAGCGTGCTCGCGGGTATCACGCGGGAGAGCGTGATCGAGATCGCGCGCGACAAGGGGCTCCCTGTCGAGGAGGCGCCGATCACCCGCGACGAGCTCTACATCGCCGACGAGATCTTCCTGACCGGCACCGCGGCCGAGGTCACCCCGGTCCGCGAGGTGGACCGCCGCCGCATCGGGGACGGGAGCCGGGGACCCATCACCAAGGCGCTCCAGGCGGCCTTCTTCGACGTGGTGGCCGGGCGAGAGCGCAAGTACGAGCGCTGGCTCAGCTACCTGTAGACCCGTGAGCGACGTCGCGGCGCACTTTCGCGCGTTCGTCTTCCTCGACCGCAAGCAGGCCCGGGAGGGGCTCTCCGCGTTCGAGCTCGCGCGCTGGAGGGCGCTCAAGCGCGAGCTCTCCCGGGAGCTATCGGGAGACGGTGACGCGGAGCGCATTGCGCAGCGTGCCTCGCTGCGCCTGCCGGCGAGGCTGCGCGTCTCCTTCGCTTCGTTGGGCGAGCTCGGCCAGGCACTGATCACGAACCTGTCGCGGGGCGGCGTCTTCGTGGCGACGCAGCATCTGCTCGAGATCGGCATGCGGGTCACGCTGCGCCTGCACGTGGATCCGTCCGGCAAGGAGGTGGAGACGCTGGCCGAGGTGGTCTCGCAGAACCTCGGCCCGAAGGGAGACCCGAAGCGCGGGGTCGGGCTGCGCTTCGTCGACACGGAGCCCGGCGTGCGCAAGGAGCTCGACGCCCTCTACGAGCGCGCGCTCGAGGCCGCCGGGATCGGCCGCCCTTGAGGGGGAGCGCGAATGCAGGTCCAGGACCTCCCGACGCCCGCGCTGCTCGCGCTGGCGGCCGATCTCGACCACAACCTGCACGCGATGGCGAAAGCGCTTCCGGGGCCGAGGCTCCGTCCCCACGTGAAGGCGCACAAATGCACGGCGCTCGCGTCGCGCCAGGCGTCCTTCGGAAGCAGCGCCTTCACCTGCGCCACGATCCGCGAGGTGGAGGGAATGGCGGCTGCCGGCCTCGGAAGCGATCTCCTGCTCGCGAACGAGGTGCTCGACGCGACCCGCCTGGGCTCCCTCGACGCGCGGGTCACCGTGGCCGTAGATTCCGCCGAGACCGTCGCCGCGGCAGCCCGAGGCGGCGTGCGCGAGGTACTCGTCGACGTGAACGTCGGCCTCCCGCGTTGCGGCTGCGCACCCGAGGCCGCCGGGCGGATCGCGGACCTCGCGCGCGCCGCGGGTCTCTCGGTGCGCGGCGTAATGGGTTACGAGGGCCACGCGATGTTGCAGGCCGATCGCGCCGAGCGCAGCGCGCTCGTGGCAGCATCGATGCAACGGCTACGCGCGGCACACGCCGAGGTCGGAGGCGAGGTCGTCTCCGCGGGCGGTACGGGATCCTTCGACATGAACACCGTCGCGAGCGAGATCCAGGCCGGCTCCTACGCGCTGATGGACACCGCCTATGCGAAGCTCGGGCTCCCCTTCCGACAGGCGCTCTGCGTGCAGGCGCGGGTGATCTCGGTCTCTCCGGGCTTCGCGGTCGCCGACTGCGGGCTCAAGGCCCTCGGCATGGACCACGGCCCTCCCGGGATCGATGCCGCGCGCGTACTTTTCTGCTCCGACGAGCACGTGACCTTTGCGCCGGAGGGACGAGTACGCGTCGGCGATCTCGTGCGGGTGTGGCCGGCGCACGTCGATCCGACGCTCGCCTACCACGAGCGACTCCACCTGGTGTCGGGCGACGAGGTCCTCGACAGCTGGGCGGTGGACCTGCGCGGCTGGTAGCGGCGGGCTCGTCAGCGGCTGGAAGAAGCCTGCGCCCGCGGCGCCTGGCCACGACGGCGGAAGGCCCTGGCGTGGGTCCTCTCGAGGGCGAGTAGGAGGCGCTGGGAATTCCCTTCCGAGAACGCGGGGAGCGTGCGACGGAGCAGATCGGGCACGGCCCGCGAGCTCTCGCTCGGCTGATCGAGCTCCGCCAGCGCAGGAAGTCCGGCCCATGTATCGTCGTCAGCTCTCGACGGGAGAAGAATGGCCGAAAGGATCGACGATGCGATGCTGGTCGAGCGCTTTCCCTACGCGCAGCTCGATCATGACAACAAGTACCTGTTTCGCGGCTGGCTCGACCGGCGCCTGTTGCTCAATCGCTGCGACGACTGCGCGCGCTTCCAGCATCCGCCGAAGCCCATCTGCCCGAGCTGCTGGTCTTCCTCGCTCACGCCGACGGAGGTGAGCGGGCGGGGGGTGATCCATCTGACGATCCTCCTGCACCAGGGTCCCCCGGCGCCGGATGTCGACTACGCGAAGGCTCCGCATCCGGTCGTGACAGTCGAGCTCGAGGAGCAGGCAGAGCTGCGCTTCACGAGCACCGTGATCGACTGTCCTCTCGAGGAGGTCCGGATCGGCCTCCCGGTCGAGCTCGCCTGGATCGATCGCTTCGGCGCGCCCTTTCCGGTGTTCCGACCGAGGCAGGGCTCCTGATGGCGCGCAATCCGATCCGGGATCAAGTTGCGATCGTGGGCCTCGGCTCCACCGGCTTCAGTCGAGACGCGGGCGGACGCTCGCCCAAGGCGCTGGCCTGCGATGCCGCGCTGCGTGCGCTTCGCGACGCAGGACTCGAGGCGAAGGACATCGATGGCATCGTGGGCGCGGCCGAACCGGGCGCTCCGAGGCCGAACGAGATGAGCGCAGCCCTGGGTCTTCCCCAGGTCGACCATTTCTCGCAGCCGAGCCCCGTCGCCATCTTCGCGCTGGTCGACGCCATCAATGCGATCTTCTCGGGCTCCTGCGACACGGTGCTGCTCTACTACGCCTATCAACGCCTGCCCTGGAACTCGCGCTCGGCGGCCGCCGATCCCTTTCGGCGTCATTTCGCGATGGGTGTGACTCCGGTCCCCGAGTCCCCGAACCCGTCAGCGGCCTACGCGGCCTGGGCGAGTCGCTACATCCACGAGTACGACGCGCGGCGGGAGGATTTCGGCCGCGTCGCGTTGAACATGCGTGCGAACGCAGCGCACAATCCGCTCGCCGTGATGAGGACGCCGCTCACGATGGAGGGTTACTTGCAGGCGCGCATGATCCGCGAGCCGCTCTGCATGCTCGACATGGACGTTCCGGTGGATGGTGCCGACGCCTTCGTGCTCACCACGGCGGAGCGGGCGCGGCAGCTCACCCCGAACCCGGTCGTGATCCACGCCGCAACGCTGGGTCTCGTCGACAAGAACGACGAGGATCAGCTTCCGAGCCTGCGCCGCCACGGACAGCACGTGGTCGTCGAAGCTCTCGAGGCGAAGAGCGAGATCTGGCTACCCGACGTCGACGTCTTCTTTCCCTACGACGGCTTCAGCATCATCACGCTCGGTTGGATCGAGAACTTCGGATGGTGCAAGCCCGGCGGAGCGGGGCGCTTCCTCCACGAACATTGGGACGACAAGGCCGGCCGAGTGATGATCGAGGGGCGTGTGCCCATCAATCCGCACGGCGGCTCGCTCTCCGAGGGCGCCACGCGGGGTTCGGGTCACCTGCGCGAGGCCGTGATGCAGCTGCGAGGCGATGCGGGGCCGCGCCAGGTGCCGGGCGCCCGCACCGCGCTGATCGGCTGTGGCGGCTTCTTCTTCAACTCCCAGGGCGCGATCCTGCGTCGCCTCTGAGGCGCCGCCCAGGCGGGATTCCGCTTCGACGCCTCTCGGCTAGCGAACTCCGTAGAGCTTCGCGGCCGTTCCGTGCAGCACCTTCTCGATCGTCTCCTCAGGGACGCCAGCGAAGGCGCGTTCGGCGTACGCGGCCGGGCGCTGGGTGAGCCCGCTCACGAGCCCCGGGTGCTGGCAGGTCGGGTGCGGAAAGTCGGTCTCCCACATGATGTTGTCGGGCATGTTCTGCAGCGCGACTTTCAGCCCATCGCACTCGAACCAGAAGCAGCCGTAGATCTGCCGCCTGAAGTACTCGCTCGGCAGCAGGTCGTACTCCGGATGCTCCTTGCGCGTCTCGCTGTTGACGAACTGCCAGTCGGCGGCCTCGAGGTAGGACTGGATCCACCCGACGCCGCTCTCGACGGATACCAGCTTCAGGTCGGGGAAGCGGTGGCACACGCCGCCGAAGATCAGGTCGGCGATGCAGCTCACGTTCTGCATGAAGATCATCGACGAGACGCGCGCGAAGTTGGCCCGCACGCCGAGGCCGATCGGATCGACGAAGAGATCCGTCAGGTCGCCGCCACCGATGTGGAAGCTGATCGGCACGCCGGCGTCCTGGACCGAAGTCCAGAAGGGGTCCCAGTAGGGGTCGGCCAGCGCCGGTTCGCCCCAGGCGTTGGGCTGCGAGCAGGCGAGGACCGCTCGATGGCCCTTCGCCACCGCGCGTTCCACCTCCTTCACGCACTCCTGCACGCTCCAGAAGGGCATCGCCGCGACGGGGATCAGCCGCTTCGGGTCCGCGCTGCACCACTCGACGAGGAAGTCGTTGTAGGCGCGCACGCACTCGAGCATCAGCTCGGGCTCCTTCAGCTTCAGGAAGCCGCCGGAGCCGAAGCCGCCGACGTTCGGGTAGAGCACCTGCGCGTGGATGCCCTCCGCGTCCATATGCTTCAGGCGCTCGTGCGCGTCGAAGGAGCTCTTCGGGATGTCGTCGTAGCCCATCGGCCCCTCCGGGAGTGAGCCGTTGAAGCCCGCCATCGTGGTGAAGCCGGGGCTGCCGACCGGCTGGTCCCGGATGAACCAGACGTCGCGGCCTTCGAGCCTGTGGACGTGCGGAACGGAGTCCCCCCACTTCTTGGTCGAGACGCGCGCGGTCCAGAGGTCCGGGGGCTCGGTGATGTGGGTATCGGTATCGATGGCGCGGATCCGGTCGAAGATGCGATCGCTCATGCTGGACTCCTCGAGGGGACCTCGTCGGCCGTACACCCTCGCACTCACGCGACCCTGATGGTCGGTCATGGAGTTCCGTGATGCAATGGCGCGCTCGATGGACAGCGTCGGGGTTTCGCCGGAGCTACTTCACTCCGTGCATCATGCGCTTGAGCATCGGAGTCAGCAGCAGCAGGAAGAGGCCGGCGGCGATCGGGAACAGCACCAGCATCAGGTAGAAGCCCGGCAGGCCCTCGAGCACGAAGTGGATCTCTCCGGATTCGAGGCGTTTCGAGAAGCGCGCGGCCAGCCCGCCGAACAGGTTGGCCAGCGAGAACGTGAAGAACCACAGTCCCATCATCAACGACTGCAGTCGCGCCGGCGCCAGCTTGGTGACCATCGAGAGCCCCACCGGAGAGAGACAGAGCTCCCCCCAGGTGTAGACCACGTAGGTGACGAGCAGCCATTCTGGGCCGGCGAGGCCGGTCTCCCGTGCCTGCGTCGCTCCGAACACCATCGCGATGAAGGCGAGACCCAGCAGGAAGAGCCCCCAGAAGAACTTCATCGGCGTCGACGGGTCGCGCCCGCGTCGGTCGAGGGTCACCCACAGCCAGGCGAACACCGGGGCAAAGATCAGGATCGACAGCGGATTGATCGACTGGTACCAGGAGGCCGGGAATCCATCGACCCCGAAGAGCCCCCCGAGACTGCGATCGGTGCTGTTCCTGGCGAACACGTTGAGGGAGCTTCCGGCCTGTTCGAAGGCCGTCCAGAAGAAGATGTTCCCGACGAAGGCGAGGATCAGGATCACCGCGATGCGTTGCCACACCACGCGCGTCGACGGCTCGGCGGCGCCTTCCGCCCGCCGAGGCGCGTTCGCGCACTGCGCGGCATCCCAGGCGGCCTGCTCCCTCGGCGCCAGGCCGATGCCCGGGAGATAGCGGGGGCGCAGGACCTGGTAGAAGAAGAGGCCGGTCAGCATGCCGACGGCGGCCGCGCCGAAGCCCCAGTGCCATCCCACCACCTCGCCCAGCGTTCCGGCGACGAAGGGAGCCAGCAGCGCACCGAGGTTGATGCCCATGTAGAAGATCGTGAAGCCCGAATCGCGTCGCGGATCGTTCTCCGAGTAGAGCTGCCCCACCATCACGCTGACGCAGGGTTTGAAGAAGCCGGTGCCGATCACGATCAGCGCGAGCCCGGCGATGAAGGTGATCAGCGCTCCGGGGCTCGTCTGGAGCGTCACCGCCTGCCCCGCCCTCACGCCGAAGAGCTCCGACAGCGCGAGCGTGGTGTGGCCGGCGGCGATGATCCAGCCACCGATCAGCAGGGAGCGGTGGGTCCCCAGGAAGCGGTCCGCCAGCCAGCCGCCGAAGACGGGCGTGAGATACACGGCCCAGGTGTAGATGCCGTAGAGCGTGAAGGCCGCTTCTTCGCTCCAGCCGAAGCCCGGATTCGCGTTCGGCCGGCCGTCTTCCAGCACGTCCGAGGTGGAGGCGATCAGGTAGAGCACCAGCAGCGCGCGCATCCCGTAGTAGCTGAAGCGCTCCCACATCTCGGTGATGAAGAGCACGCCGAGCCCCCTGGGCTGCCGCCGCAGCAGCGCTGCGGTGGGCCCCTGCGCGAGCCCGCGCAGGACCGGGTCCTCCAGGCTGGGATCGGGGCCGCTCTCGGGTCCGACGTCGGGAGTGTGCTGGGACATGGGATGCGCATTCTGTCAAACCGGAACCCGGTTTACCCGGTCAGATCCGGAAATAACGGATTGATCGAAGCGACCGAATCGGCGCATCATGGCGACCGCTCGCCCGTATCCCGCGGGAACCCACTGGAGTGGCCATGGATTCGATCCCTCGCGCCGCCCGCTACGACGCGATCGTCGTCGGGGGCGGTCACAACGGCCTGACCGCGGCCGCCTATCTGGCCGGTGCCGGGCTGCGCACCCTGGTCCTCGAGCGGCGCGCGCTGCTCGGCGGAGCGTCCGTCACCGAGGAAGTGTGGCCCGGCTTCAAGCTCCAGACTGCCGCCTATAGCTACAGCCTGATGCGGCCCGTCATCGTCCGAGAGCTCGAGCTCCGGCGCCATGGGCTCGAGGTGATCGCCTACGATCCGAGTCTCTTTCTGCCCTTCCCGGATGGGCGACACCTGTGTCTGTGGGCGGACTCCGAGCGAACCCGGGCCGAGATCGGGAAGTTCTCGCAGCGCGATGCGCTGGCCTACGAGCGGGTCGAGGCGCTCTTCACGCGTCTCGCGCACTTCCTCGAGCCGATGCTCGACCGGCCGCCGCCGGACCCGGGCTCGAAGCACCCGCGCGATCTATTCGGGATGCTGGGCCTGGCCGCGCGTGCCCGGGGTCTTGCGCGGCGGGATCTCTACCAGCTCGTCCGGCTGCTACAGCTCTCCGCGTCCGACTTCCTCGATGAGCATTTCGAGTCGGAGCAGGTGAAGGTGGCCCTCGGGCTCTTCAGCATCATCGGAACCTACGGCGGTCCGCGCACACCCGGGACTGCCTACGTGCTGCTGCACCACGTGATGGGCACCGCCGGCGAGACGGCCGGGGCCTCCGTGTGGGGCTTCGTGCGCGGCGGCATGGGCAGGGTCAGCGAGGCCATCGCCGCAGCCGCGCGAGAGCGCGGCGCCGAGATCCGGACCGAGAGCGAGGTCGCGCAGGTGCTGACGCGGGAAGGGCGCGTCACCGGCGTCGCGCTGACGAGCGGCGAGGAGATCCATGCGCCGCTCGTGCTCTCCAATGCCGACCCGAAACGGACCTTTCTGACGCTGGTCGACGAGCGCGAGCTCGAGGCGGACTTCCTCGCGGACATCCGGAACTTTCGCATCGAGGGCACCTCGGCAAAGGTGAACATGGTGCTCTCGGAGCTGCCGGACTGGACGGCGGTGCCGGGCAAGCAGGTCGGTTTCCAGCACCGGGGCGTGATGGACATCGCGCCCTCGCTCGACTATCTCGAGCGCGCCTGGGACGAGTGCAAGTACGGCTGGTACTCGAGCCGTCCCTACTGCGACATCGCGATTCCGAGCGTCCACGACGCGACGCTCTGCCCCGAGGGCACCCACAGCTGTTCGGTCTTCGTGCAGTACGCGCCCTACCACCTGCGCGAGAGCAACTGGGAGAACGAGCGCGAGAAGCTCGGCGACGTGGTGGTGGATACGATCGCCGAGTACGCGCCGAACATCCGGGACGCGATCGTGCACCGCCAGGTTCTCTCGCCCTGGGATCTGGAGCAGCGCTTCGGGCTGACGCACGGGAACATCTTCCACGGGGAGATCACGCCGGACCAGATCTTCTTCCTGCGTCCGGTGCCGGGCTGGGCCCGCTACCGCACGCCGATCGAGGGCCTCTACCTGTGCGGCGCGGGCACGCATCCCGGCGGCGGCGTGATGGGCGCCTGCGGGCGCAACGCCGCGCGTGAAGCGCTGCGCACGCTGGGGCGCCGATGGCGCCGGAGAAGCAATTGACAGGTTGGGCGATCCTGGGCAGCGGGAGGCATGCGCAGTGAGCGGCGGATACGACGCGATCATCGTCGGGGGTGGCCACAACGGCCTGGTCAGCGGCGCCTACTTCGCGCGCGCCGGTGCGCGCGCGCTCGTGCTCGAAGCGCGGGACAAGGTGGGGGGTGCCGTCGATACCAGCTCTCCCTTTCCGGACTATCCGGAGGTCCGCGTCTCCACCTACTCCTACGTGATGGCGGTGATGCCGCGCTTCATCATCCGCGAGCTCGAGCTGGAGAAGCACGGATACCGCATCGCTCCTGTCTCGATGGTGAGCCACCCGCTACCCGACGGGCGCTGCCTCGAGACCTACAACGACGACCCCCAGCGCAGCTTCGACTCGCTGGCCCGCTTCTCGAAGCGCGACGCCGAGAGCTACGGGAAGTGGCTGGCGTGGCTCTCCGGCGTCGGCGAGGTTCTCGCGCCGCTCTTGCTGCAGGTCCCGCCGCGCGTCGGCTCGCTGGCGCCGCGCGACCTGCTGGGCCAGGCGCAGGCCGCCTGGAAGCTGCGCAAGCTGGGCGCTCGTGGGGTGGCCGACCTGACGCGGCTCTTCAGCATCAGCATCAGCGACCTGCTCGATCGCTGGTTCGAGAGCGAGGAGGTCAAGGGCGTCGTCGCCGCCGGGGGAGTGATCGGAAGCTGGGCTGGCCCCGACGAGCCGGGCACCGCGTATGTGCTGCTGCACACCGCGCTGGCGGACGTCGAGGGCGGCGCCATCGATTCCTGGGGCTACCCCCGTGGTGGCATGGGTGCGGTGGCGCTCGCGCTGCGGCGCTCTGCCGAGAGCGCCGGCTGCGAGATCCGCACCGGCGCGCGGGTCGCGGCGATCCTCACGCGCGACGGGCGTGTGGAGGGTGTCGCCCTCGAGAGCGGCGAGGAGTTGCGCGCGCCGGTGGTAGTCACCACGGTCCACCCGAAGATCGCCTTCCTCCGGCTGATCGACCCCAAGCAGCTGCCGGAGGACTTCGTGCACGACATCGAGTGCTGGAAGACGCGCTCCGGCACGGTGAAGATCAACCTCGCGCTCTCGGAGCTCCCGGATCTGCGCGCCAGGCCCGGGACAGGGCTCCAGGAGCACCATACGGGCTCGCTCAACCTGTGCTTCTCGCAGCGCTACCTGGAGCGCGCGTTTCAGGACGCCCGCGAGGGCCGCGGCGCCGCTGCGCCCTTCGTCGACGGCACGATCCCCAGCAGCCTCGATCCCGAGCTCGCGCCCGAAGGCGTCCACGTCTTCTCGATGTTCAGCCAGTGGGTGCCCCACGAGTGGAGCGCGCAGCCGCACCGGGAGGAGCTCCTGGCCTACGCCGACCGCGCGATCGATCTCTACACCGAGCTCGCGCCAAACTTTCGACGCTCGGTGATCGCGCGCCAGGTGATCGGGCCCTACGAGATGGAGCAGGAGCTCGGCCTCATCGGCGGCAACATCTACCACGGCGAGCTCTCCCCGGATCAGCTCTTCCACATGCGGCCCTCGCCGGGCTACGCGGACTACCGCACGCCGATCCGGGGCCTCTACCACGGCTCGAGCGCCACGCACGCGGGCGGTGGCGTGAACGGGATCCCAGGGCTTCAGGCCTTCCGGATGGCGCGCCGCGATCGCGCCTGGCGCAGATGAGCGCGGGTCGCGTCAGCGAGCGGTGTCTGCGGCGACCGCGTCGACCACCTTCGCGAAGATCTCCACGATGCGCAGGACCTCGCCCTCGCTGATGCACAGCGGCGGCGAGAAGGAGACGACGTCGCCGAAGGGGAGCGCCCGCACCAGCAGGCCCTCCTGCCGGGCCCGCGCCATCACCGCGCGGTGAAAGGCCACGGTGGGCGGGAAGGGCTCGCGCGTCACCCGATCGGCGACGAACTCGACGCCCAGCATCAGACCCCGGCCGCGGATCTCTCCCACGTTGGGATGATCGCCGAGGCGCTCCGTCAGCCCGGCCCGCAGCAGCGCGCCCATCCGGGCCGCATTCTCCACGAGCCCCTCGGACTCGATCAGGTCGAGGTTCGCGAGGCCCACCGCGCCGCCGACCGGGTGCCCGCTGTAGGTGAAGCCGTGGGCGAAGACGCCGAACTCCTCGGAGCCGGCCGCGAGCACCTGCCAGACCGCGTCGGACACGACCACGGCGGACATCGGGAAGTAGGCGCTGGTGAGCCCCTTGGCCAGCGTGACGAGGTCGGGCCGCAGGCCGTAGCAGCCGATGCCGAACCAGCTGCCGAGGCGTCCGAAGCCACAGATCACCTCGTCGACGATGAACAGGATGTCGTGGCGCCGCAGGATCGGCTGGATCCGCTCGAAGTAGCCGCGGGGCGGCACCAGCACGCCGCCGGTCCCCATGATGGGCTCGGCGATGAAGGCGGCGATCGTGTCCGCGCCCTCGCGTGCGATCAGCGCCTCGAGCTCGGCGGCCAGGCGCGCGCTGTAGGCCTCCTCGTCCTCGCCGGGCGCCGCGCCCCGGTAGGCGTGGGGCGTCGAGGTGTAGAGCACGCCCTCGATCGGCAGGTCGAAGGCGCGGTGGTAGATCGGGATCGCCGTGAGGCTCCCCGAGGCGAGCGTGAGGCCGTGATAGGCACCCAGGCGCGAGACGATCTTCTTCTTGCGCGGCAGCCCGCGCAGGTTGTTGTAATAGCGGACCAGCTTGAGCTGCGTGTCGTTCGCGTCCGACCCGCTGCAGCCGAAGAACACCCGGGAGAGCTGCGTCGCACCAGCGTGCTCGTGCAGCAGGCGCAGCACGCGCTCCGCCAGCCGGATCTGCGGCTCGTTCGAGCTGGCTCCGAAGGTGTGGAAGTAGCCGAGGCGGCGCATCTCGTCCGCCGCAGCGCACGCCAGCTCTTCGCGGCCGTAGCCGACGTTCACGCACCAGAGCCCGGCGGCGGCGTCGAGGTAGGAGCGGCCGTCGGCATCGACGATGGTCGAGCCCGAGCCGCTCCGCACGACGAAGGGAGCGCTGCGCTGCTGCTCCCGGATCGAGGTGACCGGGTGCAGCACCGTCGCCTTGTCGAGCTCGGCGAGGCGCTGCGAAACGCTGGATTCCGACACGGCTTCGACTCCTTCGCGCGCCGCTAGACCTTGACGCGCTTCAGCTGCGGATCGTAGAGAGGTTGCAGTGACGCCCTGGCCGCGTGGCGCTGCCCGGCGATCTCGATCTCCCAGCGCCCGGACTCCACGCTGCGCTTGGTGACGGGCTCGCCGGCCTCGACCATGCCGAGGCCCACGGCCGCGCCGAGCGTGAAGCCGTAGGCGCCGACGCGTAGGTAGCCGACGCGCTCGCCGTCCCTCCAGATCACCTCGCCGTGGTGGAGCAGCGGCTCCGGATCCTCGAGCAGGAACTGCACCAGGCGGCGCTGCGGAGGGCCCTTCGCCTTCTGACGCGCGAGCGCGTCGCGGCCGATGAAGCCCGCCGCTTTCTCGAGCTTGACCGCGAAGCCGAGGCCCGCCTCGAAGGGCGTATCGATGTTGTCGATGTCGTGGCCGTAGTCGCGGTAGGCCTTCTCCATGCGCAGGCTCGTGAGCGCCTGGAGACCCGCGTGGCGCAGCCCGAACTCGCCGCCGGCGGCGATGATGCGATCGTAGACGTCGAGCGCGTGCTCCGTCGGGACAGTGAGCTCGTAGCCGAGCTCTCCCAGGTAGGTGATGCGCACCGCCTGCACGCGGGAGTAGCCGAGCTCGATCTCGCGGGCCGCGAGATAGGGGAAGTCCTCGCTCGCCAGCGAGGCCGGCGTGAGCCCCGAGAGCAAGGCGCGCGATTTCGGCCCCTGGAGGCTCAGCATCGCGTAGGCGGAGGTCACGTCGCTGATCGCGACCCGGGCGCTCGCAGGAAGGTGCCGGCGCATCCAGGTCTCGACGTGTCGGTGGGCGGTATCGGAGCAGACCACCAGGAACTCGTGCTCCGCGCGCCGCGTGATCGTCAGGTCCGCTTCGATGCCGCCCCGCTCGTTCACCCACTGGGTGTAGACGATGCGCCCCGGCGGAACGTCCAGATCGTTGCAGCTGAGGCGGTCGAGGAAGGCCTGCGCGTCGGGTCCCTGCACCAGGAACTTCGACATGAAGGACATGTCCATCAGGATCACGTCCTCGCGACAGGCGCGGTGCTCCTCGGCTACGTGGGCGAAGGAGGGCTGGCGCCCCCAGCTGGTGCGCGCCGCCTCCGCACGCGGGTCCGGCGGCGCGTACCAGCCGGCGATCTCCCAGCCCGCCGACAGTGCGAAGCGCGCGCCCGCGTGCGCCAGGCGCTCGTGGAGCACGTGTCGCCGGGCATTCCGGGCGGTCGCGTAGGACTTGTTCGGAAAGTGCACTTTGTAGATCTCGCCGACGATCTCGACCGAGCGATCGGCGCGGAACGCGCGGTTCGCCTGGAAGGGCTGGAAGCGGTCGATGTGGAGCTCGCAGACGTCCATGTCCGGCAGGCCGTCCACGATCCAGCGCGCGAGCAGGCGCCCGATACCGCCGCCGCTGAGGATGCCGAGCGAGTTCAGGCCCGCGGCGACGAAGAAGTTGCGCAGCTCGGGCGCCTCGCCCACCACCGGCGAGAGATCCGGCGTGAAGCTCTCCGGTCCGCAGAAGAACTGGCGCAGCGGGGCGTCGCGCGCGGTCGGCACCCGCTCGAGCGCCGCCTGCACGAAGGGCAGCATGCGATCGGTGTCGGGCTCGAGCACGCCGAACGCGAAGCCCTCCGGGATGCCGTCCAGCGACCACGGCGCCGCGACCGGCTCGAAGATCCCGAGCAAGAGGCCGCCGCTCTCCTCGCGAAAGTAAGCATAGGAGGAGGGATCCTCGAGCACCGGCCAGCGACGGTCCACACCGGGGACGTCGAGGATCAGGTAGTAGTGCTCGACGGCCTGGAGCGGTACGCAGACTCCCGCGAGCTGCGCGAGCTGCCGGGCCCAGATGCCGGCGCAGTTCACGACGAACTCGGCCTCGATCTCGCCGGCCTCGGTGACCACGCCCGCGACGCGATCGCCCCGGCGCAGGATACCCGTCACCGCGACGCCTTCGACGATGCGCGCGCCTCCGGCCCGCGCGCCGCGGGCCAGCGACATCGTCACGTCGACGGGGTTCGCGCGCCCGTCCGCCTGGGTGAGGAAACCCGCCAGCACGTCGTCGGTCCGCGCCAGCGGCCAGCGCGCCGCGACTTCCGCCCGCGAGAGCTCCACGGACTCGATCCCCATCAGCCGATTGAAGGCGGCCTTGCGGCGCAGGTCCTCCAGGATCTCGGGGCTGCTCGCCACCTGCAGCAGGCCCACCGGATCGAAGCCCGTGGCGAGACCGGTTTCCTGCTCGAGGCGCGCGTAGAGATCCCGCGTGTAGCGGGCCAGCTCGATCGAGGTCTCCGTCGTGAAGCCCGAGGTCACGACCAGGCCCGCCGCGTGCCAGGTGGTACCGGCCGTCAGCTTGTGCCGCTCGAGCAGCAGCACGTCTTTCCAGCCGGCCTTCACCAGGTGATAGGCGACGCTGCAGCCGATCACCCCGCCCCCGACGACGACGACGCGGGCGGAGGTCGGCAGCGCTGCTTCCGGCTTCGGGTCCCGCGACGTGGTCATGTCGATCTCCGCAGCGTTGGATCCCCGGGGTTTCTACGCGAGCGCGGGGCTTGCCGCCAGCACGTCCACCCGGGGGATCGTCTACAGTCGATCGTCGCGTCGACTGCCCAGCGGAGGGAGCCCTGCATGGCCGGAGTCGAAGGTCGGGTCGCGCTGGTCACCGGCGCGGGCAGGGGCATCGGGCGCGCCACCGCGGAGCTTCTCGCGGCGCGGGGGGCCCGCGTGCTGGGTGTCGCGCGCAGTGAGCGGGAGCTGGCCGCCGTGGGCCTTCCCTACGCGGTGGCGGACCTCGGCACGCTCGAGGGCTGTGCCCGCGCCGTTGCGGAGACCGAGCGAAGGCTCGGCCCGATCGAGATCCTGGTCTGCAACCACGGCATCGGCTCGGCGCACGAGCGGGTGATCTGGGAGCAGGATCCCGAGATCTGGAGCGAGACGCTTCGGGTCAACCTGGACGGGCCCTTCCACCTCTCGCGGCTGGCGGTGGGGGGCATGGTGCTGCGCCGCTACGGACGGGTCGTCTACACGAGCTCCACGGCCGGGCAGGTCGCCGAGCCAGCCGGCAGCGCGTACACCAGCTCGAAGCACGGCCTGCTCGGGTTGATGCGCTCGGTGGCACTGGACGCGGGCGCCTACGGTGTCACCTCGAACGCGGTGCTGCCCGGCTGGGTGCGCACCGAGATGGCCGAGAACTCGGCCCGCGCCGAGGCGGACCAGCGCGGCATCTCGACCGAAGAGATCTGGGCGGAACGCGAGGCGCTGTATCCGCCGGGCCGCGTCGCCACGCCTCGCGAAGTCGCCGAGACCATCGCATTCCTCGCGTCCGAGGAGTCGAGCGGCGTCAGCGGACAGGCGGTCACGGTCGCACTCGGCGGCGTATGGTAGGCGCGGCGCGCGCGAAGCGACCCGCCGCGCGCTCGTCCGGGCGCTGCAGTAGCATCGACCCGGTCGTGAGGGGAGGCGTGGATGCGGCGCGACGCCGAGCGACGCGTGCTGACGCGGATCGAGGCGGGCCTGCCGAGCGCCTGGTACCACGATGCCGAGCAGTACCGACGCGAGCTCGATGCATTCTGGCTGCGCGGCTGGCTCTACGCGTGCCGCGCCGACGAGCTCGCCCCGCGCGATTACCGGGTGATCGAGGTGGGCGACCAGAGCCTGCTGCTGACCCGCGATCTCGCGGGCGAGCTCCGCGCCTTCCATAACGTCTGTCGCCACCGCGGCTCCGAGCTCTGCTCGCAAGCCCAGGGCCGCTTCCGCGGTCCGACGATCGTCTGCCCCTACCACGGCTGGACCTACTCGCTCGAGGGCGCGCTGCTCGGCATGCCGCACCAGCTTCCGGGCGCAGGCTTCCGCCGCGAAGACCATTCCCTGTATCCGGTGGCGGTCGAAGCCTGGGCGGGCTTCGTCTTCGTGAATCCGATCGGCGCCGCCGCGCCACCGCTCGCGGAGGCGCTCGGCTCGATTCCGGCGGATCTCGCCGGCTGGCCCCTCGGCGAGCTCCGGGTGGGTGAGCGGACCCGCACGAACGTCGCGTGCAACTGGAAGGTCTTCTGGGAGAACTTCTCCGAGTGCTTTCACTGCCCGGGAGTGCATCCGGAGCTCTCGCGGCTGGTTCCGGCCTACCGCAAGGGGCTGCTCGACGAGGCCGACGATCCCGACGCGGCGCCGACCGACGCAGCACGCCCCGGCCTGGCAGCTGGCGCGCTCACCTGGACCCTCGACGGCCAGACGCGCCTTCCGCACTTCCCGGGCCTCTCGCCAGAGCAGCGCGTCGCAGGGCAGACCTTCGGCGTGATGGCCCCCGGCTTCTTCGTCGTCGCGCACGTCGACTACGCGCGCGCGGTGCGCGTGTTGGCGCGCGGTCCGGAGCAGACGCAGCTCCAGGTCGAGTGGCTCTTCGATCCGGAGGTGCTCGCGCGCCCGGACTTCGATCTCGAGCACGCGACGGCGCTCGGCCGGCTGGTCGTGGAGCAGGACGCGAGTATCTGCGAGCGGAATCAGCGCGGACTGCGCTCGCGCCGACACGCCCAGGGCGTAGTCGTGCCGCAGGAATACGGCGTCTTCGCGTTCCACGAATGGCTGCGCCGCGGGCTCGGCGAGGCCTGAGGGGCCCGCGCTCACTCCCGCCCCTACGGCTCGCGCTCCACCGCCGCCAGCGCCGCATCGAAGGCCTCGAGCAGGCGGTCGGCGTCGGCGGCGCTGAACACGAGCGGTGGCCGGATCTTCACCACGTTGCGCAACGGTCCATCGATCCCCACCAGCACACCCGCCTCGCGCAGATGCTCGACGACCGCGCGCGTCTGTGCAGGCGCAGGCTCGCGGGTCTCCCGATCGCGGACGAGCTCGACGCCCAGCAGCAGGCCGGCGCCGCGCACGTCGCCGATGAGCCTGCGATGCGCGGCGAGCCCCTCGCAGCCGGCGCGCAGCTTCGCGCCGATGCGGCGCGCGTTCTCGCGCAGACCCTCGCGCTCCAGCACCTCGAGCACCGCCAGGGCCGCCGCACAGGCGACGGGACTTCCGGCGAAGGTGCTGAAGAACTCCCCGCTCCGGGCGAAGGAGCGCGCGATCTCCGGACGCGTCACGACGGCCGCCATCGGATACCCGTTCGCGATCGGCTTGCCGAGCGTCACCAGGTCCGGCACCACGCCGTGTCCTTCGAAGCCCCAGAAGTGATCGCCGCTTCGGCCGAAGCCCGTCTGCACCTCGTCCGCCACGCAGATCCCGCCGGCCTGTCGCACCAGACGGAAGACCTCGGCGAGCCAGCCGGAGGGCGGGACCAGGATGCCGCTGCTCACGAGCAGCGGATCGACGAAGAAGGCCGCCGGTGCGAGCCCGGCGCCGGCGAGAGAGGCGAGCGCCGCCTCGGCGCCGGTTGCATCGCGGCGGCCCGGGTCGTGCTCGCCGCGCCGCCAGGGCCCGCGGTACCTGTCGGGCGCGGGGAGGATCCGCAGCTGGGGAGGGACTCGCGCACCGGCGCTGGGCTCGGACGGCGACAGCTCGCTCGTGGCGGCGGTGGCGCCGTGGTACGCGCCTGCGACGACGAGCGCGCCCGAGTTGCCCGTGTGCGCCATCGCGAGTCGCATCGCGAGATCGTTCGCATCGCTGCCCGAGCAGGCGAAGAGGCAGACTTCGAGACCCGCGGGCAGGGTGGCGGTGAGCCGCTCCGCGTAGTCGAGGATCGCCTCGGTCACGTAGCGCGTGTTCGTGTCGAGGAGGGACGCCTGGCGCGCGATCGCCTCCACCACGTGCGGATGGCAGTGACCGACGTGGGGAACGTTGTTGTAGGCGTCGAGGTAGGCGCGTCCGTCGGCTCCGAAGAGCCACGAGCCACGGCCGCGCACGAGGTGAAGCGGCTTCTCGTAGAAATGGGTGACCGTGGGTCCCAGCAGCCGAGACCGCCGTGCGAGCAGCCGATCGAGCTCCGGACCCGTCTCCGCCCGCGAAGGCGTCTCCGGTCCGGTCCGCTCGCCGAACGCCGTTCGCAGGTCGGCCTCGTTCGCGTCGACGCAGGCCAGCGCGTCGCCGAGCGCTTGCGCGTCTCCCGCGATGTAGACTTGGTTCTCCGGGAAGCGAGCACCCCGCCACGCCGCGATCGCGATCCGGAGTGCCAGACGCGCGGCGACCAGATCGAAGAGCAGCGAGCGCTCCTCGTCGCGCAGCGGCTCGACGGCAGCGTATCCGGCGACCAGCTCCGCGGCCGCGGCGACGGGGTCGCGCGCGACGAGCATCAGCTCCGAGACCGCGACGGCGGCTTCCTGTAGCAACGGGGCGTGCACCAGGTCGCCGAAGTCGATCAGACCCACGACGCGCTCGCCGCGGGCGTCGACCAGGACGTTGCTCCCGCTCGCGTCGTTGTGGATCACCTGCGCGCGCAGGCGGGGCATGCGGGGCGCGACCTTCCGCTCGAAGTGCTCGAGCCAGCGGGTCGCCAGCTTGCGCGTGCCCGCAGCTTCGACGTGGGAGAGCCGCTCCCGCATCCGTGTCGCCTGCGATAGATCCCAGAGCAGCTCGGCGCGAGCGGAGGGGTGGAAGAAGCCGCGCAGACCCTGGTCGAGGCGCGCCACGAAGGCGCCGAGGTCGGCGCAGAGCCCCCCGTCGCGGGGGGCGGCCTCGAGCGGGTTCCCCTTCAGCCAGGAGAAGAGCCGCACGCCGTGGCGGCGCTCGTCCGGCGCGCGCAGCTCGGCGCAGTAGGCTCCCGAGCGCGAGGCGAAGACGCGCGGCACCGGGAGCTCGGGCGCGTTCTGCTCCAGGTGGAGCAGCGCGCGGATCTGGAAGTCGAGCGTCGCCGGATCCTCGGCGGGATTCGCCAGCTTGAGCACGCGCTCGCGCCCATCTGCCGCACGCAGGTGGAAGTTCTGGTCGCGCTCGCTCGCAAGCGGGCTCGCTTCGGCGTCGAAGCCGAAGAGCTCCGCGGCGACGCGCTCGGCATCCGCGGCCGTGAGCGCAGGGGGAGGCGTCTCCATGACGTCTTCGGCTCGAGCCATCGGAAGCGCCGCTCCTCGCGGTCGAAGCCGTCACCCCTGGGGCGATCCAAGCCACTTTTCGCTGTGGCCTGAACCTCTCGGCACCGTTCTCGGACAAGTACCACCGAACCCACTGGGGGGCCCGACGGGTCAGTTTCACCCCGGGCCTTCGACCCTTGCGCGGCCGATCCGGTCGCCGAGATCACTCGGCTGTTGAACGCGGCGCCAGAAGGATGGGAAGATGGCGGCGCTTCAACCGGGCGTCCGGTGACTCCGATGTCCGGAGCCGCGAGGATGCCCGACCTGCCGCCAATCAGGACGGGGGAGGGGTGATGAGCGACGAGCGGTTCAAGGGGTCGTGCCACTGTGGCGCAGTCGAGTTCGAGGTGAGCGGTCCGCCCAAATGGACCGCCATCTGCCACTGCTCGATCTGCCGGCGCACGCACTCCGCGCCCTACGCAGAGCTGTGCGCGTACGACGAGGTTCGCATCACGAAGGGGGAGAAGCTGCTCACGATGTACAACTGCGGCGGCCAGTCGAAGGAGGACCGCTATTTCTGCAGCAGCTGCGGCAGCAAGGTCTACAGTCGGCTCAACCACCTCGGCTGCTCCGCGGTCTTCCTGCAGAACTTCAGCACGCCGAAGCACGGCGCAGACGGCAAGATCGACCCGCGCTTCAAGATGGGCTGCCACATCTTCTACGGCAGCGGCACGATCTCCTGCTACGACGACCTCGAGAAGTACGAGACGCTGCCGAAGGCCTTCGGGGGCGACGGCAAGACGCTCCCGAACGACGTGCACGGCTGATCGATCGCTGAGGGCTGGGTGTCGAAGGTCACGGGTGCAGCGGGGCCTCCGCGATCGGTCTACGCGAGTTCGAGGCCCTGCAGGTCGTTGCGGGCGCGCCAGGCCCTCAGGATCTCGAAGAAGGCCTGGGCTCCGCCGCCGTAGTTGCCCCCGAACCATCCAGGGCCTTCACCCGGCTTGCCCTCGTTGTTGTAGTAGCCGGGGGTGCAGCTGTTCTGGAAGTCCTGGCTGAACGCCGCGCGCTCGTGGATCGTGCGCACCCAGTCCGCCTCGGCCTCTTGCGAGCTCTCGAGGCTGCGAACGCCGCGCTTCAGGCCCTGCTCGATCACGTACGCGATGTGCCGGCTCTGCTCGCAGTAGAGCTCCGTGAAGTTCGGCGTGACGCCGGACTGGATTCCGCCCATGAAGAAGCAGTTCGGGAAGCCATGGCTCTGCAGGCCGTGGAAGGTCGAGACACCGCCTGCCCACTTCGAGGTCAGCGTCAGGCCCTGCCTTCCGACGATCTCGAAGCCGGCGCGGCGCGCGTAGTCCGTCCCGACCTCGAAGCCGCTGGCGTAGATCAGGCAGTCGACCTCGTAGGCGATGCCGGCGACGACGACCGCGCTCCCGGTGATCCTTTGGACGCCCTTCCCCTGGGTATCGACGAGAGTCACGTTGGGACGCTCGAAGCTCGGCAGGTAGTCGTCGTGGAAGCAGGGTCGCTTGCAGAACTGCCGGTAGTAGGGCTTGAGCGCCTCCGCGGTCGCCGGATCGCTCACCATGGAGTCCACCCGAGCCCGGATCTGCTCCATCTTCTGGAAGTCCGCCAGCTCGACCTTGGCGGCCAGTTCTTCGGGGGAGCTCCCCAGTCCTCCGCTCGTTTCGGCCAGTCCCGACAGGTTCCGGATGATGTCGGTCCAGCCGTCGCTGACGAGGTCCACTGCCTGGAAGCCACCCGACACGAGGACGCTGAAGTTGTCGATCCGGCGCTGCTGCCAGCCCGGTTCCAGGCTTTTCACCCACTCGGGGTCGGTGGGACGATTGCCTCGCACGTCGATCGACGAAGGCGTGCGCTGGAAGACGTACAGATGCGCTGCCGTCTCTGCTAGATGCGGGACGCACTGCACCGCGGTCGCTCCGGTGCCGATCAGACCCACGCGCTTGTCGCGAAGGCGCGTCAGATTGCCGTTCGTGTCTCCGCCGGTGTAGGCGTAGTCCCATCGGCTGGTGTGAAAGGAGT
>CAYPSI010000039.1:0-5022 GCA_964413375.1 uncultured Spirochaetales bacterium | reverse complement strand
GACGTCCGGGCTCGCAGCGAGCGCGCGGGCGATCTCGACGCGCTGGCGCATGCCGCCCGAGAGCTCGCGCGGGTAGGCGCGCTCGAAGCCCTCTAGCCCCACCATCTCGACGTAGTGCGCGACGATGCGGCGGCGCTCCGGACGGCTCGCACGCGAGAGCCCGAAGCCGATGTTCTCCTCGACCGTGAGCCACGGGAAGACGCCATTCTCCTGGAACACGAAGATGCGGCGGCGGTCGGGGCCCCGGACGCGTTCGCCCTCGATGAGCGCCTCGCCCGCGCTCGGCACCAGGAAGCCCCCGATCACGTTGAGGAGCGTCGACTTCCCGCAACCCGAGGGCCCGACGATGCAGACGAACTCGCCGCGGCGCACCTCGAAGTCCAGGTCGCGCAGGACCTGGACCGGAGCGCCCTGCTTGCCCGGAAAGTCGAGCGAAAGGCCGCGGACGGCGACGGCGGGGCGCTCGCGCTGCTCAGCGCTCCGCATGGCCCCACGCCACCTCGTCGAAACGCGCGAGCCGCCGCACCAGGAGATCGAGACACAGACCGATCGCCCCGATCAGGACCATCCCCGCGACCACGAGGTCGTAACGCTTGCCCGCATTGCGTGCGTCGATGATCAGGTACCCGAGCCCCGAGTTGACCGCGATCATCTCGGCCGCGACGACCACGAGCCAGGCCACGCCGAGCGCGATCCGCACGCCGGTCAGGATCTGCGGCAGCGCGGCCGGCAGGATCACGCGCCGGAAGAGCTCGGGGCCCGAGAGCCCGAAGTTGCGGGCGGCGCGCAGGGTCACGGGCTGCATGTCGTGGACCGCAGCCATCGCGGAGACGGCGATCGGGAAGACGCTCGCGAGGAAGATCAGGAAGATCGGCGCGGCGTCGCTCACGCCGAACCACAGGATGGCGAGCGGAATCCAGGCGATGGGCGAGATCGGACGCAGCACCTGGATCAGCGGATTGAAGGCGAGGAACGCGCGCTCGAACCAGCCGAGGGCGAGGCCCGCGGGGATCCCGATCGCGAGCGCAAGCGCGAAGCCGCAGGTCACCCGGAAGAGCGACGCCACCACGTACTTGAGGAGCAGGCCCTTCTCGGCGAGCTCGACGATCCCGCGCACGACGTCGAGAGGCGCCGGGAAGAGGTCGCTCCCGGCGAGCCGCACGGCCCCGTGCCAGGCGAGGAGCAGTAGCGCCGCCACGCCGATCGGGAGTGCCAGCCTCACGGGAGCGCCGCCTCGAAGCGCCACGGCTCGATCCCCGCGTCGTCGGGCACGAAGGAGGGATCCGCGTAGTCGTCGAAGCCGATCTTCCCCTCGAAGATCCCGGCCTGCTTCGCGAGCCGCTCGATCTCCTCGAAGTTCGCGCGCTGGAGCTCGAGGTCCGTGTACTTGACCCGGTCCGGCGGCTTCGAGAGCACGAACTCGAGCAGCCGCGGATGCTGGTGGTAGTAGTTCTTCGCGACGAAGCTCGCGGCCTGCATGCGGTGGTCCATCGTCTGGTCGAGCCACTTGCCGCTCTTCGCGATCCCGTCGACGAGTGACTCTACGTCGGCGCGCCGTTCGCGGATCGCGTCCTCGTGCACGGCGAGGACGCAGGAGATGAAGTTCGGCCAGATGTCCTTCGTGAGGTAGAGGACGCGCCCGTAGCCGTCGAGCTCCGTCTGGCCCATGAAGGGCTCGCCCGAGGTGATGGCGTCCACCGCGCGCGCGTAGAGAGCGGCCGGCATGTCGGGCGGAGGCATCTCGACGATCTCGAGCTCGTGGATGCTCATGCCCCGCTCCTCGAGAGCGCGATAGAGCAGCAGCAGCTGGTTCGAGTAACGATTCGGAATGGCGACGCGCTTCCCGCGCAGGTCCTCGATGCGGAAGATCGAGGATTCCTCGTGGACCATCATCGCCGTGCCGTCGCGGTGCCCGAGGTAGACGATCTTGAGCGGCACACCCTGCTCGCGCAGTGCCATCGCGAGCGGAGCGAGGATGAAGGTCGCGGGCATGTAGCCGGCGAGGAAGGCCTCCTTGAGCTCGGGGAAGCCGTTGAAGCGGATCGGCTGATAGCCGTTGCTGCCCGTGAGGCTGCGGTTGATGAAGTCCGTCACCGGGCAGGTGAGGTGGCAGGTCACCGGCAGGAAGCCCACCCGGAAATCCTTCGCGGGCCCGTTCGCGGCGGCGGCCTGCCAGGGCCGGAAGCCCAGGTTCAGGCCCGCGTGAGCGGCGGCGATCGCGAGCAGCCAGAGCGTCCCCCAGACGGTCACGGTGCGCCGCAGCGACATGCCCGCAGGAGTCTAGGTTCTCGCCCTCGCGCCGGCCGCCTATACTCATGATGGCTTTCTCGCGGCGACGGCCGCGTGGCGCCGCCCCCCGGGGCGCTTGTGGAGATCCGACCCATGCTTCGGCGGCTCATCGTCCACAGCGTCGAGACCGCGCGCCGGATCATCGTCGCGGTAGTCGGCGCGACGGTGCTGCTGCTCGGCATCGCGCTGCTCGTGCTCCCGGGGCCCGCGCTGCTCGTGATCCCGATCGGCCTCGCGATCCTGGGCGCCGAGTTCGCCTGGGCGCGCCACTGGCTGCACCGGCTCCGCGAGGGCGCCGACGCGGTCTGGCGCAACGGCTCGGAGCTGCTGAACGGCGCCCTGCACCGCAAGCCCCGGGGCGGCACGGGGGAGCCCGAAGGCCCGTCCGCCTAGCGCCTGGGTACCCGCGCCGTGAAGAGCGGCAGATCGAGGATCGAGGCCACGCCCGGCGCGGCCGCGCAGACCGCGGGGATCGCGTTGACCACGCGCATCGCCGTGCCGGTGATCCCGGCGGTGTTGTGGTCTCCGTCCTCGCCGATCGGCTCGATCTCACAGACGAAGGATGGCGAGCCACGCACCTCGATCTTGTAGCCAGATTTCTTCGCGCCGGAGAGCCGGTCCCACGCCGGCCCCACGTCGTCGCGCAGCCGATTCACGTGGGCCGCCACGATGGCCGCCCTGCCCTCGACGATACCCTGCACCTCGAAGCGTACCGCCGCGCAGGTCCCCGCCTGGATCCTCCCCATCGCCGACTCGAAGCTTTCGGGGGCCGGCAGGCGCTCGTGCTCCTCGCGGATCTCGTCGAGCTTCATCCCGAGCGCATCCGCGACGAGTAGCACCATGCCGCCCCAGCCGCCCTTGAGCATCCCCGGCTGCAGGATCGGCGCGGCGAAATCGAGCGGGCGGCCGAAACCGAAGTAGACGCCCGTGAAGTCCGGGTCCGCGTAGGTCGAGTAGTCCATCAGCTCCGAGATGCGCACCGTGTCGACGCGCTCGCAGCAGGACGCGAGCGAGAGCGGGATCACGTCGCCCGACCAGCCCGGGTCGAAGCCCGAGGTGAACAGGGTGCTGCGACCCGCCGCGCAGGCCTCCTCGAGACGCGCGCGGATCTTGTGGTTCGAGAAGGGCGGGTAGACGAGCGAGACGATCGACGTGTTCACGACGTTCTTGCCGGATGCGAGGATCCGGCACAGATCGTCGACGGTGGCGCGGATGCGCGTCTCGCCCTGCGCGTTGTAACAGACGCAGTCGGCGTCCATCGCGAGGAGCGCGTCCGCGTCCTTCGTCGCGAGAACGCCCGTCGGCCCCTCCCAGTCGCAGAGCTCCGCGGCATCGCGACCGATCTTCTCCGGAGAGTGCGCGTGGACTCCCACGAGCTCGAGCTCCGGATGGCGCAGGATCCCGCGCAGGGCCTTGCGACCGGCGTTGCCCGTCGACCACTGGATGACGCGTAGCGGCACGCGCCGCTCGCTGCTTCGAGCTGCCATGCCAGACGGGTAGCTCCCCGCCCGCCCTCGTGTCACCCTCGGCCGGCGGAGGGCTGCGGTGGAACGCCTGGGCGGAAAGGTCGCGATCGTCACGGGTGCCGCACGCGGCACCGGAGAGGCCATCGCACGTCGCTTCGTCGCCGAGGGAGCCCGGATCTGGCTCGGCGACGTCCTCGACGAACGAGGCGAGAAGGTCGCAGCGGATCTCGGCAGCGCCGCACGCTACCTGCACCACGACGTCACCAGCGAGGAAGAGTGGCAGCGCATCGTGGCGAGCGCGCTGGCCGCGCACGGCCGTCTCGACATTCTCGTCAACAACGCGGCGATCCTCCACATCGGAACGCTTGCCCACACGCCGCTCGAAGTGGCGCGCCGGATCCTCGAGGTGAACACGCTCGGCCCCTTCCTCGGGCTGCGCGCCGTGGTGGAGCCGATGCGCGCGCAGGGGAGTGGCGCGATCGTGAACGTCGGCTCGATCGACGGCATGCTCGGCATGAACGGAATCACCGCCTACGCGGCCTCGAAGTGGGGTCTGCGCGGCCTCACGAAGGCGGCCGCAATGGAGCTCGGACGCGACGGGATCCGCGTGAACTCGGTGTGCCCGTCGGGGGGCGGCCCCGAGATGTACCTGCCGTGGGCGAAGCAGCTCGCGGATGCCGCAGCGGAGGTCGGGGCCTACGTCGCCAACCGCGGCATTCCCGGCAACGCGCCGCCCGAGGAGATCGCCGCCGCCGTCGTCTTCCTCGCCTCGGACGAGGCACGCCACTGCACCGGCGTCGATCTCCCGGTCGACGGCGGGGCACACGCCGGGCGCTTCATCCCGGCCTTCAACCGGATCTAGGAGGCCCGCGATGGCGCTCGATTCCGCCGCCGCGATCGCGCGCACCCTCGAACGCTACGCCGCCTGCGTGACCGCCACCGACGTCGACGGCATCGTGGCGCTCTACGCGCCGGACGCATGGATCGAGATCCCGGTCGGGAGCGGCGCGCGCCGCGGGATCGACGCGATCCGCGCCTTCTACACCGAGAACGAGCTTGCCGAGCGTCTCGAGATCGCCGGCGCGGTCTGCGCCGCAGCCGGCGAGGCCGCCGTGGCGATGCGGGCGCAGATCCGGCGCGACGGCCGCCTCTTCGAGATCGACGTGATCGACGTCGTCGGCTTCGATGCGCAGGGGAGGCTCAGCTCGCTGCGTGCATTCTTCGATCTCTCGGGGGCGAGACCGCTCTAGCGGGCTTCGAGGCGCCC
>CAYPSI010000038.1:0-28538 GCA_964413375.1 uncultured Spirochaetales bacterium | reverse complement strand
GCGAGCGGCTCATCGCCGGGCAGCTTACACGAGGGCCCGTGCCGCGGAAGCCTGGTACAGTGCGCGGCGGCGCAGAGCTCGACGCCGCGGAGGCATCGATCGACCTCTCGATCTGGCTGATCCTCGCCGCCGTCTCGGTGGGCACCTCGGTCGTCTCCGGGGTGATGGGGCTCGCCGGGGGGATGCTGCTCCTCGCGGTGCTGCTGCTCTTTCTCGATCCCCTCGTCGCGATCCCCGTTCACGGCGTGGTGCAGCTCGTCTCGAACGCGTCGCGCACCTGGTTTCAGCGCCGGCACGTGCGCTGGGATGCGGTCTGGCGTTTCGCCTGGCCACTGCTGCCGGCCGGCGCCGCCGGGCTCCATCTGCTGCGCTCGGTCCCGCCCGACGCCGGGCGGCTCGCAATCGGCGCCTTCGTGCTCGTCGCGACGTGGGCGCCCGACCGGCTGCGCTTCGGTGCGCGCTCCGGAGACCCGCGGCGCGCACTCGCCTGGGGCGGCGGGCTCGTCGGTTTCGCGAGCACCTCCGTGGGCGCGACGGGCCCCCTGCTCGCCCCCTTCATCCTGGCGCTCGGCCTCGGCACGCAGTCGACCGTCGGCACGCTCGCCGCCTGTCAGATCTTCCAGCACCTCTCGAAGCTCGCGCTCTTTGGCGCCACCGGCTTCGACTTCGGCCGCTTCGCGCTGCCGCTCGTCGGCCTCTGCGCGGCTTCGGTCCTCGGTTCCGCGATCGGAGCGCAGCTGCTCGACCGCGTGCCCGAGCAGGCGTTCCGGCGCGTGGTTCGCATCCTGCTCAGCGTGCTGGCGCTCGAGCTCGCCTTCGAAGGAATTGCGGAGCTCGTCAGGCACTAGGGCTGCGCTGCTATCCTGTGGACGAGGAGGTCCCGATGTCGGAGCACCGCGCACGGATCAGCTGGGAACGAGCCGGCGTCGATTTCGGCTACGAGAGCTACCCGCGCGACCACGCCTGGACCTTCGAAGGCGGAGTGCGTGTGCCGGCTTCGGCAGCGCCCGCATTCCGCGGAAATGCCTCGCACGTCGATCCCGAGGCGGCCTTCGCGGCGGCGCTCTCGAGCTGCCACATGCTGACCTTCCTCGCGATCGCGTCGCGCAAGCGCCTGGTGGTCGACCGCTACGAGGACGAGGCGGTTGGCTTCCTCGAGAAGAACGAGGCCGGCAAGCTCGCGATGACGCGCGTCGTGCTGCGTCCCAGAATCGCCTTC
This sequence comes from uncultured Spirochaetales bacterium, assembly GCA_964413375.1. Taxonomy (GTDB): domain Bacteria; phylum Myxococcota_A; class UBA9160; order UBA9160; family SMWR01; genus CAZUYC01. The sequence continues at coordinate 27,319 of CAYPSI010000038.1, read as the reverse complement.
GCCGACCCGGCGCCCAGCCCCGAGCTGGTGGCCGACCTCCACGAGCGCGCGCACCGGGAGTGCTTCATCGCGAACTCGGTGCTCACGCGCGTAGAGGTCGAGGCGCGACCCTAGCGGGGACCAGCACTTCAGCGCGCGTGGGGCGTCGTTCGTGCAGCGTGGCTATCGTCCCGGGTGAGCGCACCAGGGCCGCATTGCGGCGCAGCGGGGCCTGCCATGGGAATGCCGAGCGGCATCGGGATCATCGACCTCATGCTCGGGATCCCGTCGCCCGGGGCGAAGCGCAACTACGACTTCATGCGACCGCTCTTCCGCGACAAGGAGACCCTCGAGAGCTTCGAGTTCCCGGTCGAATACATCTTCAAGGACGTGCCGAAGACGGAGCGGCACGAGGACATGATCAAGTACACGCTCGAGCAGATGGACCAGCATGGGATCGAGCGCGCGCTGATCGGCATCGAGACCGATGACGAAACGGGTCCTCTCGCGCTGCGCCGGCACCCGGACCGCTTCATCGGCTCCTGTGGCGTGGACCCGAACCGAGGCATGGACGCGCTGCGCCACATCCAGCGCATGCACGATGAGTTCGGCGTGAAGGCGGTGACCGCCTTCCCCGCCGGCTGCTTCCCCCAGGTCCCGATCAACGACAAGCGCTTCTACCCGGTCTACGCCCGATGCGTCGAGCTCGACCTCCCGATCTGCGTCTGCGTGGGCGTGCCCGGTCCACGCATCCCGTTGCTGTGCCAGCACGTCGAGCTGATCGACGAGGTCTGCTGGTTCTTCCCCGAGCTCAAGTTCGTGATGCGCCACGGTGCCGACCCCTGGACCGATCTCGCGGTGAAGCTGATGCTCAAATGGCCGAACCTCTACTACTCGACGAGCGCCTTCGCACCGAAGCACTACCCGAAGGCGATCGTGGATTACGCGAACACCCGGGGCGCGGACAAGATCCTCTACGCCGGCTACTTCCCGATGGGCTTGTCGCTCGAGCGCATCTTCCGCGACATGCCGCAGGTCCCCTTTCGGGACGAAGTCTGGCCGAAGTTCCTGCGGGAGAACGCGCTGCGCGTCTTCCGCCTGGAGGACTGACAGGCCGACCCGGGAGTCGGCCACCGAGCGGGAGCGCAAGCGAAGCGCGCAGCGAGGCGAAGCCGAGCGAAGATCACCGGTAGGGGGGGGACTCCATGCTCGACCACATCCTGAACGAGCCCTTCTGGCTCAAGCTGTGGATCTTCTGGATGGTGCTCCTGAACAGCGCGAGCCTCTTCTTCGTGAAACGCGCCGAAGGGCGCTGGGTGCTCGCGGCGTGGCTCGGGAGCCTCTTCACGATGAACCGGCTCTTCGAGGCCTTCGGCTACACGCGCATCCTGGGGCTCGCTCACGTGCTCTGGTGGACGCCGCTGCTCGTCTACCTCTTCCGCAGGCGCGCGAGCTTCGGCGAGGGCGCCTTCGGAGGCTGGGCGCGTTGGCTCGTGATCACGCTCGCTGCCTCGCTCGCGCTCGACACCCTGGACGTCGCGCGCTGGGCGCTCGGCGAACGGGGACCCGTCTGAACCGCTGCGAGGATGGCCCGGGGCAGCTTCGGGTCTTCGCGTACGGGACTCTCGAGCTTCCGGAGCTGGTCCTCCAGATCACCGGCCGCCGCTTCCGGAGCGAGCGGGCGACCCTCGAGGGCTTCGCGCGCAGCATGCTTCGCGGCGCGCCAACTGCAGGAGTGGCTGGCCGGAGTTAGCATCGGCGACATGGAGATCAACGGCATCGCGCACATGTTCGTCACCACGGGCGACTTCGCCCGCGCGCGCGCCTTCTATGCGCAGCTGCTCCCCTTCCTCGGCATGAAGCCGGTCCTCGACGGGGAGGGCTTCTACTACTGCGTCGGTGGGCGTACGGCCTTCGGGCTGCGGCCGACCACCCCCGAGTACGCGGGCCAGCGTTTCGACCAGGGGCGGCCTGGCCTCCACCACGTCTGCTTCCGGGCCCGCGCGCGCGAGGACGTCGACAGCGTGCATGCCTTCGCCCGCGAGATCGGTGCCCGGATCGTGCACCCGCCCGAGGAGGGGTCCTGGGCACCGGGCTACTACTCGGTTCTCTTCGAGGACCCGGACGGGGTCCGCCTCGAAGTGAACTTCGTCCCCGGACGCGGCCTGCTCGAGGAGAAGCGCTGAGTGGAGATCACCCACCAGGGCGGCTGCCACTGCGGCGCCGTGCGCTTCGAGCTCCTCGCCCCCGCGGAGATCGAGGTCAGCGAGTGCAACTGCTCGATCTGCTCGAAGTCTGGCTATCGGCACCTGATCGTTCCGCGCGAGCGCTTCCGGCTGCTGCGCGGCGAGCAGGATCTCGCCCGCTACTCCTTCGGCACCGGCCTCGCGCGCCACCTCTTCTGCCGCAAGTGCGGGATCAAGTCCTTCTACGTGCCGCGCTCGCATCCGGACGGCTTCAGCGTGAACGCCCGCTGCCTCGACGAGGGGACGGTCACGCGGACGAGCCTGCGGCATTTCGACGGGCGCAACTGGGAGCAGGCCGCCGAAGAGCGCGGCTACGGGCCCGCGACCTGAGCTACGATCCAGCCCCTGGAGCCGATCGACGTCGCCCGGGCCCTGCGGCTCGTGGCGCGGGAGTGCGCGAAGACCGGATGGAGAACCTGCGCAGTCGCCTGGCCGAGCTCCACGCAGAGCTCGAGAGCGTGGACGCCCTCGACGCGGAGGGCCGGGACGCGCTCGAGCGGGTGATGCACGACATCCAGGATCTGCTCGCGCGCGCAGAGGACGACGAGGGCCGCGAAGCGCCTTCCCTGGCCGACCGGCTGCGCGACGCCGGGCGTCACTTCGAGGCATCGCACCCCGCGCTGACCGCTACGGTCGGAAGGGTCGTGGACGCCCTCGTCGCGCTCGGAATCTGAGCGGCAAAGCGCCGCCGTGAGGGCGAGCCTCCGCCTCCCGGCGCAAAGCCGCGCTCGCGCGCTCCAGGGCCATCCCTGGGTCTTCGCCAACGAGCTGCGCGAGCCCCTTCCCGAGGCGCTTGCGGGCGAGGCCTGCGACCTGCGCGATGCGCGCGGGCACTTCCTCGGCTCGGGCATCGCGAACCCGAGCTCGGTCATCGCCTGGAGGCGCTTCTCCCGCGAGGCGCGCGACTTCGACGCGGAGTTCCTGCAAGAGGCCCTCGGCGCCGCGATCGCGCGCCGCGCGGACGAGCCGCTTCGACGCCTCGTGTGGTCGGAATCGGACGGCCTTCCCGGCCTCGTCGTGGACCAGTACGAGGATCTCCTCGCGGTGCAGATCGCGACGCTCGCGATCGATCGCCGCGCCCACATCGTAAGCGAGCTCCTCGGGGAGCTGCTGTCCCCGCAGGAGATCGTCTGGCGCAACGACGCCCCGGCGCGAAGCCGCGAGGGGCTCGCGATCGGCGTCACGACCCGCTCGGGCAAGCCCGCCGATCCGCGCTGGGTGCGCGTCGGCGAGATCGAGCTCTGGCTCGACGCGATGGCGGGCCACAAGACGGGGCTCTACCTCGACCAGCGTCACGAATACGCGCGCGTCGCGGCGCTTGCCGCCGGCCGCCGCGTCCTCGACTGCTTCTGCTACGGCGGCGGCTTCGCGCTCCACTGCGCGCGTGCGGGCGCCGCCAGCGTGTTGGCACTCGACTCCTCCGAATCCGCGCTCGCCACGGCGCGCCGGGCCGCCGAGCGCAACGGCCTCGCAGACGCGGTCGAGCTGCGGGCGGTGAACGTCTTCGACTACCTGAGCGCCGAGCGCGATGCCCGCTTCGACCTCGTCGTCCTCGACCCGCCGCCCTTCGCGCGCTCGCAGCGCACCCTCGACCGGGCGCTGCGCGGCTACAAGGAGATCCACCTGCGTGCGCTCCGGCTGCTCGAGCCCGGCGGGATCCTCGTCACCTACACCTGCTCGCATCACCTCGGCCGGGACGCGTTGCTCGGCCTGATCGGATCCGCCGCGCTCGACGCGCATCGGAGCGTGCGCGTGCTCGAGCACTGCCACCAGCCTGCCGACCATCCGGTCCTCCCGGGCATGCCGGAGAGCGAATACCTGCGCGGCTTCGCAATCGGCGTCGACTGAGGCTGCGCGAGCATTGCGCGGGGATTCGATACCATCGCGTGCGATGGACCTCGCCGACCGCTATCGCGAGGTGCGGGCCGCCTCGGAGCTGCTCTGCGCGCCGCTCTCGGCCGAGGACTGCGCGCTGCAGTCGATGCCCGACGCGAGCCCCGCGAAGTGGCACCTCGCACACACGACCTGGTTTTTCGAGACCCTCGTGCTCGAGGAGCTTCCGGGCTACGTGCCCTTCCACCCTGCCTTCCGCATGCTCTTCAACTCCTACTACCAGAGCGTGGGCGCGCAGCATCCCCGACCCGAACGCGGCCTGCTCTCCCGGCCCTCGCTCGACGAAGTTCGCGCCTACCGGCGCCACGTCGATGCAGGGATCCTGCGCCTGCTCGACGGCGGGCCCCCCGCGAGCGCGCTGGCCGTGGTCGAGCTCGGGATGCACCACGAGCAGCAGCACCAGGAGCTGATCCTGACCGATCTGAAGCACGCCTTCTCGCGCAACCCCCTGCGCCCGGCCTACCGCGAGCGGGCTCACGAGCCGGAGGGCCCCGTGCAGCCCTTGCGCTGGCACGCGCTCGGGTCCGGACTGCGCGAGATCGGCCACGTCGGCCCCGACTTCGCATTCGACAACGAAGGGCCCCGCCATCGCGTCTTCGTCGAGGCCTTCGAGCTCGCTTCGCGCCCGGTGACGAACGCCGAGTATCTGGCCTTCGTCCGCGACGACGGCTATTCGCGGCCGGAGTTCTGGCTCGCCGACGGCTTCGCGGCGGTCGCTGCGCGCGGCTGGCGTGCACCCCTCTACTGGGAAGAGCGCGAGGCGGGGCCGTGGACCTTCACGCTTGCGGGAATGGCACCCCTCCGCGGTGACGAGCCCGTCTGCCACGTGAGCCACTACGAGGCCGACGCGTATGCGCGCTGGGCGGGCGCGCGACTCCCGACCGAAGCGGAGTGGGAGGTGGCGGCGGAGGGCGCCGCTCGGGACGGCGGCTTCGTCGAAGCGGGCCGCTTCCATCCCGCTCCCTCGCCCGCGGCGCGCGAGCATCCGGCCGCGCTCTTCGGAGACGTCTGGGAGTGGACGTCGAGCGCCTACACGCCCTACCCCGGCTTCCGAGCACTGGCCGGATCCCTGGGGGAATACAACGGGAAGTTCATGAGCAACCAGCTCGTGCTGCGCGGCGGATCCTGCGCCACCCCGCGTCGCCACATCCGCCCCTCCTATCGCAACTTCTTCCCGGCCGACGCCCGCTGGCAGTGGAGCGGTATCCGCCTCGCGCGCGACGGCAGCTGAGCTCCGCCCCGGCTGCAGAGGTGCAGCGCCACGCGAGCTCCGGACTCAACGCGCGTGGCCGATCCTCCGAAGAGCCTCTAGCCGGAACACCGGCAGCTCTCGAGGTATTCCATGGGCCCTGGCAATCGTTCCCACGTCGAGCGACACGCAGTGCGTGCGCTCGTGGCGCTCCTCCTTCTCGCCGGCTGTGCGACCTCGCCGCCGGCCCAGCTCACCGACGGAGAACGCGCCTACCTCGAGGGGCGTCACACCGACGCGGAGCTGATCTGGCTCGAGCAGCTCGCGGATGCCGAAGCGTACGGCGAGGACGACCCGCGCCTCGCGCAGGCGCTGCGCATGCTCTCGAACCTCCAGATCCAGGAGCAGCGCTACGACGAGGCCAGGCCTCTTCTCGAGCGCTGGATCGCGATCCGCGAGCGACAGGGAGAGACCCTCGACGGACAGTTCGCCGACGGGGTCGAGGCGCTCGCCGGAATCCATGCGGTGAAGGGAGATCACGCGGAGGCGCTGCGCCTCTACGAGCAGACCGTCGCGGCGCGCGAGAAGGATGACGACCTGGACAGCCTGGCTCTCGCCGGATCCCTCGAGCTCCTGGCGACCCAGCAGATCGCGCTCGGCCAGACGAGCGCTGGTGAGGAGAGCTATCGCCGCGCGATCGCGCTGCGCGAGGCCACGATCGGCGAGAACGATGCCGACCACGCGCAGGCATTGCACCGGCTCGGGGTCATGCTCCAGGAGTCCGGGCGCTATCAGGACGCCCGGAAGAACTACGCCCGAGCGATGGAGCTGGCGGACGCAGACACCGAGGCGGACCCGCTCTTCGTCGCCACGCTGCTGACGAACGCCGGCTCCCTCGAGCGCATCTTCGGGAGCTACGGCGAGGCCCTCGCATTCCTCGAGCGAGCGCAGAAGATCCGGCAGAATCGCCTCGGCGACGACGCGCTCGAGACGGCCGCGACCGAGAACGAGATCGCCGTCGTCTACGCCGAGCAGCGTCGGCTCGACGAAGCCGAGGCGCTCCAGCGCAGCGTTCTCGATACCCGAACCGCGATTCTCGGGCCGGACGACGCCGGCGTGGCCACCTCGGAGAACAATCTGGGCCTCGTGTACCAGTACCGCCGCGACTACTCGGAGGCGGCGGCGCTCTTCGGACGAGCGCTCAGCATCCGGGAGGAACGGCTCGGGCCGCGCCATCGCCTGGTGGCCGCGGTGCACAACAACCTGGGTTCGCTCGAACGGCTACGCGGCGATTATCCGAGGTCGGAGGAGCACCTGCGCCAGGCGCTCGGCATCCAGCGCGATCTGCTCGGGATCGACCATCCCGAGACCGCCCAGACCCTGCACAACCTGGCCGACACCCTGCTCGCCTCCGGACGCATCGCCGAGGCCGACGCGCATCTGCGCCAGGCGCTGATCATCAAGGAGCAGGCCTTCGGCCCGGACTCCTCCTCGGTCGCCGAGACCCTCCTCGTGCTCGGCGTACTCCAGGCCGCGCGCGACGAGCAGGAGCCGGCAGCCGCGTCCTTCGAGCGTGCCGCCGCCATCTGGGAGCGCACGGCCCCGAGCAACCCGCTGCTCCAGGCCGAAGCCCTGGCCAACCTCGCGCTGGTCCGCCAGACGCAGGGCCGAAACCGCGAGGCCAAGGCACTCTACGAGCGCGCGATCCCGGTCTTCGAGGCCCGGCTCGGCGCGCAGGACCCGAGCACGCTGCGCGCCCAGGCGAACCTGGCCGCCGCCCAGGCCGCGAGCGGAGACCTGGCCGCTGCGCGCGCGAACTACGAGAAGGCGATCGCAGGCCTGGCACCGAACGACCCGCGCGCAAGCCGTGCAACGCTCGGTCTCGCCACGGTGGCCGACGCCGAGGGGCGACCGGCCGAGGCCGCGCTGAACTACGCGCGCGCGATCCAGCTCCTCGAGCGCACGAAGCCGCCGCAGACCCGCGCGCTCGCATTCGCACAGGCAGGACTCGCCGACGCCTTCGTGCGTCAGGGCGACGACGCGCAGGCCGAGCGCGCCTATCGGCGGGCGATCTCGCTGCTCGAGTCGCTCCCGGACGCCGACCCGCGCGAGCTCGGCTCTCTCTGCGGCAACCTCGCCTCGGTGCTCGCGCGCAGCGGGCGCCTCGCGGAGGCCCAGCCCCTCTACGAGCGCTCGGTGTCATTGCTCTCGGGCGCCTACGGCGCGCAGAACGCGACCGTCGCGCGCCTGATCCACGAGGGGGCCGGCACGCAGGCCCGCCAGGGCGACCCCGCGGCCGCGATCGCCGGCTACGAGCGCGCGCTCGCGATCCGCGAGGCGGTGCTCGCGCCCGGCGATCCGGAGCTCGCCGAGAGCCTCGAAGGGCTCGGCTCGGTCCTCGCCGAGCGAGGCGAGCTCCAGCGCGCCGACGCGCTGCTGCAACGCGCCGTCGCCTCCCACGAGGCCGCACGGCCGCCGCGCCCGCGCGCACTGGCGCAGAGCCTGCGCCGCCTGGCGCGCGTCGAGGCGGCCCAGGGGCAGCGAGCTGCGGCACAGGCCACGCTGCGCCGCGCGCTCGGGGTGATCGAAAACTCCCTGGGTGCCGGCGACCCGCTCGCCGACGAGACGCGACGCGATCTCGAGCGCCTGGGCGGCGGCTCGCTGACCTCACCGGTGCTGTAGGCGAAACAGGGCGGCGCGCGCCCCGACGAAATCGAGCGTTCGGGCGAAGCGCTAGGCGTCGAGGCGCCGATACTTGATCCGGTGCGGCTGGTCCGCGTCCGCACCCTTCCGCCGCTTGTAGTCCTTCTCGTAGTCCTGGTAGTTGCCCTCGAACCACTCGACGTGGGAGTCACCCTCGAAGGCCAGGATGTGGGTCGCAATGCGGTCGAGGAACCAGCGATCGTGCGAGATCACGACCGCGCAGCCGGGAAAGCCCAGCAGCGCCTCCTCGAGCGCGCGCAGCGTATCGACGTCGAGATCGTTGGTGGGCTCGTCGAGCAGCAGCAGGTTCCCGCCCATCTGCAGCGTCTTCGCGAGGTGGACGCGGTTGCGCTCCCCGCCGGACAGCATCCCCATCAGCTTCTGCTGGTCCGAGCCCTTGAAGTTGAACGACGACACGTAGGCACGCGAGTTGATCTCGCGGCCCATGACGGCCATCTTCTCCTCGCCCCCGCTGATCTCCTGCCAGACGGTCTTCTTCGGATCGAGCGAGTCGCGCGACTGGTCGACGTAGGCGAGCTTCACGGTCTTGCCGAGACGCAGCTCGCCCGCGTCGGCCTTCTCCTGGCCCACGATCATCCGGAAGAGGGTGGTCTTGCCGGCCCCGTTCGCGCCGATCACGCCGACGATCCCACCGGGCGGTAGCGCGAAGGAGATCTCGTCGATCAGCAGCCGATCGCCGTAGGCCTTGCAGAGGTGGTCGGCCTCGAGCACGACGTCGCCGAGGCGCGGCCCGTTCGGGATCGCGATCTCGACGCTGTCGGCCTGCCGCTGCTCGCCCTCGGCCACGAGCGCCTCGTAGGCGCGGAAGCGCGCCTTGCCCTTGGCCTGGCGCGCGCGCGGCGCCATGCGCACCCATTCGAGCTCCCGCGCGAGGCTGCGCTGGCGCGCCGATGCCTGCTTCTCCTCGACCTCGAGGCGGCGCTGCTTCTGCTCGAGCCAGGAGCTGTAGTTTCCCTCCCACGGGATGCCTCGGCCGCGGTCGAGCTCGAGGATCCAGCCCGCCACGTTGTCGAGGAAGTAGCGGTCGTGCGTCACCGCGACGACGGTGCCCGGGTACTCCTTCAGGAAGCGCTCGAGCCACGCCACCGATTCCGCGTCGAGGTGGTTCGTCGGCTCGTCGAGGAGCAGCAGGTCGGGCTTCGAGAGCAGCAGCCGGCAGAGCGCGACGCGCCGGCGCTCCCCGCCCGACAGCGTACTCACTTTGGTGTCTCCCGGCGGGACGCGCAGCGCATCCATCGCCACCTCGATGCGGCGATCGAGCTCCCAGGCGCCGGCGGCATCGATCTCATCCTGGAGGCGGGCCTGCTCCTCGAGGAGACGGTTCATCTCGTCGTCCTCGAGCGGCTCGGCGAAGCGCGCACTGAGCTCCTCGAAGCGGTGCAAGAGCCCCCGGATCTCCGCGACGCCCTCCTCGACGTTCCCGAGCACGTCCTTCTCGGGGTCGAGCTGCGGCTCCTGCGGGAGATGCCCCACGCGGATCCCGGGGGCGGGCTTCGCTTCGCCCAGGAACTCGTGGTCGAGTCCCGCCATGATGCGCAGCAGGGTGCTCTTGCCGGCGCCATTGGCGCCGAGCACGCCGATCTTCGCCCCCGGGTAGAAGGCGAGGTAGATGTCGTCGAGGATCACGCGGTCGTTGTCGACGACCTTGCGCAGATCCTGCATCGTGAAGACGAACTGCTGGGCCACGGCCGCGGGAGTGTATCGTCGCGCGCGCAGGATGGTACCCTCGTCCGGCAAGGAGGACCCGCCATGGCCTCATCCTTCGTCCATCGGACCTGCTCCCTCTGCGAGGCCCACTGCGGGGTATCGGTCGAGGTCGAGGCCGGGCGCGTCCAAAGCGTGCGCGGCGATCCGGACGACCCCTTCAGCCGCGGCTACATCTGCCCGAAGGCCCACGGCCTGCTCGCGCTCCAGGACGATCCGGACCGGCTGCGTCGCCCGCTGCGACGCGGACCTCGCGGCTTCGAGGAGATCGGCTGGGAGGAAGCCTTCGAGCTCGCGGCGCGACGCCTGCGCGAGATCCGCGAGGCCCACGGCCCGGAGGCGCTCGGCGCCTACGCGGGGAACCCGAACGCCCACGACATCGGCTCGATCCTGTACCTCCCGGCGCTGCTGCGCGGACTCGGGACCCGCCGGCGTTTCTCCGCCTCGAGCGTCGATCAGCTGCCGAAGATGCTCGCCTGCGCGGCGATGTTCGGCGGCGGCCTCAGCGTCCCGATCCCGGACATCGACCGCACCGATCACCTGCTCGTGCTCGGCGCGAACCCGCTCGCGTCGAACGGGAGCCTGATGACCGCACCGGACTTTCCGGGGCGGCTGCGGCGGCTACGCGAGCGCGGCGGAAAGCTCGTCGTCGTCGACCCGCGCCGCAGCGAGACCGCGCGTATCGCCGACGAGCACCACTTCCTGCGCCCGGGGACGGACGCGCTGCTGCTCTTCGCGATGGTGCAGGTGCTCTTCGAGGAGGATCTCGTGCGCCTGGGCCGCCTCGAGGCGCTGGTGCGCGGCAGCGAGGCGCTGCGAACCCTCGCGAAGGACTTCCCGCCCGAGGCGGTGGCCCTTGCTACCGGAATCGACGCGGCGACCATCCGGCGCCTCGCCCGCGAGCTCGCGGCGGCTCCCTCCGCCGCCGTCTACGGGCGCATCGGCACCTGCACCCAGGAGTTCGGCACACTCGCGAGCTGGCTCGTCGACGTGCTGAACACGCTCACCGGAAACCTCGACCGCCCGGGCGGAGCGATGTTCCCCCGCCCCGCCACCGGCCGCGCCGGTGACGAAGCGGTGGGGTCCGGCCGCATCCCGCACGCGCGCTGGCGCTCGAGCGTGCGCGGGCTCCCCGAGGCCTTCGGCGAGCTTCCGGTCGCGGCGCTCGCCGAGGAGATCGACGCCGCCGGCGACACGCGGATCCGCGCGCTCGTGACCGTCGCCGGCAACCCGGTGCTCTCCTCTCCGAACGGGGAGCGCCTCGCGCGCGCGCTCGGGTCGCTCGACTTCATGGTCTCGGTCGATCTCTACCTGAACGAGACCACGCGCTTCGCGGACCTGATCCTCCCGCCGACGGCACCGCTCGAGCACTCGAACTACGACGCGGTCTTCTACGGGCTCGCGGTGCGCAACGTGGCGAAGTTCTCGCCCCGCGCGGTCGCTCCGCCCGAGGACTCGCGCGAGCAGTGGCAGATCCTGGCCGAGCTCGCCGGGCGGGTGAACGGCACCAATGCGGCAGCGATCGACGAGCTCGTCTTCTCGCATCTGCTCGGGAATGCCGTCGGCGTGGGCAGCGGCTGCCCCGGCGTCACGACGGAGCAGGCGCGCGCGGAGCTCGGAGCAGAGCCCGGCCCCGAGCGCATCGTCGACCTGATGCTCCGCGCCGGCCCTTACGGCGATCGCTTCGAAGCCGGACGCGAGGGGCTCTCGCTCGCGCGCCTGCGCGAAGCGGAGCACGGCATCGACATCGGCCCGCTCGAGCCGCGGCTTCCGGGTGTGCTCGCGACGCCGAGCCGGCAGGTCGAGCTCGCTCCGGAGCTGCTCGTCTCGGACGTGCCCCGGCTACGCGAACGCCTGCGCGAGCCCGATCGCGGCGACGCGGCGGGAATGCTGCTGATCGGACGGCGTCATCTGCGCTCGAACAACTCGTGGATGGGAAACCTGCACGCGCTCGCGAAGGGGCGCGAGCGCTGCACGCTCCTCGTCCATCCTCGGGACGCTGCGCGGCTGGGCCTTGCCTCGGGGGCTCGCGCGCGCGTGCGCTCGCGCGTCGGCGAGATCGAAGCTCCCGTCGTCGTCAGCGACGAGATCATGCCGGGAGTGGTGAGCCTTCCGCACGGCTTCGGCCACGACGCTCCGGGCGCGAGACTGCGCATCGCACGCGAGCACGCCGGGGTGAACTCGAATCTGCTGACCGACGAGGCGCTCCTCGACGCGCTCTCGGGCAACGGGGTGCTGAATGGCATCCCGGTCGAGATCGCACCGGCCTGAGGCGGTCGACCGGTTCGGCTCTCATTTCCCGCAGCGGAAGATCTCGTCGCCGTTGCCGAGGCCGAGCCGGCGCGAGCCCTGCTCTCCTACCAGCTCGGCTGCCGCGAGCTCCTCTACGCGAAAGCCGGCCTCGCGCAGGCGCTCCGGATAATCGCGCCCGTAGCGGCGCAGGTGGTCCGCGTGCCCGAAGCGGCGCCGTCGCTCGGCCGGGTCCGACTCGGCCGGGTCCTCGCTCGTGCATTCGGCGCGGATCGGCGGCACCGGCAGCAGCGCGATTCCGCCGGGTCGCAACACCCGGCGCAGCTCGCGCATCGCCGCGCGATCGTCCGGCACGTGCTCGAGCACGTGGCTGCACAGGATCGCGTCGAAGGCATCGTCGTCGAAAGGCAGCCGCATCACGTCGAGGCGCAGCATCGCGCGCGGATCCGCGAGGTCGGCCGACACGTAGGTCGCACCCGGGAGCGCGCGCAGCCGCTCGGCGAGGACCGCCTCGGGCGCCACGTGCAGGATCCTCCGCGGCCGCCCGTCGAAGAGATCGCTGCGCTCGCGCAGGTAGACCCAGTGCAGGCGATGGCGCTCGAGCGACTCACAGACGGGGCAGTAGGCGTCGGCGCGCCCGGAGCCCCCGAAGGCCAGGAAGCGCGCGAGCGGACTCTCGCAGACCGGACAGAAGCGCGCCTCGCCGCGATAGAGGCGCCGCTTTGCAGCCGCCGGAAGCCGCCGCAGCGCCGCTCGCGCGAGCCTCGAATTCTCCGCTCGTGCCGCAATCACCTGTGCCGACACGCCTCCACCCGCGAGGGGGCCTCCTTCCATCGGCAGGGCCGTGCCGATGCCGGAGCGGGGTCCGAGCGCATCCGCGACGGGCCTCGCGCACGGGCGACGCGCAGCGCTTCGTCTTCTTCTTCGGATCGAAGGACTACCGTCTGCGGCGCGAGCGCCCCGATCCGTCTACACGCAGCCGCCCGCGTGGTTCCGAAGCGCCGGCGGCGGCTTCGGCGGCGGGGGTGGGGGCAGCTGGTGATGCGAGGTCCTCAGTCGTCCTGGAACTCGACGCCCGTCGCGGGCGCGTGAGGGAGTCCGTAGATCGACGCGCTCGCCTCGCTCATCGCGTTGATCACCGGGATGCGCGGCACCGGACAGAGCGCCTTCGCGGTGGCGCGATTCGTTGCGCCAGCGACCCAGAGGGGGCCCTTGCCGAGGAAGGCGAGCGCACCGCGGGCGACCTCGTCGGGTTCCATCGCTCCGGGATAGTCCGCGAAGGACTCGTTCGACGCGAGCATGCTCGGCGTGCGCGTGGCACCGGCCACCGCGCCGAGGACGTCGACCCCGTGCGGCCGCAGCTCGTGCCACAGACCCTCGGCGAGGATGCGCTCGAAGGCCTTCGTCGCCGAGTAGCTGGCGACGTAGGCGCTTCCCGCAAAGGAGATCATCGACCCCATCAACACGATTCCGCCGCGGCGGCGCGCGCGCATCCGCGCGCCGAGGCGATGCGCGAGCAGCACCGGGCCCGTGCAGTTGAGCGCGACGAGCCCGAGCGCGTGTCCGACCGGAAAGTCGTGGAAGGCCATCGCGCCGTGGACGGCACCCGCGTTGTAGACGAGGAGACCGATCTCGAGCTCGCGAGTCGCGGCCTCGATCTTCGCGTCGAGATCGGGCGCGGTCAGGTCGGCCACGAGCGTGCGCGTCTCGACGCCGTGCTTCGCTCCGAGCTCCGCGGCGAGGCTCGCGAGTCGCGCTTCGCGGCGCGCGACGAGCAGCACGTTCACGCCCTCCTCGGCGATCGCGCGCGCATAACACTCGCCGATCCCATCGGAGGCGCCGGCGACGAGCGCCCAGGGCCCGTAACGCTCGCGAAAACTCTTCTCAGCCTTTTCGCTCATCGCTCCTCCACCCGGTGCCATTCGACCTTCGAGCAGAACGCGAGCGAGTTCGGGCGGTCGACGAAGAGTTCCTCGTCGGCGCTCGCGTCGGCACCGATCGTCGAACCCGCGATCTCCTCGAGGAAGCGCTCGAGCGATTCCATGTGGAGCTCCGACACGCTGTCCACTTCCCAGCCCGCGAAGCCCGCCGCGTGAGCCGCCGCCCGCGTCGCCTCCGCGTCGACGTGGAACTGCACGTAGCCGCTGATCCCCGGCGTGGCGAAGCCGAAGCGCGAGTGGATCTCGCGGTAGCGCTGCAGGTAGGACTCGTGCGTGAAGTCCGCGCGCCGTCGCATCAGGTACTGGTAGCGGATCGGCGCTTGCCGGGCCGCGATGAAGACGTGGTCGCGCCCGACGAGCGCCGTACACAAGTCGGAGTGCACGGCATCCCCGAAGCGGGAGGCCAGGCCGTCGGCGAGCGCGACGAGGGCCGCGGCGCTCGATCCCCCGCCTCCCCGCAGCTCGAGTGCGGCGGCGATGGCCGTCGCCGGGCCGAAGGGGTCGTTCGCAACGCGCCACATCGTCGCGACCGACGCGACGAAGTCCGGGGCGTCCGCTGCGATCTCGCGGCCGGTCTCCTCGAGGCGCGCCCGGACAGCGTCCTCCGCGCCGAGGCGCGGCACGAGGTGGACGAGGAGCTTCACGCGCCGGCCGCCCGGGCGCCGTCTTCGCGCACGGGAAGCCCGTCGCGGTAGACGACTTCCTGCGTGCGCAGGGCAGGGATGCGCGGACCGGGCGTCAGGATGCCGACGAGGTTCAGCGGATCGGCGCCGGAGAGGCGGACGCTTTCGCCGCTGCGCTCGAGACGCCGCGTCTGGCGCAGCGCCTCGACCGCGCCGGGCAGTGCGTACTGCTCGCCGCTGAAGCCGGTGACGAAGCGGCCGCCGCGCAAGGTGCCGCGCGCCTCGAGGCGGCGGAAGGCCCACTGCAGATCGCGCCATGGCAGCGCCAGCGTCTCGCGCGCGAGCAGATCGCGGAAGACCACGCCCCAGCGCGCGACGAGCTGCTCGGCCACCGCCTCCGCGAGCGCGTCGCGCTCCGGTCCGGTCGCGGGCGCGGAGAGCTGCGCCCAGCGGCCACCGCTCGGACGCCTCCCGCGCGCGCCCCGGCGCAGACCGCGACGCGGGTGGGAGCGACCCCGCTCCGGCCGCTCGCGCGCGGCGAGCAGTGCGCGCACCGCTCCGAAGCCATCGGCCGTGACGAGCCCGCGCGACACCAGGTCCCAGAGGCCCTGCTCGACCTCGAGCGGGAGCCGCGCGGTCTCGGCCGCGAGCTCCGCCTGGAAGAGCGCGCCGAGCCGGGCCAACGCGTCGAGCACGTCGCGCGCGGCCCCGGGACCGGGAAGCATCGGACGCTGATCGCCTCGCGCCGCCGCGAGGAGCCACGGAAGATCGTCACGTAGCGCGAGCGCAAGCGGCGTCGCGCGCGAAGGCACCGCGCCTCCGCGACCCGCTTCCTCCTCGCCCTCGACGCCCGAAGCCGCGCGTACCCCGAGCCGACCCCAGACGATGTCCCCCGAGAGGCAGAGCTCGTCGAGCCACTCGGGCCGATAACCCTCGACGCGCGCCGGAAGCAGCGTCTCTTCCCACGCGCCGGAAGCGGCCTCGAAGCCCTGGAGCTGCTCCACCACGGCCAGCAGCCCGCGCCGGCCCTCGCGCTTCGTACCGGGCGCCACGTGCTGCCAGCGCAGCAGGAAGCGCAGGAAGTCCTGTGCCGAGACGGGCTCGATCTCGCGCCGCAGACGCTCCTGTGTGTAGGAGTGAATGCGCGCCAGCAGGCGTCGTGCGCACAGCTGCTCCCCCGGCAGAGACTCGTCGAAGCGCCCGCGCAGGCAGAATCCCTCGGCCTCGAGCCTTGCCACCGCGAGCTCGATCAGGCCCGGCGCGAGACCCGTCGACGCAGCGAGCTCCGCCTGGGTCGTCGGGCCGGAGAGGTCGAGGTGCCCGCGGACCGCGTCCGTAGCGGCCGCATCGGGATCGGGCCGCCGCGCGGCGAGCGCCTCCGGAAGCCGCAGGTCGGGCAGGATCGGCGCGTGCGGGAAAAGGGCCTCCACGGCAGGACGGCGCTCCGCCGCGAGCCAGAGCGGCCCCGCGCTCGTCTGCGCCAACGCGGCCCGCCCGTCGCGCGCGAGCGCCTCCTGCCACGGCGCGAGCAGCGGCAGCGGGCGCAGCACGACGAGCGACTGAAGCGCGTCGTGCAGCTCCTCCGCGTCGCGGGGCGCGAGCCTCGCCTCGTCGCGTACGCGGGCGATCGCGTCCGGATCGAGCTTCGCGAGGTCGCGGACGTCCTCGGGAAGACCGCGGCGCAGCGCTACCGCGCGCGTGCGGCGCTCCTCGAGCGGCGCATCGTCGAGGAAGGTATAGGGCTTGCCGTTCAGGATCTCGTGGCAGAGCGGCGAGGGCTCGGTCGTGTCGCAGGCGTGGACGCGCACATTTCCCGCCTCGATCGCCTCGAGCAGAGCGACCAGCGCGTCCGCGTCCATCGCCTCGCGCAGACAGTCTCCGACGGTCTGCCGGACGATCGGGTGGTCGGGGATCTCGATCGGGCCGGTCGCATTCTCCTGGCACTGCGCGAGGCTCGGGAAGACCGCCGCCATCAGGTCGTCGGCCTCCATGCGCTGGATCGCCGGAGGGTTGCGGCGACCGCCCTTCATCCTCAGTACGGCGAGCGAGCGACCGAGGTTCCAGCGCCAGCGCGCCTTGAACATCGGCGACAGCAGCGCGGCCTGCGCAAGCGTCTCGGGAACGCCCTGCGGACGCAACATCTGCACGAAGTCCGCGAGCGGGAAGCTGTGCTGCGGGCCGAGCGAGAGCACGACGGCGTCGTCACTCGCGGCCGCTTGTAGCTCGAAGTCGAAGCTCCGGCAGATGCGCTTGCGAACCGTGAGGCCGAGCGCGCGGTTCACGCGGCCGCCAAAGGGCGCGTGGATCACGAGCTGTTGCCCGCCCGTCTCGTCGAAGAAGCGCTCGAGAACGAGGTCCGAGAGGGTCGGCAGACGGCCGAGCGCCGCTCGCGCCGCTGCGAGGTAGCGCACGATCTGCTCTGCCGCGGCGCGCGGTGCGCCGGCCTGCTGCTCGAGCCAGGCGATGGCCCCGGCCGCGTCCTCGCGGGCCAGGAAGGCGTCGATCTCGGCCCGCAGCCGCGACACCTCGGCCGAGAGCTCCGCGCTGCGCGCGGGTGCCTCGCCGAGCCAGAAGGGGATCGTCGGCGGGAGCCCGCCGGCGTCGCGCACGCGCACGATGCCGGCCTCGACCCGCCGGATCTGCCACGAGGTCGTCCCGAGCAGGAAGATGTCGCCGGCCATGCTCTCGATGGCCCAGTCCTCGTTCACCGTTCCGACGAAGGTGTCGTCGGGATCGGCAACCACCCGGTAGTCGGCGCTATCGGGAATGGCCCCGCCGGAGGTCAGCGCGGCGATGCGCGCTCCCCGCCGCGCGCGCAAGAAGCCGTGGATGCGGTCGCGGTGCAGGTAGGCGGCGCGGCGCCCGCGGCCCGTCTGGATGCCGTCGGAGAGCATCTCGACCACCGCCTCGAAGTCGGCGCGTGTGAGCTCCGCAAAGGGTGCAGCCCGGCGCACGAGCGCGAAGAGCTCCTCCTCCTTCCAGTCGCCGGCCGCGCAGGCCGCGACGATCTGCTGAGCGAGAATGTCGAGGGGCGCCGTCGGGGGGATCACGCGGTCGAGATCGCCCCGCCCCACCGCCGCGAGCAGCGCCGCGCACTCGACGAGCTCGTCTCGGCTCGTCGGGTACAAGCGACCCTTGGGGATGCCGCGCCGGTGATGGCCGGAACGCCCGACCCGCTGCAGGAAGGTCGCGATCGAGCGCGGCGAGCCGATCTGGCAGACGAGCTCGACGGGGCCGACGTCGAGCCCGAGCTCGAGCGACGCCGTTGCGACCAGTACTCCGAGCTCACCCGCGCGCAGGCGCTCCTCTACGCGGAGCCTGCGCTCCTTCGAGAGGCTCCCGTGGTGCGCCGCGACCTTCCCCTCTCCGAGGCGCTCCTCCAGCAGGTGGGCCAGGCGCTCGGCGAGGCGCCGCGTATTCACGAACACGAGCGTCGTGTGGTGCGCGCGCACATGGGCCGCAATCCCGTCGAGGATCTCGCCCCACTGCTCGCCCGAGGCGACCGCCTCGAGCTCGCTCTCGGGCACCTCGATCGCCACGTCGAGCTTCCGGCGGTGACCGACGTCGACGATCTCGCAGCGAGGCCTCCCCGCGGCGTCCGAGCGGCCCTCCCCGGCGCCGACGAGCAGCCGCGCCACCGTCTCGATCGGCCGCTGTGTCGCGGAGAGCCCGATCCGCACCGGCCGCGCCTCGCAGAGCGCATCGAGCCGTTCGAGCGAGAGCGTGAGGTGCGAGCCTCGCTTGTCGCGGGCGAGCGCATGGATCTCGTCCACGATCAGCGTCCCTACGCGCCGTAGGATCGCACGGCTGCGCTCGGCCGTGAGCAGCAGGTAGAGCGACTCGGGCGTCGTGATCAGCAGATGCGGCGGTCGCTTGAGCATCGCCGCGCGCTCGGAAGAAGAGGTGTCGCCGCTGCGCACGACGACCCGGATCGCAGGCGCGGCGAGGCCCTGCTCGAAGGCGATATCGGCGATCTCGCGCAGCGGGCGCTCGAGATTCTGCCGGATGTCGACGCCGAGGGCCTTGAGCGGCGAGACGTAGACCAGCTGCGTCTCGTCCGGGAGCGAACCTTCGGCCTCGAAGCGGCGATAGAGGCGATCGATGCAGACGAGGAAGGCCGCGAGCGTCTTGCCGGTACCGGTCGGCGCGGCGATCAGCGTGTCGCGCCCCTGCCCGATCGCCGGCCAGCCCTGAGCCTGCGCCTCCGTCGGGCCGTCGGGGAAGCGACGCTCGAACCAGCTGCGGACGGCGGGATGGAACGGGGTGGGCGCTTCCATGGCCGGGTGCCGAGCCTAGCGCGACGCCCTGGCGAAAACCAGACGAAACCGGCGCGAGGGGCCGTGCGGGCCGGGAGCGGGGATCCCCCGCATCGGGAGGGCGCCGCACAGGTAGGAAGTGCGCCGTGCGTGTAGGGTTGGGAGGCGGCGGCTGCGAGCGGTCCGGGACGCATGGAGGCAGCGATGGCGCAGGTTCACGGGTTCGCGTCGGCTGGTTTCGAGGCCGTGCGCGAGGCCTTCGCGGCGAGCTTCGACCGCCACGGCGAGGTCGGCGCCGCGTGCAGCGTGTACCGGCGGGGCCGTCCGGTCGTCGACCTGTGGGGGGGGCTCGCCGACCGCGCGGCCGGGCGCCCGTGGCAGCAGGACACGCTCGCGCTCGTGTTCTCCGCGACGAAGGGTGTGACGGCGATCTGCGTCCATCGCCTCGCCGAGCGCGGTGAGATCGATCTCGACGCGCCGATCGCCGACCACTGGCCCGAGTTCGCGGCGCGCGGCAAGGGCGCGATCACGCCGCGCCAGGTGTTGTGTCACCGCGCGGGCCTCGCCGCGGTCGACGGCGAGCTGACGCTCGGACAGGTGCTCGCGTGGGACCCGGTCGCGGCCGCGATCGCCGCGCAGGCGCCGAACTGGGAGCCGGGAACGGCGCACGGCTACCACGCGCGATCCTTCGGCTGGATCCTCGGCGAGCTCGTGCGCCGCGCAACGGGGCGATCGCTCGGCACGTGGCTCGCGGACGAGATCGCGAAGCCGCTCGGCCTCGACCTCTGGGTCGGTCTTCCGGCGCAGATGCTTCGCCGCACCGCGCGCATCCTCCCGCCCGCAGGTGGGAGCGACCGGGTGGCCGAGCTCCTCGGCTCCTCGTCGCTCACCGCACGCGTGATGAACGGGCCCTCCGACCTCTTCCGCTACGACGAGATGTGGAACCGACCCGATCTGCTCGCGGCCGAGATGCCCTCCTCGAACGGCGTCGCCGACGCTCGCTCGCTGGCGCGCTTGTACGCAGCCGCGATCGGCCCCGTCGACGGGGTGCGACTCCTCGCACCCGCGACCGTGGAGGCGGCTCGCATTCCGCACTCCGAGGGGCCGGACCGCGTGATCCTGATGCCCTCGCGCTTCGGCGCGGGCTTCGCGCTTCCGCCCTTTTTGTCCCCGGCCAGTGGCGCGCGCGCGTTCGGGCACCCGGGTGCCGGAGGCTCGCTGGCCTTCGCCGATCCGGACGCCGAGATCGGCTTCGGCTACGTGATGAACGAGATGCGCTTCGACCCGCAGGGCGACCCGCGCGCGGCGGCACTCGTCGAGGCGGTCTACCGCTCGCTCGACTGAGTCATTCCAGCTCGGCCCACACGACCATCACGCGCTCCTCGCGCGCGCGCTCGCTGCCGAAGCCCGAGAGGACAGCTCCGCGACTCGAGCCGGAGTCCCGCACGAGGCTGCCGACTGCCACCCTCTCGCCCGGCGCCAGCGTAACGCTGGTCTCCGCGCCGGTGCGCTCGACCACCGATTCCCCGCCGACCCGCCCGGTAACGCGATCGTCGAAGGGGGCGATGTCGAGCCGCACGCGCCCGTCGCCCAGCACGTGTGGGATCACCTCGAAGCCGGACGCCACCTGCACGACGGTCGTGTCCTCACGCACGCCGATCGGTGTCCGCGTTCGCGTCGTCACCGGCAGGTCGACACCCGCCGCGATCCGCCCGGGCTGCCCCTCGAGGACGCGCAGCATCCCCTGCACGCCTCCCTGCTCGCGCGCACGGCCGGCCTCGGATCGCAACGCGACGACGTTCTCGCGCCCCGGCAGCGCGACGTTGCCGATTCGCAGGTCCCCGGCGACGACCTGCCAAGCCACGCGCACGCCCTCCGACGCGAGCTCGTCCAGGCGCCGTGACTCGTAGTGGACGACCACGTTGCGCAGCGCACGGTCCTGCTGGGCCAGGAGCTCGAGCGTGCGATCGAGCACGGGGCCTGGACCGATGAGGACGAGGCTGTTGGTCCCGGCGTCGGCGACGGCCCTGCCCTCGCCAGCGAGCGCCGCCTCCGCGAGCGGCAGCAGCTCCGACGCGAGGCGCTGCTTCGGGCGATAGACCCGCGAGTCCGCCGCGGCCGGTGCCGCGACGAGCCAGACGAACGCGACGACGAGGGCGCGCTGGCTCCACCCGGCACGCGCGCGATGGCTCATGGAGATTCCTCCAGCAGCGCCGACGCCCGGACCACGGACTCGCTGCCGGCGCACCACGATCGCACGCGCACCGGCTCAACGCGCAGCAGTATCGGGGGCTCGCGCAGCACCGGCACGGAGAGATACTGCGGGTACTTGGCGCGCAGCGCTGCGACGGCCGCGTCCGGCTCCGCATCCCCGTGCGCGCCGGAGGGCTCCACCACCCGCGCAGCACCGACGACCCGAAGCCACCACAGGCAATGCCAGTCCTGCTCGTAGTGATCGAGCAGCAGGCTGACTCGCGGCTCAGCGCGTACGTGCCGCACGCGCGCGAGCTCAGCACTTCCCTTCGGCTTGCCATCGACCGGCGACCACAAGAGCGCACCGGTCCGCGCAAAGACGACCGGAACCTGGTGCGGCCCCTCGCGCCCGAGCGTTGCGAGCCTCGCCACGGGCCATCGGTCGAGGAGCCGCTCGACGAGCGCCTGCGGGAGATCCACCGCGCCGAGCATACCCGGGGCCGCCGCGGCGCGCCCCGCCGCCGCGCGGATCCTCGTTCGTTCGCTAGCTTGTCTCCCTGTGACTGCGTGGATGCCGGCGGGGAGCAGGATCGTCACCGGTCGCGTGCGCACCGCGCTTTGCACCCGCAGCGGCGGAAGGATCCGGCCATGAGCCCGGGCCCGCTGCGGATCGCCTCGCTGCTCCCGAGCACGACGGAGATCGCCTGCGCGCTCGGCTTCCAGGATCGGCTCGTCGGCCGCTCGCACGAGTGCGATTTCCCGGCCGGGGTCGAGCAGCTACCGATCCTCACCCAGCCGAAGCTCGACGCCACCCGGAGCAGCCGCGAGATCGACGCGAGCGTGCGAGCGCTGGTGCGCGACGGTCTCTCCGTCTACCGGGTGGACGCCGAGCGCCTGCGCGAGCTCGCCCCCGACGTGATCCTGACCCAGGACCAGTGCGAAGTCTGCGCGGCGAGCCTCGCCGACGTCGAGGTGGCGCTCGAAGCCTGGACGGGCGTTCGACCCAGGATCGTCTCGCTGCGGCCGCAGAGCCTCGGCGACGTCTTCGTCGACATCCAGCGCGTCGCCGAGGCGCTTGGAAACGGCGAGCGCGGGCGGAGCCTCGCCGCACGGCTCGCGAACCGGATCGCCGACGTCGGCGAACGCAGCGCTCGCCTCGGCCATCGCCCGAGCGTTGCCTGCATCGAATGGATCGAGCCGCCGATGGTGGCGGGCCACTGGATGCCCGAGCTCGTGACCCTCGCCGGAGGCCGAGCGCTGCTCGGCGAGAGCGCAGCTGCGTCGAAGTGGATCACGCTCGAGGCGCTCGCCGCGGCAGACCCGGACGCGATCGTCGTGCTGCCCTGTGGCTTCGAGCTGCCCACCACCCGCCGCGAGCTCTCGGCGCTGGCCTCGCAGGATGCGTGGCGGCGGCTGCGGGCGGTGCGTGAGGGCCGCGTCTTCCTCGCCGACGGCAATGCGTTGATGAACCGCCCGGGACCGCGCCTGGTCGAGTCCCTCGAGGTATTGGCCGAGATCCTGCACCCGGAGCTGTTCGCGCCGCAGCACCGAGGGCGCTGGTGGGAACAGGCCTCGAGCCGCGGTGACGATCCGACGCCGGGGGCAGACGCTTGAGCACACACCGCGCGCAGAGACCCTCACGATGAGCCGGCTCCTGGCGCCGCCGCTTCCGCCCGGCTGTCCCTGGAGCGACTTCACGCCTCCGAACGTCGACTGGTGCGAGGAGGAGCTCTGCACCTGGATCACGAATCCGGCGAACACCTGGTCGAACCTGCTCTACGTGCTGCTGGGCCTGCTGATGTGGCGCGAGGCGAGGCGCGACGGGCTCCGCACGCTGGCCCTCTTCGGCCCCGTCAGCATCGCCGTCGGCGTCTTCTCCTTCGCCTACCACGCCTCCTACACCTGGTTCCTCCAGTTCTTCGACTTCGTCGGCATGTTCCTCTTCTGCTTCACGGTGCTCGCCCGCAATGCGCTGCGCCTCGGCTGGATCGGCGCCGGACGCCAGACGGCCTTCTTCGTCGGCGGCGTCGCGGTGTCGAGCGCCCTCGTCCCGGTGCTCTTCGAGGCGGGCATCCCGATCCAGGGGATCGTGCTGCTGCTCGTGCTCGCGATGATCGCCCAGGAGCTCCGGCTGCGGCGCCGCGACGGAGCGTGTCCGGCCCATCGCTTCTGGTGGACCGCGCTCGCGCTGATCGCGGCCGCCGCGCTCTTCTCGGCGCTCGACGTCACGCGGACCTGGTGCGACCCCGCGAACCACTGGCTCCAGGGGCATGCCCTCTGGCACCTGCTCTCGGCCGCCAGCCTCTACGCGCTCTTCCGCTTCTACGCGGAGCTCGAACCCGCTGCGAGATCGTAGAGCTCCGAGTACTTGCGCCGCAGCACGCCCACGAGCGGCCCCGGCTCCGGAGGGCGCCCGGTCACCCGCTCGACGAGCTGCTTCGCCGAGAGGCGTCCGCCCCGGCGATGGACATGCTCGCGCAGCCAGCCGCGCAGCCCGCCGAACTCGCCGGCCGCGATCTGCGCCTCGAGGTCTCCGAGCTCGGCGGCCGCGCTCTCGTAGAGCTGCGCCGCGATGACGTCGCCGAGTGCGTAGGTCGGAAAGTACCCGATCAACCCCTCCGCCCAGTGCCCGTCCTGGAGACAGCCTTCCGCGTCGTTCTCCGGCTCGATCCCCAGCGTGCGGCGGTAGGCCTCACGCCACGCATCCGGCAGCTCCGACGCCGAGAGGTCGCCACGCACGAGCGCCCGCTCGATCTCGAAGCGCACGAGGATGTGCAGCCCGTAGGTCACCTCGTCGGCGTCGACGCGGATCAGCGACGGGGCCACCGCGTGGATCGCGAAGCTGAAGTCGTCGAGCGAGACACCGCGCAGCGCGCCCCGAAAGGTTGCCTGGGCCCGCGGGTAGAAGTGCTCCCAGAAGCCTCGCGAGAGGCCCACGCGATTCTCCCAGAGCCGCGACTGCGATTCGTGCATGCCGACCGAGGCCGGCTCCCCGGCCGGCGTGCCCCGCCACTGCGGATCGAGGCCCTGGTCGTAGAGCGCGTGCCCCACCTCGTGCAGGATCGCGAAGAATCCGTCGCAGAAGTTGTGCGCGTCGAAGCGCGTGGTGATGCGGCAGTCGCCCGGTCCGATCGAAGTCGAGAAGGGGTGCGCGCTCACGTCGAGCCTGCCGCGCTCGAAGTCGAAGCCGATGGCCGCCGCCACCTCCTCGCCGAAGGCGCGCTGACGATCGATCGGGAAGTCGCGGCGCAAGAGCGCGGTGCGCGGCCTGCGGCGGGCGCCCCGGATCGCCTCCGCGAGCGGCACGAGCTCCCGGCGCAAGCGTTCGAAGAGCTGCTCGAGGTCGGCGCTGCGAGCGCCGGGCTCGTAGCCGTCGAGAAGCGCGTCGTAGGCCTCCTCTCCCACGCCGAGGCAGGCGGCCTCCTCGCGCTTCAGGCGCACGATCTGATCCAGCCAGGGCTCGAAGCGCGCGAAGTCCGCCTGCTCGCGCGCGCTCACCCATTCCTGCTGGGCCAGGGAGGTCACGCGGGCCGTCTCCTCGGCGAGGCGTCGGGGAAGGCGACTGCGGCGCTCGAAGACGCGCCGCAGCTCCCTCACGTTCGCGGCCTGCGGCGACTCGGGATCCGCGCACAGCGCCGAACCCTCGATCTGCGCCAGCAGCTCGCCCCGCCTCGGGTCGGTGGCCTGTGCGTGAAGCAGGCCCGCGAGCAGCGCGCGTTGGCGACTGCGCTGCTCCACTCCTCCCGGTGGCATCTGCGTCTGCTCGTCCCACTCGAGCAGCGCCTCGCAGGAGGCGAGCAGCGACTCGTCACGCGCGAGCCGCACGAGCTCCTCGTAAGCCTCCTCGACGCGCATGCCCCGCTCCCTCCGCGACGCTCCCTGCCCTTCGGTCGGAGCTGCGGCAGGATACACTCCCGCCCTGCCCGGCGGTGCGGCAGAGGGGGGGCGCCGTTGCTCACACCCGCGGAAGCGCTCGGTCTCCAGGGCATGCGGCTCGCGAGCCGCGTTCGGCGCGCTTTCTACCGCATCCCCGCGTCGGAGCTCTCGGGCCTGCTCGGCCGCGTGGAGGCGGCGGCCGCCGCAAGGCGCCTCGTCTACGTGCGCGACGGCGAGATCGAAGCGGTGCGTCTGATGCCCTCCCCGCTCGCGGTGCTCCCGGACCAGCTGGCGTACGTGCACTTCGTCTCGGTCACGGTCCAGAACGCGCTCAAGCGCCTGCCCGAGATCTACGCGGAAGACCCCTCCGTACGCGAGCTGCTGCGCATTCCGCCCGAGGAGGAGGAGTGGCTCTGGCATTGCTGGGGCCCGAGCCACCAGGAGAGCAATCCGATCTTCGGCCGACTCGACGCGGTGATCGACTTCACCAGCGCGATGTGGAAGGACTCGCTCTTCTTCGTCGAGCCGAATCTCTCCGGGATCGGCGGGCTGCACATGGTGCCGAGCTGCGAGGCGATCCTTCGCGAGGTGGTGCTGCCGGAGCTCGCGGCCGCCGACCCGACGCTGCGCCTCGAGCTCGGCGCCGACGTGCGGGAGCTGCTGATGCAGGAGGTGCTCGACCACCTCGAGGCGATCGGCCGGCGCGGCCGGAACCTCTGCTTCATCGACCCCAAATACGCGGCGAGCGGGCCGGAGGAACAGGAGGAGATCGCGCGCTGGCTGCACGACCGGCATGGCCTCCGAGCGATGCACGCCGACCCGTCCGAACTCGAGTTGCGGGGCGACGAGGTCTCCTACGAGGGAACTCCGGTCGACCTCGCCTACCGCGACTACGCGGTGACGGACCTGCTGCGCCTCTCGCACGAGGGCGCCGACGTGGAGCCGATGCGCAGCCTGCTGCGCCAGAACCGGATGATCTCGTCGATCGCGGCGGAGCTCGACCAGAAGGCCTGCTTCGAGCTCCTCGGCGACGAGAAGCTGGCGAGGCGCCACTTCACCGTCGACGAGCGCCAGGTCTTCCGGCGTCACATCCCGTGGACGCGCCTGCTCTTCCCGCGACGCACGATCCTGCCCGAGGGCAGGAGCGGTGAGCTCCTCGACTACGCACGGCGCGCGAGGGAATCGCTGGTGCTCAAGCCCAACCGCGGCTACGGCGGCGAGGGTGTGACGCTCGGAAGCGCCGTCACCGAGAGCGACTGGGATGCGGCGCTCGCCTTTGCACTCGCCGACCCTGAGCGCTGGGTGCTACAAAAGCTGGTGACGCTACCGGTGCAGGAGTTTCCGGTGCGCGGGCCCGACGGCGCCCTCCACCCGGAGCCCTTCTACACGGTGATGGGCTTCGTCCCGAGCCGCTACGGCGTCGCGATCCTCGGCCGCGCCTCGCAGAAGCAGGTGGTGAACGTGGCACAGCGTGGCGGCCTGTGCGGCATCCTGCTCGGGCATCCGCCCGATGATCCCTACGCCGATTGAGCGGCGTCGTCGCCGCGGACCGGCGCTCAGTGCGCGAAGGTCACCGCGCCGGACAGCGCCAGCGCGCCGAGGGTCCCCGCGAGCGCGACGCGGTACCAGCCGAAGGGCGCGAGACCGTGGCGCTGCAGGAAGGAGACCAGCCAGCGCACGGCCACGGCCGCCGAGACGGCGGCCACCGCGAAGCCGAGCAGCACCGGCCCAACGCCAAACGCCTCGAAGAGGGTCTGCGCCTCTCCCTGGTGCGCGGCAAGCAGGTTCTTCGCGAGCTTGAAGGCGCAAGCCGCGCCGAGCGTCGGGACCCCGAGCAGGAACGAGAACTCGGCGGCCGCCGGTGCGCGCAGGCCCAGCAGCACGCCGCCCGCGATCGTCATCATCGAGCGCGAGGTCCCCGGCCACATCGCGACGCACTGAAAGAGCCCGATCCCGAGTGCGGCGCCGTAGCCCAGCGCCTCGATGCCGCCGCCGGCATTCGGATCCCGACTCTTGCCGATCCAGATCATCCACACGCCGCCCACGAAGAGCGCCAGCAGCACCGGCCCCGCGGAGAAGAGGTGCTCCTCGATCGGGTCGTCGAGAAAGGGCCCGAGCAGCGCCGCCGGGAGGAAGGCCAGCGCGATGTTCAGGAGCAGGCGCAGGCCCACGGGGTCGCGCCCCAGCAGACCCTGGAGCATCTGCGCGACGCGCGCCCGGTAGAGCCCGAGCACCGCGAGGATCGCGCCGCCCTGGATCGCGATCTCGAAGGTCGCGAGGGCCTCGGCGCTCTCGGGGCCGTCGAGCCCGAGCAGCCAGGACGTGAGGATCAGATGCCCGGTCGACGAGACGGGTAGATACTCGGTCACGCCCTCGACGAGGCCGAGGACGGCGGACTGCCACCATTCCACGCGACGCGCCCCCCGAGCGCGTTCGGTACCGCATC
>CAYPSI010000037.1:0-7008 GCA_964413375.1 uncultured Spirochaetales bacterium | reverse complement strand
CTATGCGCTGGCCGCGTGGCCGTTGCCCCGGCGCCGCTCCATGTCCTTGAGCTTGCGGCTCATCTGCCCGAGCTTCTTGTCGATCCGGTCGAGATCGCTCTTCGACGCGATCTGCAGGATTCCGAGGAATGCATCGACGCTGCGCTCGATCGCCTTCTCGGCCTCGGTGCGCAGGCGATCGACACGCTTCGTGAGCGGCAGCCGCCAGAACTCCGTCCGCAGCCGCTCCACCTGGCGTCGCGTGCGCTTCTCGATGTCCCGGGTCCGCTTCTCGAGATCCCGTCGGCCGCCCGCGAGCTGCCGCTCGAGGGTCTTGCGCCGCTTCTGGATCTCGCGCTGCACCTTCTGGACCTCGTCCGGGATGCGCTCGAACGCCGAGTTCACCCTGTCGATCCCGTCGCGCACGATGCTCGTCTGCTCCGCCATGGGAGAAACCTCCTTGGTGCCGGATCTGGCGCGCCTTCGGACCAGCTCTGGGGGGCGGCCGGAGGCCTGTTGCCCCGCCGGCACGATCCGAAGCTAACACACTGCGTCAGCGAGTCAAGCGAGCGGCAATCAGGTTCTCATCTATCTGCTGATAAAGGGTTATCTGGAAGTTTTCTGCACCCGGGGCGAAGCGGGAACAACGCGTTGCGGCATTCCCCTCAGTAGCGGACGAGGGCCGTCGACCAGGAGAAGCCCGAGCCGAAGGTCGTCATCGCGGCGAGCTGCCCTCGCGCGAGCCGCCCGTTGCGCACCGCCTCGTCGAGGAGCATCGGCACGGAGGCCGCCGAGCAGTTTCCATAGCGCTCGATGTTGCTCGGGCACTTCTCGGGCGAGATGCCGAGCTGCTGGGCCACGTACTCGTTGATGCGCAGATTCGCCTGGTGGAACAGGAAGAGATCGACGTCCTCGAGCTTCACGCTGGCGGCGCCGAGCGTCTCGAACAGCACCTCGGGCATCCGCGTCACTGCGTGCTTGAAGACGAAGCGGCCCTCCATCTTCGGGAAGTGGCGGCGCTGGTCCATGAGCTCCTGGCTGATGCGCCGGGGCGTGATGCCCGATCCGGGTGCCTCGGTCCACAGCTTGCGGGCATAGCGTCCCTCGGCGTGCATGCGCACTTCGAGGATTCCCGAGCGATCGAGGTCCGGGTCGACGGCCTCGAGCACGACCGCGCCGGCGCCGTCGCCGAAGAGTACGGAGACGTCGCGCCCGGCGTCGGAGAGATCGATGCCGGTCGAGTGTACCTCGCAGCCGACCACGAGCATCCGTCGGAACTGGCCCGAACGGATCAGGCTGTTGGCGACGCCGAGCGAGTACACGAAGCCGCTGCACTGTGCGCGCAGGTCGAAGCAGGGGATGTCTCCGGCGTCGAGCTGCTCCTGGAGGAAGAAGGAAGTTCCGGGAAAGTCCGCATGCGGGGAGAGCGTTGCGAGCACGATGCAATCGATCTCGCCCGGCTCGCGACCGGCGGCCTCGAGCGCGCGTCGGGACGCTTGCAGCGCGAGGTCGACCGGCGTCTGCCCTTCCTCGACGTAGCGCCGCTCGCCGATACCCGTCCGCTGGCGGATCCACTCATCGCTCGTGTCCATGAGCCCGGCCAGTTCGTGATTGGTGACGACCCGATCCGGGACGTACATCCCCGTTCCGGTGATCTTCGCCGAGGTCGGCATGGCTATCTCCCCTGCGCGGCGGTGAGGATCGGGGCGCCATTCGCCTCGTTCTCGTCGAGCATGGCTTCGGCGCGGGCGACGAGCTCGGTAAGCCCCCGCCGTCCGAGTGCGGAGACCGCCACACCGCCGTGATGCGCGGCGATCGCCTCGCCTTCGCCGATGGGCATGCGGTCGATCTGGTTGAAGACCAGTAGCTCGGGCGTCGCTTCCATGCCGATCTGGGCCAGCACTTCGCGCACCGCGGCGATGCGCCGCTCGTAGTCCGGCGCGGAAGCGTCGACGACGTGCAGCAGCAGGCTCGCGTCCGAGATCTCCTCGAGGGTCGCGCCGAACGCCGTCACGAGGTCCGCGGGTAGGTCGCGGATGAACCCCACCGTATCGGTCACGATCACCTCGGTGTCGCGCGGGAAGCGCAGGCGCCGCGAGGTCGGGTCGAGGGTCGCGAACATGGTGTCGGCGACGAGCACGTCGGTCGCCGTGAGGGCGCGCAGCAGGGTGCTCTTTCCGGCGTTGGTATATCCGACGATCGAGAGCACCGGGAGCTCGCGGCGCGAGCGCCGCTTGCGGCGCGACTCGCGCTCGCGGCGCAGGTGCGCGAGCTCGCGCTCGAGGCGCGCCACCCGTTCGCGAACGCGACGCCGATCGATCTCGAGCTTGGTCTCGCCGGGGCCGCGCCCGCCGATGCCTCCCGCCAGTCGCGAGAGGGATCGGTCGGCCTGCTGGGCGAGGCGCGGCAGCAGGTAGCGCAGCTGGGCGAGCTCGACCTGGAGCTTGCCGTCCCGGGTGCGCGCGTGCTGCGCGAAGATGTCGAGGATGAGCTGGGTGCGGTCGATCACGCGCAGATCGAGGCGCTCCGTCAGGTTGCGCGCCTGGACCGGAGAGAGCTCCTGGTCGAAGATCACGAGGTCGACGTCGTGCTGGAAGGCCCGGACCACGAGGTCCTGTAGCTTGCCGGCGCCGAGCAGGGTCCGCGGGTCGGGGCGGCCGCGCTGCTGCGTCACGACGTCCACCACCTCCACGCCGGCGGTGCGCGCGAGCTCCTTGAGCTCCTCGACCTGGATCTCGAGATCGTCGGCGCTGCGGCGCCGGGTTCCGCCCAACGCGCCGTGGGCCGCCGCCGAGCCGGGGACGGGCCTTCGCCGCTGACCGGTCGCCACCGAGACGAGGACCGCGCGTTCCGCATCCCCGACGCGGCGCGTCTGGGTCTGGCGCGCGAGCTCCTCTTCGAGTGCGGCGATCCACTCGCGGAAGTCGAGGTCGATCTCGGCGGGGGGCGCGGGATCCATCCGGTCGATCGCGCCGTCACTGCCGTTGCGGGTGCCGGGCCGTAGCGAGGCGACGTGCGCGAGGCCGGGGAGCCCGTCCGGCCGCGTCTCGATCGCCACCATCGCGTCGAGCCGCAGCGCGGCGAGGTCGGAGAGGTCGTCGCGCGTCAGCGGCTCGGCGTCGACGTGGGTGTGCAGGCAGCGCAGGCCGCGCAGGCGACCGAGACCGGCGCGCATGCGTCCCCAATCGGGAAGCTCGATCGAGCGGGCGTCGCCGACCATCACGTGCGTCACCGCCCCTCGGCGATCGACGAGCACGCCCACCTGGCGGCCGGTCTCGCGGGTGAGGCCGGTGAGCTCGCGGGCGAGTTCCTGGGTGACGAGCCGTTCCGGGGGCAGGTGGCGGCGCGAGAGACGCTCGAGCTGGCGGATCTGGCTGGCCTTGAGGCCGTGGGTGTTCCCGAAGACGCGGATGGGTCGCCCTCGCCACAACGGGGGGTGTGTCAGGTCACTGTAGGAGAGGCGGCTTCCGCGCCGCAAGCAACTCGTGATCGGGGTCGCCTTTGTCCCCGCGGGGCATCTCTGTGGCGTGAGGTGAACTTCCCTTCCAGCCGCGATTGTCATATCTCCCAGGCGGGCCACCGAAGAGGTAGCGATGCCGCAGGCTAGACCCATCGCGGTCGTGATCCTGGCCGCGGGCCAGGGAACGCGCATGAAGTCCGGGCTCGCGAAGGTGCTGCACCCGATCGCGGGGCGGCCGATGCTCGGCTACCCGCTCGCAGCGGCCGAGGCCCTGCGACCCGAGTGCATCGTCGTGGTCGTGGGCCGCGATTCCGAGCAGGTCGAGCGGACCTTCGCGGGGCGCGCCCGCTTCGCGCTGCAGCGCGAGCAGCGTGGAACCGGCCACGCGTTGCTCCAGGCGGAAGCGGCGCTCGGGAATTTCGAGGGCGACCTGCTCGTCCTCTACGGAGACACTCCGCTGCTGCGCGCCGACTCCCTGCGTCGGATGCTGGAATGCAAGCGGGCGACGGGCGCGGACCTCGTGTTGCTGTCGGCGCGTGTACAGGTTCCCGGCATCGTCGTGCGCGATGGGCAGGGTCGCCTCGCGCGGATCGTCGAAGCCAGCGACGCGACGCCCGAGGAGCTCGCCATCCCGGAGCGGAACACCGGCGTCTACCTGGCCGATCGCTCGCTCTTCTGGAAGGTGCTGGCCCAGGCAGACGACCGCAACGAGCAGGGCGAGATCTATCTGACCAGCGCAATCGAGATCCTGCTGCGCGAAGGAAGACGCGTCGAGGTGCAGGCACTCGAGGACGATGCCGAGGGGATCGGCGTCAACACGCGCGTCGAACTCGCCCGCGCCGCCTCCGTGGTGCGCCAGAGAAAGCTCGAGGAGCTCATGCTCGGCGGAGTCACGATCGTCGACCCCGCCTCGACCTGGATCGACGTCGACGTCGAGATCGGTCGCGATAGCGTGATCGAGCCCGGCTGCGCGATTCAGGGGCCCTCGCGGCTCGGCGAGCGCGTGCAGCTCCGACCCCACTGCGTGATCGAGTCGAGCGAGATCGGCGACGACGTCGTGATCGGTCCGAGCGCCCACCTGCGGCCCGGCAACCGCCTCGGCTCGGGCGTCCGGATCGGAAATTTCGTCGAGCTCAAGAACAGCACGCTCGGAAGGGGCGTGAAGGCGGACCATCTCTCCTACGTGGGCGATGCAGACGTCGGCGACGGGGCCAGCTTCGGCTGCGGCGCAATCACCGTGAACTACGACTGGCGCAAGAAGCATCGTACCCAGATCGGCGAGCGGGCCGCCATCGGCTGCAATGCGAACCTCGTGGCGCCGGTGAGTGTCGGAAGGGATGCTGCCGTGGCAGCGGGCTCGACGGTCACGAAGGACGTGCCGGATGGCGCCCTCGCGGTGGAACGTAGCGAGACGCGACACGTCGAGGGCTGGGGTCGGCGACTCGGGCGCGACACCAAGAAGAAGTAGGCGAAAGCGCTTCGGAAGGGCGGGGGTTCGCTATGTGCGGAATCGTAGGCTACGTGGGACGCGAGCGGCAGGCGATGGACGTGCTGGTCGACGGTCTGCGCCGGCTCGAGTATCGGGGCTACGACTCGGCCGGGGTCGCCATCTTCCAGCAGGGCGAGATGGTCGTGCGCCGCGCACTCGGGAAGCTCGCGAATCTGGAGTCCGCGCTGCGCGACGCTCCGGTTTCGGGCAGCGTCGGCATCGGCCACACGCGCTGGGCCACCCACGGGAAGCCCAGCGAGCGCAACGCGCACCCGCACCGCGCGGGCAGGGTGGTGATCGTCCACAACGGCATCATCGAGAACTATCGCGTGCTTCGCAGCGAGCTCGAGGGGCTCGGCCGCCGGATGTCCAGCGACACGGACACGGAGCTGATCGCACACCTCGTCGACCGCGAGCTCGCTGGCGGAGCCGACGTGCTCACCGCGGTGCGGACTGCGTGCGGGCGCCTCGTCGGCTCCTACGCCTTCGCCGCGCTCTGTGACGTCGACCAGGATCACATCATCGCGGCGAAGAACGGCGGAAGTCCGATCATCCTCGGGCTCGGCCGCGGAGAGACCTTCCTCGCGAGCGACATCCCTGCGATCCTTCCCTACACGCGGGAGATGCTCTTCCTCGAGGACGGCGAGTTTGCGGTCCTCTCCGAGGACGGCGCCCAGATCGTCGATGCGAACGGACGTCCGGTCGAGCGCGAGGCCCGCGCGATCCAGTGGGATCCCGTCTCCGCGGAGAAGGGCGGCTACGACCGTTTCATGCAGAAGGAGATCTTCGAGCAGCCGCGCGCGATCCTCGACACGATCGGGACGCGTGTGATCGAGTCCGAGGGCGAGGTCGAGCTCGATGGGATCGACCTCTCGCCGGAGCGCGTCTCGAAGCTCGGTCGGATCATCCTCACCGCCTGCGGAACCGCCTACTACTCGTGCATGGTGGGCAAGTACATCTACGAGCAGATCGCGGGGATCCCGACCGAGGTCGATCTCGCCAGCGAGTTCCGCTACCGCAGCCCGATCCTGGGCCCCGAGTGCCTCGTGATCCCGGTCTCGCAGTCCGGCGAGACGGCCGACACGCTCGCGGCACTGCGCCAGGCCAAGGAGGGCGGCTCGCGCGTGATCTCCATCTGCAACGTTCGCGAAGCCACGATCGCGCGCGAGAGCGACGACGTGCTCTACACCCAGGCCGGTCCCGAGATCGGCGTCGCCTCGACGAAGGCCTTCACTACCCAGATCGTCGGCCACTACCTGATGGCGCTGCGGCTCGGAATCTCGCGGGGGCGCATCTCGCGCGACGAGGCGCGCCGGTTCGTGCAGGAGCTGATGCGACTGCCGCGCCTCGTGGAGCGAACGCTGCTCCTCGACGAGTCGGTGCGGGCCGTCGCGCAGAAGTACCAGCACGCCCCGAACTTCCTCTTCCTCGGTCGCGGCATCATGTATCCGATCGCCCTCGAAGGCGCGCTCAAGCTGAAGGAGATCTCGTACATCCACGCAGAGGGCTACGCTGCCGGCGAGATGAAGCACGGACCGATCGCGCTGATCGACGAGCGGATGCCGGTGCTCGTGATCGCGACTCGGGGGCCGCTCTACGACAAGGTCGTGTCGAATCTCGAGCAGGTCCGCTCGCGCGACGGCCAGGTGATCGCCATCGCGAGCGAGGGAGACGGCGAGATCGCCGAGAAGGCCAACGAGGTGATCGCCATTCCGGACCTCGGGCCGCATCTCACCGCCGTGCTGGCCACCGTTCCGCTTCAGCTGCTCGCCTATCACGTGGCGGTGCTCAAGGGCACCGACGTCGACCAGCCGCGGAACCTCGCGAAGAGCGTGACGGTCGAGTAGCTCGCGGAGTTCTGTCGCCGCCTGGGCTTCCGCGAGGTGCGCGAGCTCGCGCCCGGGCGATGGATCGAGCTCGCTGCAGGCGTTTCGGCGCTGAGCGAGCCGTGGACCGGCGGTGACTCCTGGCTCGCGCTGCGCACGCCGCAGGCCACTCTCGTGAATTTGAACGATTGTGCGATCCACACCCCCGCCGAGATCGCAGAGATCCGCGCGAGAGTGGGTCGAGTGGACCTGCT